>JAYTAB010000048.1:0-16701 GCA_043737735.1 Candidatus Saccharimonadota bacterium | reverse complement strand
CCAAACCGGCACCAGAAATAGCGGCTCGAATTTCGGATGTTATGTCTTCAGTTCCAATGTGGCGGGCTCGTCGTGTTATCGGAACTGCAATTGATGAACAGTCCCTACGGCAATCATTTTGGACCGACAGACTCCTCGAAGCCCGCCAACATAACTCGGCGCGCCCGATCGCGTATACAGCATTGGTAAATCTCGGCGCACTCCGACGCTAAGTGTTCTTATGAAACTACAAGATCTCCCAAAACCGTTTTTTGTCCTGGCGCCGATGGACGACGTCACCGATACCGTGTTCCGGCGGATTGTGGCCGACTGCGCGGCGCCGGATCTATATTTTACGGAGTTTGTGAATGTTGATGGTCTGCAGAGTCCGGGCCGGCCGCGGCTGATGAAAAAGCTACAGCACACTGCCATGGAGCGTCCGCTGATCGCCCAGATTTGGGGCAAAACACCTGACAATTTCTACAGAACAGCCGCCGAGCTCGTCGAAATGGGGTTTGCGGGCATCGACATCAATATGGGCTGCCCAGAGAAAACGGTCGTGCGTAATGGCACTTGTAGTGCGCTAATCAATGATAGGCCACTTGCATCGGAAATTATCCGGGCGACCCAGGCTGGTGCAAATGGCCGGCTACCTGTCAGTGTCAAAACTCGGCTCGGATTCGATACTATTGACCTGACCTGGCACGAATTTTTGCTTGGACACAATCTCGATATGCTGAGCATCCACGGACGAACACGCCGCGAGATGAGCGAAGTGCCGGCGCACTGGGATGTCATCGGGCAGGTTAGGGAACTGCGTGACCGCCAGGCGCCGGATACGCTTATCGTTGGCAATGGCGACGTCATGAGTCGTGCGCAGGGCCTCGAGCTGGCTGGAACCTACAAGCTCGATGGCATTATGATCGGGCGGGGAATTTTCCACGACCCGTATGTTTTTGCAGCGGATAGTCCGTGGCCGTCCAAAACACCCGCCGAACGCCTGGCGCTGTATGAAAAACAGATCATGCTATTTGCTGACACCTGGCGGCAGGGCGAACGCCATGTCCCGACGCTGAATCGATTTTGCAAAGTCTATGTCAATGGTTTCGAAGGAGCCCGTGAGCTCCGCGAGGAGCTGATGGCGGCGACCACAACAGACGAATTACTGTACAAAATACAACAGCACAGAGCGGCGATGCCTCTGGTAGTGTAGTATTTACGGCGTGCGTGCCCTATAGTTAAACATATGATTGAAGCAATTGGGCTAACGAAGACTTATAGGCGCAAAAAGGCTGTCGACGATATGTCGTTTCATGTCGAAACCGGCAAGGTCACCGGATTCCTCGGGCCGAACGGCGCCGGCAAATCGACCACTATGCGTCTGATGCTCGGCCTTGATGCTGGGGGCGGCACGACAACCTATGATGGTAAAGGTTTGCACGACTTCGCCCAGCCATCCAAAGTTGTTGGTGTCCTACTGGAAGCCAAAGCCTTTCACCCGACGCGCTCAGCGCGCAATCACCTTCGCGTTCTAGCAGATGCCGGCGGTATCAAACAGTCGCGGGTCGATGAGGTCCTAGACATCGTTGGCATCAGCGAAGTCGCGCGCAAGGGGCCTGGCAAATTCTCACTTGGCATGGCGCAGCGTCTCGGCATCGCCGCCGCCATTCTTGGCCACCCCAAATACCTTTTGCTCGACGAACCGGCCAACGGACTCGACCCCGAGGGCATCGCCTGGCTGCGCAAATTCCTGCAGCAATACGCTGACGATGGTAATGCCGTGTTCGTATCGAGCCACTTGCTCAGTGAAATGGCTATGATGGCCGACAATGTCGTCGTCATCGGCAAGGGTAAACTCATCGCCAGCACTTCGATAGCTGCACTCATCGGAGGCAGTAGTCACAGCGGCGTGTTCGTCCGAACCGGTAGCTTGTCGAAACTGGAACGCGTTCTACACCAGCGCTTATTGGTGTTCAAGCGCCACACCGGTGGTCTGCTGGTCGAAGGCGTCAAAACCGACGATATCGGCAAGCTAGCCTATGACGCCGGAGTCCCTCTGCTAGAGCTCGCCAATCAATCAGCCTCGCTGGAAGAAGCCTTCTTAGAATTGACGGCCGACGCTCAGGAATACAAAACTCACAAAGCCAACAACGGCGTCGCCAAAGACACCGCAGAAGCCAAAGGGGTCGCCATATGATACCCGCCATCCGTGCCGAATTTCGTAAGCTCCTGACGGTTCGATCGACCTACGTCATCATCGCGCTGTGTCTTGCCATAACCATATTCTTTGCGTTCTACATCGAGGGTTTTCATCAGACCCGCAATGTCACAGATTCGGGCAAACTGGCCTCCGAGGTCATGGGTGCTGCAGTGGCGCTCGGGATGATCATCTCGTTCGTGGGAGTGCTGCTGATGACACACGAATACCGCTACAACACCATCCTCTACACCCTAACATCGGCTGCCAGTCGGACGCGCGTGTTGCTAGCGAAAATCATTGTTGTTTCGGTTTTTGCGGTCTTGCTGACTCTGCTAGTGAGTGCACTGGCGCCGTGGCTGACCTATCTAGGCCTACACGCCAAAGGCTTGAGCTTATCCCCGCAGGATTTCCCGATTCGCGATCTGCTGTTGCATAGCGCACTGTATGGCTGGGGCTACTCCATGCTGGCTCTGATCGTCGCCGCCATCGTCCGCAATCAAGTCGGCGTCATAGCTATCCTGTTTTTGGTGCCGGGTTTGGGCGAGACGCTACTCGGGTTGCTACTCAAAGAGAATGCCAAATATCTGCCGTTTGGTACTCTGAGTGCCGTGCTTCAGACACATGGGCATAATTATCCCAATGCACTGGTTGTACTGCTGTCATATATCGCTGGCGGTTGGCTGATCGCCTGGGTATTGTTCATGCGCCGCGACGCCAACTAGCAATTACGCAAGCTGGCAGCAGGCGAGCGCATGCAGAGGCTATTTCTTCTTCGTTTTGTAACTAGGCTTGGGCATGAATTCGTACTTCATACCGTTGGTTTTTGAGTTTTTCATGTTGTTTTTGTTTAAAGTTTACATAAGTACTATAGCACATACGTCAAATAAGGTATAGAACAGGGTGAACAGTATCACAAGGGGTCGCTATACGTACAGCTGTTCGCGCAGATCGAATCCTTGGCCCAACAAGTGCACGGCGGTAAACGCGTCGAATGTGGCGCGATTTTTGGTCGGGTCTTCGATCACTAGACTAACAATCGACGCAACAAAAGCAGACAGAACTTGTTTTCTGTCGTCTTCACCACACACTTCGTCGTGCAGCAGGCTACCAATCGCTTGAATGCAGAGTGCAGTCTGTTGGGTGTCACCAGACCTCCTCGTAGTAGGAAGGACTCTATCCACTGTTGTGATCTTGGATTCATCACCGAGCCCAACTACTCGGAACGCTTTGCCGCGCAGCATGTCTGGATCTGGTAAAAGATCGTTGTCATCCCTCAGCGTATCGCCGAGTTTGCGCGCAAAACTTTCCTTTGCGGCGAGAGGAGCAGAGCACACTGGCATGCTGACCTCTGGGAGTTCGCTGATTGCTACATAAGTGTCTGGTCTAGCCTCGAGCAATAGCTCCGCGGTGTCGGGTGTAGGTGTCAGATCTTCTAAACGGTTCATTCTACCTCATTAATAACCTACCTGGATAGGTTAGTTCGTAATATTTCAAGAATAATACCACTGAAATACACATAAAGCAACGATAAGCGTATTGTGCAAATTACGGACAAATTATTTTGGCAGATTTGCGATCAGCCGCTAGAGTTTTTCGGCAGTCTTGAGTGCTTCAAGAAGTGCGTCTCGTGCGCCCGCGGGCGAGCTTTCAACTGGATAGCCTACGCCGTTTTCGTTCAGGCAGGGCGCTCCGTTTGGATAACCAGCCGAGATATAAAACGTATCAAATTGTTTAACTAGGTTGTCGCCAGGTGAGTTGTCTGCGTTGAAAGTGCCATTGATTTTCGAGAATGCGGCAAACGATTTTTCTGAGGGAGTACCAAGTGATGGATACTGTCCACCCTTGTTGCACTCGTCGATTTTCTTGACGTGAGCCGCACTGTGAACGTATCTGGTCATAGGAACTTGCGGGTCAACGACGTAGGACCAGTCACTCATCTTTTCACTTTGTTTAAACTTAATACCTAGATCTTTGAGTTCAACATACTCAACCTTTGGCTGCTCAACGGGTTTGGCTTTTGCTTTTTGATCTGCAGTTTTAATGGTTTTGGCAGTTTCAGCGGTTTTGGCGTTCTCTTTTTTATTCCTGTCAGCGCTGACCACATAAAATCCGATACCAACTAGTAGGGCTATGACGAGGACGGCCAGTATATACTCAACCACTCCAAATCCTTTTTGATCTAACTTTTTCATATTTTAACCTTTGTAATGTTATTGCCTATGCTTATGTAGCTATTGTAGATCAATTGATTGAAAGTTGCATCAAGTCTGCTCCAGGTAAAGTCTCGGTATGACCAACAAAAATGACGCACTACTCCTCGGAAGAGTCGTTTGCGTCATTATTGGAGCTGCAGTGTGGTGGGGCAGAAGCTATAAGTTTTGAACTACTACTGAGTCACTTGGTCGAGTGGTTATTCGTGCAAGAGTCGCCATTGCTGAGCTATGAGTACTGGACTGGTTTTGCCTCTTCAGTTCATGAGAGTTACAGGTACTAATTGCTGCTTTCTGTATAGCGCGACTGTCTTTGAACGTTCTGCAAGATTTATGAATCAAGCTATTTAACGTCGACTACTTCAACGAATATATTCATTCGGCTATGTTCAACAAACAATTCACGATTAGGATGTGAGTCGGCAGTCTGTACCTTTGCATAATCGTAGTCTAAGCGTGTGATTACGGCTTGAGCTTGAGCATTTTCTGCAAGCACTTCGATGGCCCTTATTTCTGCAGCTGATGAGGCGCTGGGGCGCAAAGAGGGATCAGTTATGCCAGATATAAAATTACCATCTTTACTTAAGCCTTGCACTGCATCAAACGTACCTCGCGTGATTATTGCCCCAAGATTTTTATAAGCCCCAAACACTTTTTTAGTCTGAAGGATTGCCAATTTAGTTTCAGCATCAGGGCTGTGCGGGTCGAGTGTGTCGAAGTCTCCACGAACAACGGTTAATTCATTGCCTCCGAAACGTGTCATGCCATTATGTTGCACGTCATACGGTTTGCCGAACCAGGTGTATACATCGTCATCGAGCTCGATGTAGCCTACGGTCACAGTTTGATGGTCTGTTAAATCTGCTTCGAATATTGCACCCGCACTTTTGATTTTGTCGCCGTGTTCATATAATGCGGACTCTAGAGTTCTCTTGTTTCCGATAAACTGCTGACCTAACCCGCCTGTATTTGAGGGATCTTTAAAACGAACTCCTAAACCTTGTTCTTGCATCAGATCAAATGCTTTAAGACTATCTTCCTCGGTAAAGGTTGTATATCCGGGTAGGACAACGTCTTGGACAGCTCGTGAGAACTCAGGGGAGTACCAGCTTGGGTGTCGAGCGTCCATATTTGTTAGATGATGTAATATCGCTTTATCAGCATGCTGCGGTTCCGTAACTATGCCGCCATACACATCTCCGTGACCAGTTATGCCATATTGATCTGCTAGTGGCTTTTCTACGGCGGCAAAAGGTACATAATAAGCTCTGTTGTCGCCTAAATCGCCCTGTTCTACAAGTTCTCCACCCAAAACTCCTGCAATCCTTGCTGCAACTGCAGCAATATTCACGGGTACGCTACTGTCTGCGCGGTATTCAAGAACGGGATTGTGCAGAAGAGTGACGTTTCGCATCGGACTATAATAACATAGTTATGCTATAAAAACAATGTTACTGCATGTAACTGCTCACACCCTGCCTAAATATTAACTGCCCTGCCAGGGGCAGCCGTCATATGCTACTAGCAGATGACGGAAAGGTGGCAGTATATGGCATTTCGTGCAAGTGAACAGGAAATACAACGGCAACTCCAGGAGGGCCGTAACTACAAGCGGCTGTACAGACAGCTCAAATCCCGGTTCGACGCGTTGGCGGCCGAGCACAAAGAGTGTCCGAAACGTATCGCCGCCCTGCAGGCAAAGCTAGATACTCAAGCCATTCAGATCGCCGAACTTCAGAACTTGGTCTTTGGCAAGCGGCGGCGACCACCAACCGGCAGAACCGTGCCAGCTCTACCACTCCCGGTTGCCTTGCCGCGGGACGCGGCCTCCTACCGTCGGGTAGTGCCGAATCCAGAAGCAGTCACGGCTACCGAGCATTGCTTGGTAGCCGCCTGTAGACACTGTGGAAGCAAGCTGTCGGACCTGACAGAACATGTCCGCTACGTCGAGGATATACCTTTGCCGGAGCTGACACCTGACTACCATCCACACCTGGTGACAAAGTACGTTATTACCCGAGGTGTCTGTACGGCCTGTGGCCGGACGACTGCCGGTCGAGAGCTCGGCGGAGCCGAGGTCTCCCTCGGCTCGAATGTCCGGCTGTTGGTGGTTGACCTCATTGCTCGGATGGGACTTAGCTATTCGCAAGTGTCTCAGTTACTACTCGGGCTGTACGGTTTGGCTGTCACGGACGGTGAAATCGTCAGCATCATGCAGTCCACCCACTTGGCTTGGTTGCCAGCCTACAACCAACTCAAAGCCGACATCCGGGCGGCTCCGATTGACCAGGTTGACGAGACGCCTTGGCCAATCCAAGAACTGCAAGGTTCCGGCTACGCCTGGGATCTCGCTGACGCTACCAGCGAAGCGGTCTGCTTCGCTCTGGAAGACAGCCGAGGAGCTCGGCATGCCCAGGAACTACTTGGTCAGAACACTGACCAACCATTTGCAGGAGTTCGTATCTCGGATGACTACGGACCGTACCGTAATGCCCAACTGCCAGGAAGCCAACAGCTCTGCTGGGCACATCTGTATCGCAACATCCGAGACGTACGGTACAACGACAATCTGCCAGCAGCGCAGCTGCCATATGTCGCGGAGTGGTATAGCGGCTTCGCCGCTATCTACGACCAGTTGCGGCAGTATCTGGCAACGCCATACGACAAGCCCAGGAGACAAGCGGCAGCTAGCTCACTGTGGAGCCAACTCCGTCAACTGATCCGGACGAAACCCACCGCGGCCGGTGAACCGGCCAAGCTAACACGACTGAAAGCTCAGCTCATCCGAGCCGGCAAAGACCGGCTGTTTGTCTGCCTACCGGCCGACACTCCCTGCGACAACAACCGAGCCGAACGAGACCTACGGCAGTTGGTGTTGAAGCGGAAACGCAGCTTTGGCGGCAAAACCCAAAAAGGCGCCAAAGCCCTGGCGACGGTACTGTCGCTCTGCACCACGACGTGGCGCAGAAGCACCAAAAACAAAAGTAACCCGACGGGTTACTTCGCGTCACTGGCTGCTATTGCTGGGTGAGGGTGTGAGCAGTTACTACTGCATTATCCAATTCGCGATCGTGTCTTGATAGGTAACTAAACCTTCTGCAGGATTTGACGTGTCTCTCATTGAGTGTTTGAAACCTGAAGCTACGTATACATCTGAAGAAAATATATCTTTGTAGACGTCAGTTGTTTGTACGGGTACGTCTTCATCTAATTCATGTACAACCAATAAAGTACTCCCGTCGAAGGCTGAAGCCTGCTTGAATAGCGGATGGTTAGTCACTGCCTGCTTATCCTTTCGGAAAACATTAGACGTGTAATCTCTGTCTATGTGATTCTGCAATGAAAATAAATCTGATGGCATGTATATTGCAGGCGTTCGGAGTACCAATTTATCGAAGTTGCGATATCTCGTAAGGTATGCAGCCAAGAAGCCGCCGTAACTTGTGCCTAAAACTGTGATTTTGGCGTCTGAATGCTGGTTTTTAAGCCAGTCGAATATTTCTATCGTCTCAAGTAAATGTTGTCCTGGACGAGTTTTATTCAATTCAATTGGACTTTCTCCATGCCCCGACAAATCAACGGTGAGCACATTCATACCGGTTTTTTCGCCTAATGCCAACAGGAAGTCACTGTTACGCTCTTTGCTAGAACTATAGCCAAGTAATGCGATAATAACCTTATCGGAACTCTCGTTTTCATACCAGTCAGCAGCTAATGAATAGCCGGAGCAGGGAATAGATACGTTTTTTATATTCATCATTTCATAATAACAGATTGGAGGGAGGGAAAATTGAAGAACAGAATAATATGCTTATGCTTGGTGGGGCTGAAGCCATAAATCTTGAACTTATGAGCAATGTATCTGACTGGCTAATCAATAGCTCAGATATCGATTGGAAGAACGCTATAAGCCGCCACAGCGCCAAGGATATCGAACAGGTCTACTCACTCTAATAGCTATAGGAAGAGTTCATTTGAACGTAGCGGTTCAAAAAGTTAGTAAATAATATCATGATTGAATGTTGACACAAGCGCTAATAGCTCAGTATAGAGTATAATGATTAGCATTATGAGAAGTAAACCCGCAAAGCACAGGCCGGGCAAGCTGGGCCGTAATGAGATCTGCTTCTGTGGCAGCGGTGTTAAATATAAGAAGTGCTGTCTGCCAAAAGGCCTGACACCACCTCGGCCAAACAGCGAAGTACCGCCGGAAGTCCTGGCCTCGTACTACAAAGCTCAGTCCGAGCGGCGCTATCTGGAGTCCAAAGGTATATACATAGGTTTCCCGAACACGGTAACCTTCAAGGGCAAAAGTTTCCTGGCTGTTGCTAATCAGCTACTTTGGATACCTCAGCCCGACCTATCGTTCCACCAGCTAATCATCTGGAATCTAACGATGACCCTTGGCAAGGAATGGTGGAGCACCGAGAGCGCGAAGCCCGAAGCCGAACGTCACTTTATCAGACGGTGCCTGGATGAGATGAAGGCCAACCCGCCAGGCAAGAACCAAGAATTCCAACAGGTTACCGAGAATTTACAGACCTTTGTGGCCACAGGAAATATGCAATCAATAATCAGCTTGGCTTTCGACGTTTACCTGCTAACCCACAAAGGCTACATGCCCGCGGAATGGATGCGGCGCTTAAGCGACCGGCATGAATATCAGGGCGTCCGATATGAGATCGCCGTAGCTTCCCTGTTCGTCCGCATGGGTTGCTCCCTTGAGTTCTACCCGTTAGAGAAACCTAAGCGCCGTCGTGCCGAGTTCATCGCCCACCACGCCGAAACTGACGTGCATGTGGCCGTAGAAGCCAAGAGTCGCCAGCGGCCGGGAATTATACACGCCGAGGGCGAACCCGATCTCCGTAAGTCCATGCTCGGTGATGTCCAGCCGCTATTCAACAAGGCACTTAAGAAAGAGACTGACGACCTGCCGTTTCTAATCTTTATTGACGTCAACGCGCCGACCAGTGTCGATAAGAAAGCCATCGAAACCCAATGGTTTAAGGATGTGCAGAAAATGTTCGAGTCTTATGACGAACCAACAGCGGAAAACCCACAAAGCCATAACGCGTTGATCACGACCAATTATTCATTCCACTACGACGGTAATGAAGTAACTCGCGCCGGCCAGTTCAGTGTGGCCTATGGCCTATATCCGAAATACCCTTTAAGCGGTGGCGTGGAAGGGGTGTTCTTTTCCAAGCTCATGCAGGCCTGCAGCGGCTATGGCTATGTGCCGCCCAATCTGTCTAACGCTGTGTAGCCAATCAATAACCAGGATTAGCTGATTGAAGACTCGACGAATAGGTGGGGCTGGTCCGCCGACAAGAAAGCCTGGCCTTACGGGGTTGTAATTGGGCTTTGTGGTCAGCGGAAAAAACCACAACATGTACACTATTGCATCTGTTGTGGTCAGCGGATATACTATAGTTTATATGAATAACATACCAATCTCACTGCCAATTGAAGGCGAGGGCAAGATCGAACTGTTTAAGCGCAGGCAAATACGCAAGTTGATGCACGGAGGAGAATGGTGGTTCTCTGTCAAGGACGTGCTCGAGAGCCTTGCGGATACTACTGATGGTACGCGTTACTCGCGCGACCTGCGCGATCGCGACCCCGGCTTGAAGGCGCACTGGAACGACATAACCGAATCACTGCCGTTCAGCACCAACGGCAGAGGTGCGCAGAACACCACTTTCATTGATATAGAAGGCATCTTCAGGGTCATTCAATCAATACCATCGGCTAAGGTTGAACCATTCAAAAAATGGCTCGCTAAAGTCGGTTTTGAGCGGCTGCAGGAGGTACAGAACCCAGAGCTTGCGATTAAGCGGGCAATCACATTGTACCGAGCAAAGGGATACGACGACGAATGGATCGACGCCCGCATCCGTAATAAGGCCAGTCGAGAACTGCTAACCGCTGAGTGGGACAGGCGCGGGATGTCGAAGTACGCTGGCCTGTTGACGGATGCTATTTCCGTTGAGACCTTTGGCGTAAGTACGAGCCAACACAAACTGATTAAACGTTTAAAAAGCCAATCCCTGCGCGACAATATGACCCCAATTGAGCTGACGCTATCAACTCTCGGAGAGCAGGCAACCACTGAGATTACTAAGTCTACGAACCCAGAGACACTTCAAGAACACATGAGGGTTGCGAGCCAGGGCGGAAGGATCGCTGGCAGTGCACGCAAAAATCTCGAAAACGCCACTCGTCAACCAGTACTTTCCGACAAGAATTACCTTACCGATCGGCAGCGCAAGAACAACTTTGATGAACTTCCGCAGCTCCGCAGCTTACTTGACGAACTACTCGATACTAAAAAATGAAAAAGGAAACATATCATGCCAAGTCTAGTCATTCCAGATAAATCAAAACCGACGTTCGAGGATATTAAGAAGGTCGTAAGTGGCGTGGAGTTTTGGGACGCCCGGGACCTCATGGCGCTTGTGGACTACTATAAATGGCAAGATTTCCACAACGCAATTAAAAAGGCGATGATGTCTCATTCCACCAATGGTGGGGTTGTGGAAAAACACTTTTTACTGACATCCGTAAAAAGTGGTGGCAGGCCGGCTGCGACCTATCTTCTGACCCGGCATGCCTGTTATTTAATTTTCCAGGCCGGCGATACGAGTAAACCGGAAATTGCCGCCGCCCAGGCATATTTTGTAAATCAAACACGTCGGCAAGAAGTGCAAGACCAACGGTTCTTGGATTCTCGTCGACAAAACCTCCGCGACCGCGTTGAAACTAGTACGGAAGGGTTAACCCACCTGGCCACGACCATCCACAACGTAACCAACCCAGACAAATTTCACTCCGCTGGTGTCTCGGCAATGTATAACATGGACCAGGTGGAAGCTGAAGCTTTCAAAGGGATTGAGGAGGGTAAGCTGTTAGACCAGATTGATTCCGCAGAACTGGCGGCACACTACTTCCGCATAACGCAGACCGAGCAGGCACTCATCAATGACGCGTATACTAAGAGCTACATTTATGATCAAGAAGGAGCGGAAGAGCTCCACAAGAGCGTTGGTGTGCTTGTGCGTAGTACTATGCGAGAAACCGGTGGAACCCTGCCCGAAGACTTACCTTCGGTGGAAGACATCACTGCGGTTAAAGACCGTCTGGAGGCGAAATCTCAGCCTAAGAAGTCTGTGGATAAGTCATCGCATGACCAAACCAGCCTTTTGTAGTTTTCTGTGGATAATCCTGGTCAGCGGAAAATCCGCTGACCACACCTAGTCGATTGCACAGGGGTAAATCTCCTCAGTTACTATAGAGACCGGGGATGCATGCCAATGGCGCACGGCTCGCCTGTGAGCGGATATTGGCCGTAACATTCAACCTGTCGCCTAAGTATATAGCAAAGTATTGGAGTGTCGGCTGGTTGTATAAGAACCTAGGTAGCTACTGCAACAAACCTTAGCACAGACCCGTGTCGGCGGTAGCCGGTACGCGTGAATACAATAAGAGTAACCTAGGCGATGTCGAGGCTGATTTATGTCAGCAGGAGAGGCTGTTAGTGGTGGACGGGGTTGACCGAGAATTAACCTGATGTATGCTCGTCGGACGATGTAATGCCGCGGGGCGATCATAATGAAAAGAATACCCTAGCTAGGTTGCGTTATGTCGCACAATGATGATTGTACGCATGATGCTAACAGGGGTAGATCAGTAATTTTTTCAGTATAGTGTCTTGTCAAGTGCGACACTTGAAACTGACCACCCCTGTTATTAAGCATATTATGTCATAATGTAATTTACCTATTGTAATGCGTATTTGCTCGCATAATTTATTCCATTCGCAGTGCATTGTAGCGAGAGATTATCAGGCTTAATGTGTCTGGTGTCTAACCTTACATTCCGATAAGTAAAGTCTTTGTAATCAAATGTTTTAGACTCCCCGGGCCGTAACACGGCATCACTATAGAAGTGATCGCTCACGGCAATAATATCGCAATTAAGCTGACTAGTACCGTTATTCTTTATTTTTATACCTTGGCCATTATGGGTGATCGATACAGATTTAATCGCAGGGGTACTTATGGAGTCATCCGTGCATAGCACTTCACAACCGTACGGTATCTCATTAGCGGTCTTATAAGTTGTCATCGGCAATAACCATAATGAAGATCCTAGGACTGCAATTGCTGATGCGGTAATTATAAGAAGTCTGGTTTTACGCACAATGCCTCCGGGGTGGTAAATGTGGCGAATTAAAAAAGCCCGCCACGAGCGACGGCCGAAGCCGCCCACTGCCGTTTCCAGCAATGACCGTATCAAACAGTAGACTCATGACGAGCTTTATTTGTTTGATACGGATTTGTGACCATGCCTACATTACTGCAAGTTTAGGTCTAGTGGTTTCCCACATGAAAATAGTATACCTCAAGGGGCACCCCCCGATGCACCCGATATGCAACGGTAAACGACATGCTCTATATATTGATACCGCCTAACGCCTGTATTAAGTTATAATTTTTGCCGTAGTAAAATATTTTCGACAACTAGATACTACAGCTTAGCTATATAAAAAGAGCTGAGATCGGCTATTTTTGTGGCCGCATCGAATCGGGTTATTGGAAGTGGGTGCATGTCATGGCAATCGCGATCCGGCCTCGAAGGGCTAATCCCAGTATAGTACATTTGTAAACCCTCATTAGTCCATTCAGCGACTGTGTCCTTGAGATCGCGTGGTAACCGGTCGGTTGATTGATAGACTTCGTTTATTCTACCCGACTGGTCGCCTTCATTTAAGTATATGATCTTTTCAATTCCGTTTAACCTTAGTTCAGTGGCTGATGGTAAAACTGGCCGTCCCTCTGGTCTGTGGCAGTCCATCACAAATACGGGAGGTGAATCAGCCGTTATTTTTCCTGTCTTTTTGATATACTCAATTTCAGTTGCGTAATATAACGCTGTTGCTGTCTCCTGAATCGATTGCGGACCAGCTCCTGCGGCTGCAGGATCTTCATCGAATAATATGACCGGCTGGTGACCTGTTATTTCGGCTAGCTCTACTGCCATAGCAATACTATGGCTACCTCCTGAATCGAGAACCACTGCCGTCTTGTGATCAAGTAGTGGGTTTGCGATAAGCGCAAGAAGTTCTTTACGACTTTTTTCCTCAGCCTCAGAATATCGCGGCTTTATTTCTTGAGCGAGGTTGTTGACGCCGTCCAATGTCGTGGTATTTACATATCCACTATATGGACTGCCGGCGGGTGCTGCCCAAGCCTCAGTTAAATTTTGCGACGATAAGTAATCTTGCCACGAAACTGTGCCGGTAGAATCGCAGTCTTTTGCGCCTAAGATTTTTAATGGTCGACGAACAGACTCGCTATTGTCGGATCCAAAGCTCGGCTTCTCAGGGAATTCCGAAGGTGTATGAGTCATCTAAGTATTATAGCACATATTAATCATAAACACAATGGTGGGGGCGGTAGGACTTGAACCTACGACCAATCAGTTATGAGCCGACTGCTCTAACCACTGAGCTACGCCCCCTGAGACAAATTCGGTAGCCCCGGATAATACCGAAGCTAACAGATGAGAGTATAGCAGATAACGCCGCGAAGTTATATAATTAGTAGCACAAAACTATGCTCAATTTTCTCAAAAATACAAAAAACGTTCTCAATCATCCGCTCATAATGCTGTTGCGTGATGTGCGGTCGCTGGGGCTGATTATGTTTGCTTGCATTGTGTTGCTGGTCAGTTGGAGTGGAGCGCGGGCGATTCAATCGAATTATAAACTTGAGCAACAGATTGCTAGGCTGCATCAGGAAAATGACTTACAGAAACTGGAAAATGACAATCAGAGACTCAAGAACCAGTACTACAATACGCCGCAATATCTCGAGCTGGCAGCACGCCAGAACTCTGGGCTAGCGGCACCCGGCGAGAAGGAGCTTATCGTTCCCAAGGCGATTGCCATGGCACATGTTAGCGGGCTGGCGGCAATTACTACAGACACGGCGGCGGGGACGAGCGAAGCCCGCAAACACTTGCCGTTGTATCAACGTAATATGCAGGCTTGGATGAATTTCTTCCTGCACAGGCGCGGAGAATGACCGGGACATATCCGGGCAGTGGAATAGCCGCCTGCGCGCTCATATTTTTCATGCTGATTCCCAGGCATCGAACAAAGCTCGACAATGTTATCTTGGTGCTCGGAAATATGTCTGTAGTTGTGTTTGTGATTAGCGCCTATCAAAACCAAAACCACGACGAGAATACATACAGCCCTTGGAGCACGGTCGGTTTTGTGGCTGTTGGGGCATATATGGTACTCCTCCTCTTGGCGGCTATACGATTATTTGGAGAGAATAACCATCAAATTGGTTTTCTGAATCAATCAAAAAGCCTCCTAGGCAAAGCTCTGTTCTATGTGTTAATTCCGGCATTTGTTCTGACCTGCATATTGTTATTGTCTGCATGGTTGACCGGCGATATAGCTCTCTAATGTTCTATAATTGACACATGTACCTCTGTTTGCTATGATGTATGAGTAAAAGTGATAGTGTCCTAGTGACATTACTACGCCGATAGCGCGGGATGGAGCAGCGGCAGCTCGCGTGGCTCATAACCACGAGGTCCCAGGTTCGAGTCCTGGTCCCGCAACCAAGAAAAGAGTCCGACCTCGTGTCGGGCTTTTTTCTTGGCCGTGAGCAGTGCTGTCCTGGTCCCGCCTTCACGCAATATCGACAGAATTGGTGTAGTATGGATGTTATGGCAAAAATAACTCTTTCTGCAACTACCAAAGCGTTTATAACCCTCCCTGAATGGGAGAATTTTGAAGTTAAGCGAGCCAGTGTCAACCTCTAACTTTCACAGTACCGATTCCCACGCGTAATACACAGCTGAAGAGGACCGCTCATCCTAACGGTACTAAACGGCAATAGTTTGCTATAGTTACGACATGCAAGATTTATCAGAATCAAGTATCCGTGAGCAAGCCAGCAAGGACGGCATCACGCACATATCCACGGGAGTGGCCGTCGCGCGGGACGGCAAAATTCTGATAGTTCGGCGCGCTGCTGCTGATTACCTTGGTGGTCAATACGAATTGCCGGGCGGAGGGGTTGACGCAGGCGAAACCATTATCGATGCAGCGATCAGGGAAGTCAAAGAAGAGACGGGCCTGACTGTATCGAAAGTTCTGACGGTATTTGATGGCTTTGACTACACGACAGATCGCAAGCCGCACGTCCGACAGGTCAATTTCTTGGTAGAAGTGGAGGACGGTGAGATTGTACTTAATCCCGATGAACACGACGAATTCCAATGGGCGGATTCGAACACTGACCTGGACGGCCTGATGTCGGCGAATATGAAGATATGTGTTGCCGAGGCCCTTCAGCTTGCCAGCCAGATGCATTTGTATTTGTTGACGCTCGAAGTAGATCCGCTGATCGTGGGCAATGTTTACAATCCGCTGCCATCGCATCTGACGCTGGTGAGTAGATTCTGGTCAGAACTACCCCATGATGAAATTGCCGAAGCCGTAAAACCGATATTTGCTCAGGCAGCGCCAATCGAACTTATTTATGGCGGCCAAGCGGTGATTGGTCCAAAGAAAACAGCCGTGCACCTGGTCGAAAACACCGCCGAGCTCGTCAGGCTCCACTCGCAGCTAGTAGAAAAGCTAGACACGCTAAACGTTGCGTACGTATCGCCGCAATTTGTTGGTACGGGTCACAGGCCACACGTCAGCAAACGGGAAAATATACAGTTCGCAGTCGGCGACAGGCATCTCGCGCACAACGCCTATCTTATCGAAGTAGAAATACGCGGCAAAGACCATCTACGGAACATTTGCACTAGGTTTACGCTCGGAAGCTAGGATCGCCCCCATGCTCCGGTGCGTCTAGCCACCGTCTGATCGGTGTAGTGGCCACTGTTAATGCCTACCTAGGCGTAGGAAACGGTTAAAAAGTTATTGTATTTTGTTGTAACTCAGGATATTTTAATAGCAAGTACTTAGGGGAGTGAATAAATGGGGTTGCTAGTAAAATCATTTACCAAAATAAATAAACCGTCCAAAATTTCGTACAGGTATATACAAATAAAACAGCACATAATCGCTCTGTTTTTCTTGAGTTTATTCCTCTTGGGAACAATATCTCCTACAGCTTCGGCGGTAGCAAATGATTACCTGGATTCTCATAAGCCCAAATCTGAAAATACACACAAAGCTCCCGATCCTGGTGCGACGACCAAAGAGCATTCGCTCAAGCATCCTAGCGGCATGACGCCTACTGAAAGTTTCGTTAGTGCCGCCGCAGATACGAGTGC
>JAYTAB010000047.1:0-14059 GCA_043737735.1 Candidatus Saccharimonadota bacterium | reverse complement strand
CTGACCCCAGGAAAAGTGAGAGTCTGATCTATATTGCCATGACTCATATCATGCTAAGGAGGCTATATCCTTGCTAACGGGGGGATTTTGTCAGGCTCTTAGTGGATCAAGGCCAGCAATGTATAGGAAACTTGTAGCGGCTCCCATGTCCTTTGCCATAGCCAGGACTCTACGACCACCCTCTAGGTCTAATGACGATTTCGTGCGTTTCATCATCTGTTTGCGTCGTTCGAAAAGTTCCACAGTCAAAAACAAAGCAAATTTACCGGTATCTATTATCGCTTTGAGGGCGTCTGGGCTTCTGAGCTGTGAGCCGATGTAGCGTAGTTCGCCGTCAAAACCATGCTTGCCAAAAGCATTACGTATCAACTGCAGGTGATCAACAAGCTTCTGCTCGTTCGCAAAACAACCCGTTACAACACCTACAGATTCAAGACCCGACAGATCGCCACCAGCCTCTTCGCCTAACTGCTCGGCTCGTATCTCCAGTCGTTCCTGAGTGTTCAGGGGTAATTCGTCGTCTTTGTCCAAGGTGTAAGTACCGCAAAAGGTGCAGCCATGACAGTTGCTACGCGAATTAGAATTGAGTGTTAATAGTTTTTTGCCGTCACGCCAGTATGTATCGGTGCAAGTGTCAGGTTCAAGTGGACTCGCCGAAAACAAGCTCTCGCCACCAAACTCAACCGCGGAACCAGTGTGTCTGAAAGGCGAAAATGGCTTGTCGGTAATAGTGAGGGCCACAGGATGGATTCGTCCACTAGGGGATGTTACCTCGAAGCGTTGCCTATCATAGACGATATCGCCATGCGCAATGCCTGATGAGTTCAGGGCAATCATCGCGGCATCTTCAAGAGGTACGCTATGTCGAGTAGCGGCTGCTTGTAGCTCGGCCATGCTGGCTACGAGGGGTTGATCGGCGGGTTGATTAGTGCGACTATCCACACCCACAATAGTATTGGGCCTCAAAGCTCCATTTGGAGTGTTCATAAAGTATGATTATACTACCAATGCGTACTTTTGTAAAACCCTCGAACCATTTTCCCTTACCTAGTTTGCCGAAAGAGTACGGGGGGGGGCACTAGTAGGCTAGCTATAATAGGTTGATCGGGTCGATGTCGTAGCTCCAGCCACTTTTCGGCAGGGCCTGGATGACACTCAGTAGGGCAGTGCGCTGCTTGGATTTGATGACCAGCTGCCATTCGAACTTGTCGACGATTTTGCCGTGGAATGAGGGCATCGGACCCTCTATCAACAGAGGTAGGCGCAGTTCTTGTATTGAGTACAAAAATTGTTCAGAAGCCTTCTCCGCAGACTTGCTAGTGGCTCGACGGCAAGTGAGTTTGAGCAGGTAGCAGAAGGGCGGGAAATTGAACATTTCGCGTTCCCGCAGCTCGGCTGCATAGAACGTGTCCCAGTCTCCTGTCAGCGCGGCCGTGATGACCGGGCGGTCGGGCGCGTAGGACTGCACCACGACCCGTTGGCTGATGGACTTACCGGCATGGTCCAAGTGTCCGCGCCCGACGCGCCCGATGACTTGCGCCAGCAATTGGTAAGTGCGTTCCTCTGCCGAGTAATCCGGAAATGTCAGCGACGTATCGGCGATGATGACGCCGAGCGTGCTGAGACGCGGTAGGTCGAGGCCCTTGGCGAGCAATTGTGTGCCGACGAGAATGTCGACATCACCAGCATGCACGGCTTCGTAGTGCTGCTCAAATCGCTCGGATTTCTTATTGTCAGTATCGAACCGCATGACGCGGGCGCTCGGGTACAATCGCTGCACTTCGGATTCGATGGCTTTGGTGCCGACGACTTTGAATACGACATCGGCGTTGCCGCACTCCGGGCAGGACGTTGGCGTGGCTTGTTTGAAACCGCAAGTGTGGCATTGCAAGATGTGCAGATCGTGGTGGTAAGTCAGTGGCAGATCGCAGTGCGGGCAGACGGCCTGCCAGCCGCAGGCGTTGCACAGGACGACCCTGGCGGTGCCGCGACGATTTAGGTAGAGCAAGCTTTGCTCGCCGCGTTGCAGGCTGGTGTCGATGGCCTTCAGCAGAGCGGTCGAGATGTATTGGGACCGGCCAAAGGCGGCTCGGTCTTTGAGATCCACCACGGTAGTTTTCACATTGCTAGCGGCTGACCCACATGCACTTTCAAGACCTTTCACGCGCGGAGGGTAGGCCGCCTGAGCTGCTCTATTTGTAGCATCTCCGCGGCCTACCGCACCGGCTCCATTTCGGCTAAGTCTTGAAAGTGCATGTGGGTCAGCCGGCGTCACGCTCCCGGCCGCCATCTGGCGCATCCGCAGAATCTGCTTGTGCTTTTGCTGCGCAATATAATAGTCGATGATAGGCGGTGTGGCCGAGCCGAGCACCAGCGAGGCTTCGTGAGCATTCGCCAGCTGCGAGGCCACGCGAACGGCGTGATAATGCGGAGCTTGTTCTTGTTTGTAAGACGGTTCGTGCGATTCGTCGACGACGATCAGACCAAGTCGGGCGACCGGACTGAACAACGCCGAGCGCGGGCCGAGGACGATGACTGGCGACGTGCTTTTGATGATTCGTAGCCAGGTTTGCTGGCGAGCCTTGGCGGTCAATTGCGAGTGTACCACGACGACGCGCTCACCAAACACCGCCCGAAAGCTGGCTGCTAGCTGCGACGTCAGTCCGATTTCCGGTGTCAGAATAATCGACGATTTCCCGGCCGCCAAGGCACGCAGGGCAAGCTCGACATACACTCGGGTTTTGCCGGTGCCGGTATCGCCGTGGAGTAGATATGTATCGGGCTGACGCATCTGTTCCAGTGCGGTCGATTGCTCCGCGGTCAGCGGCGGCAACTCGTGCGTTTGTACAGCTAAATCACTGGTCATGCCGGCCGTCTCGGCGATAGTTTTGAGCGACAAAGCCGAGGGCAATATCTGTTGCGTGACCATGCCGAGCGGTGCAGGGTAGTAGCCCTGGATCCAAGTGGCCAGTGCCAGAAGCTGCGCCGGCAGCGGTGGCACATCAAAAACTTCCAAAATATCTTTGGTGGCGAAACGCGGTTTTGTAGCCCGTCCGGTGATAACGCCCAGGACAGCCTGCTTTTGCATCGGCACCAGCACGAGCGCGCGGATAGCAACTTCTCCCATATCAACAGAGGAAGAATACGTCAAAGCCTCGCTGCCGTGATACTGTGCGCTGGCCACTAGAACCGTGTAATAATACCTCACCCCCATATTATATATGAGATTAATGCCGAACATTGTTGATTCGACATACAAAAGCCGCTATACTTTTACATGTTACGTTGTGCGAATAACAATGGTAACCTTAAGCATCTCACGATGCGGGTTTATATATATTGGCCACACGACCGTCATCATCAAAGTGTTTATTAGATAGTGCAGAAGGGTAAATAAAGGGAAATAGATTATGCTTGACGTATTTATTACATCCAGAGTCCGTCGTAAGATCATTGTTATTTATGCAAAGTATCCTGACTTCAAAACACACGTTCGCGGCCTGGCCAAGCTTATCAAAGAAGATGCAGGCAACATCCAGCGCGAACTTAAACGCCTCGAAAAAGTCGGCTTCCTAATCTCCGAGAAGCAAGGCAACACCAAGATCTACTACACCAACAAACAGTTCGCCATCTTCAAAGAGCTGCAGAGCATCGTACTCAAATCACAACGCACTACTCAGAAGAAATCCGTCTAAAACATCATTAATGAGAGGTAATAGTTTCAAAACCCTTGAAATTATCTCCCCGTTAGGTTAGAATACAACAGATATGATACAAGTTACACGCAAAGACGGTAAGGAATCGACGGAGAACCTACTTCGCCGTTTCAACCGCAAAGTACAGCAGTCCGGCGCTATCGCCATCGTCAAGGCCGGTCAATATTTTGACAAAGGCATCAGCAAGCGCGATCGTCGTGCCAAGGCCATCATCCGCCAGGAGCGGAAGAACATCAAGGTCAAAAAGATCAAGCTCGGCATCCGCTAGGCAGACCGGGGTAGGTTTTAGAAGAGGCCTAATACACAAAAACGCTCCTATCCCAGGAGCGTTTTTGCTGCTCGACTATTTGAAGCCCTTGCTCGGAGCCTGTCGCATAGGATGCGCTATACGCGCTCGGCAGGATTCTTATCTGTCAAAAGTTTAAAAAACAGAGATTTTTTGCTAGAATGGAAATGAAATGGAGACATGTAATATTTAATGGACCAAACTACAGACAATACAGCCAATACATACAAAGTCCGCATTGATAAAGATTTGAAAACAGCTATGCTCGCCGGGGAGAAGGACCGTGTGCAGGTGCTACGCGGCCTGAAAAGCGCCATATTATACGTCGAGGTAGCCAAGAGCGCTCGTGATACCGGCTTGCCAGAGGACGAGATTCTCGGCATTTTGTCGAAGGAAGCCAAGAAACGACAGGAAAGTGCTGACCTATATATACAGGGCGGCAACGCCGAGCGGGCTGCCGCCGAACTGACCGAGAAGGCAATTATCGAAGAGTATTTACCGCGTCAACTTTCCGAAGATGAAGTTAGTACACTGATCGACGAAATAATCAGCGTCAGCGGGCCAATAACCAAACAGACGATGGGCGCTACCATCGCCGCAGTCAAACAGAAGTCGGAAGGTGCAGCTGACGGGGCTGTCGTAGCGCGACTAGTGAAGGAGCGAATATGAAGACTATGTGCTACCTCGCGGAAGCTACTGCCCGATACAAAAGCTATTACTTGGCGGTAGCAGGATGATCTTGTTGATGGGCGTCGCTGGCGCCGGCAAAAGCATGCAGGGACGAATCCTGGCCGATGAACACGGCTATGCCTGGATTTCGACGGGCGAGATTTTGCGAGTACTGGTTACCGGCAAACGTCGGCAGGAAATGCTGCTCGGCAATCTGCTGAGTGACGATGAGATAATCAAACTTCTCGACAAGGTTTTCGACATGATCGACACACAGCAAGAGTTCGTGTTGGATGGTTTTCCGCGGACGATTCCGCAGGCTGATTGGCTGACGACTCAAGTGCGAAATGGCCGGTTTGAGCTGCATTGTATTATAAATTTGGAGGCTAGCGAAGAGACAATCACCAAGCGCCTGATGAGCCGCGGTCGACCTGATGATACCAAGGAGGCCATCGTCAAGCGTATAGATGAATACGAAGCTGTGACGCAGCCGATTCTTCAACATTTCCGAGAAGAAAAGATCCCGGTACATGACATCGACGGCGACCGTGATGCCCGCATTATACATGACGAAATTCTGACCCTGATAGACAATCCGAAGCCGCTAACCTAGATAGCGCCTAAACGACGACTAAGTAAGACTTAAACGATGAAAGGGGTTACTCGATGAATACGAAAGTCAAAACCGCTGCCGAACTACGCTCGATGCGCGAAAGCGGCCGCATGCTGGCGACCGTGTTGCAAACCGTCAGCAAGCAGGCGACGGCCGGCATGTCGACCAAAGATCTGGCGCTTGTCGCCGCCAGCGAGCTGCAAGCGCTTGGTGGTAAACCGGCATTTCTGGGCTACCAGGGTTTCCCGGACGTCATTTGCATATCCGTGAACGAAGAAGTAGTGCATGGCATCCCGTCTGCCTCGAAAATTATAAAATCCGGCGATATTCTCAGCTTGGATTTCGGCGTTAACTACCAGGGGATGATCACCGACAGCGCGTTGAGTCTGATCGTCGACAAACCGCGCGAGCGGCGACACACCGATCTGGTGCGAGCCACTGAAGCCTCGTTGCACGCCGGCATCGCCGCGCTACATGACCGCGTCCGAACCGGTGACATCGGCGCCGCCGTGCAGGCCGTGCTAGAGTCGGCCAAGCTGGGAGGCAAGTACGGCATCGTCCGAGACCTAGTCGGCCACGGCGTCGGCCATGAGCTCCACGAAGACCCCAATATCCCGAATTACGGCCGACCGAACACCGGACCATGGCTGTCAGCCGGCATGACCATAGCCATCGAACCGATGGTGACACTCGGCACCGAGCGCGTCTACGTCGCGCCCGACGGCTGGACCATCCTGACGGCCGACGGCTCTTGGGCGGCGCATTTTGAGCATACCGTACTGATCACACCGGACGGGGCCGAAATCATCACCGAGATATAACGTGGGGGGGGGTTGCTCTAGGTGAAGCAAAAGCGCTATACTAGTACCAACATGCATAGCAATGCGGCCAATGCGGCTCAAACACATTTCATCGGTCTAGATGTCGGCACATCGGCGGTGCGTTGCGTCGTCGGTATGCTCGATGTCAATGACGGTGGCAAGCCGTCGATTATTGGTCATGGCTCGGCGCCGAATATTGGTATGCGCAAGGGCGCTGTGGTGCACGTCGACGACGTCACCGAGGCGATAGTTCAAGCCATCACCGAGGCTGAGCGTATTTCTGGTATGCAGATCAACCGCGCGACTGTCAATATCAATGGTTCGCACATTGAAGGTCTCGATAGCAAGGGCGTGATAGCCATTAGCGCTGCCAACCGCGAAATTAGCTCGGATGATAGACTGCGGGTCGAAGAAGCTGCGGCGGTGATCAAGATGCCGGCCAACCGCGAAATTATCCAGTTTTTTGCGAAGAATTATAGTCTCGATGGACAGCGTAATATCAAGGACCCGGTCGGTATGCATGGCGTGCGTCTGGAGGTCGACGCTCACTTGGTGACGGCCGCCAGTCCGAATCTGCGCAACCTCGATATGGCGCTCGAAAGAGCTCAAATAACACCGACGCACCACACGATATCCAGCCTAGCATCTGCCGAAGCAGTCCTCAGTCGACAACAGAAGGAGGCGGGTACCGTTGTGCTCGACATCGGCGCTGGGACGACAAACTTTATAGTAATCGAGGACGGCGAAGTCCAACACGTCGCAGTCTTACCGATCGGTGGCACGCACATCACCAACGATTTGGCGATTGGCCTGAAAACTGAGCTCGATATCGCCGAACGGGTCAAGATAGAACACGCCACGCTCGGAGTACCCAAGCGGTCGACGGTGATCGTCCGCCAAGGTGATAATGATCGTGACGGCAAAGAGGTGCGCGACCACCATTTTGCGATGGACGATGTCAATATGATTGTCGAGGCGCGCGTCGAAGAACTATTCGAATACGTCAACAAAGAGCTAGTGCGCATTCGCCGCGCCCGCAAACTGCCAGGTGGCGTGGTGTTGACTGGCGGTACGGCCAAGCTGCCGGGTATCGCCGAATATGCCAAAGAGCAGTTGCAGTTGCCGGCCCGGGTCGGGAAATTGCAGACCGTCACCGGGCTAGTCGACACGGTCGATGATCCAGCCTACTTCACGGTCGTCGGTCTGATGTTGCTCGACATGCTTTTGCTGCCAGACGCTCAGGGCGCCGGTAATTATGGTAATCCGAACGGCAAAGCCTTCAGATTCGTGGAAGGCCTTTTCGGTCGTTTTCACAAGTGAAACAAGCGCATTAACAGGGGTGGTCTCTGAGTACAAAAGTTGTTCAATACGGCTAGGTGCGGGGTTTGGCTGCTGCCCGTCGACTGGTTTTTCGGTCGATGGTCGAGCGACCTTCGCGATTGGCGTAAGCGGCTTAAAGCATAGATGGGTTATTGAAATGGGCCGAATAAATTATTGAACCATCCGTACCTATGCCGTATACTTATATGCATATAACTAAACAGGTACTATCTTATGCCCCAAGCAGTCGATCCAGCTATTGAAACATTTGCGCGTATCAAAGTGATTGGTGTCGGCGGTGCCGGTGGTGCGGCGATCAATCGGATGATTGAATCTGGTATCGAAGGCGTCGAGTTTATAGTCGTCAATACGGACGCCCAGGCTTTGCATCACTCCAAGGCTACAGTCAAAATTCACATTGGCAAGGACGCGACTCGCGGACTTGGTGCTGGGGCCAACCCGAGCGTCGGCGAGCAGGCTGCCAAGGAATCTCGCGAAGACATCAAAAAGGCGATCGAAGGCGCCGACATGGTGTTTATCACGCTTGGGGCTGGCGGTGGTACCGGTAGTGGCGCGGGGCATATCGTGGCTCAGGTTGCTCGCGACCTGGACATCTTGGTTGTTGGTTTTGCGACAAAGCCGTTTGCTTTCGAGGGCGAGAAGCGCCGCCGCAATGCCGAAACAGCCATCGAAAACTTGCGCAAATCTGTCGATACACTGATCACGATTCCGAATGACCGTCTGCTGCAGACGATCGATCGACAGACACCGCTGCTAGAGGCCTTCAAGGTCGCCGATGACGTTCTGCGCCAAGGTGTGCAGGGTATCTCTGACCTTATCACCGTCAATGGTTTGATCAATCTCGATTTCGCTGACGTAAAGGCTGTCATGAGTAACGCCGGTTCAGCTCTGATGGGTATTGGTCGGGCAAGCGGCGAAAACCGAGCCGTCCAGGCCGCTCAGCAGGCTATCGATTCACCACTACTAGAAGTCTCTATCGACGGCGCTCGAGGCATCTTGTTCAATGTTATCGGTGGAAACGACCTCAGTATGCACGAGATCAACACCGCTGCCGAGACTATCACGGCCGCTGCCGACCCCGAGGCCGACATCATATTTGGTGCTACTATCAATCCCGAGTTAGAGGGTGAGATGATCATCACGGTGGTTGCGACCGGCTTCGACGCTGCATATTATGCCAAGCGTAGCTCTGCGACCGATACGGTATCGGGTGCTGCCCCGGCATATACCTCGACGGCGTCGGCCACATCGTCAGCGCGCGACGACTCTCGGACGCCGATCTCGATGCGTAGCGACGATAGCGTCATGTCGGACCTCGACATGAACCTCGATGAACCTTCGAAAGATGATAGTTTTTCTAGCAATATGCCGATGCCAAATATCTGGGCCATAGAGGACGAAAACCACGGCGACAACCATAATGGCGACAATCACGACACTCACGATGATGGCCAGGGGAGTAACAACGACACGTCATCTCAACCAGTTTTCGGCTCAGACAATCAGGAAGACGAATTGGAACGCCCGTCATTCCTGCGCCGTTTGCGTGGCCGCCGCAAGAGCGAAGACGACAAGAATAACGATAAAAATGATGACAACACCATCGCTCCGACTCCGACCGACACAAAATAATCTGTTAATTAGACATAAGCACAATAATTAATACATCAGATTTTTGGGCCTCAGGGCTTGAAAAGCGCTAGCTGTGGGGTTATGCTTATAAAGCTAACACCACATGTAGTAAATAATGCATGCAGGCTCGCACATTGTTAATGAGGGAATTATGCATCTCGAGATGGCTAGCTGACGTTTTATTTACAGATTAAGGCACCTCCGCAGCTGGAATATGTTATACAAAACATATTCCAAGCGAGGACCAGTGCCACAATCTGTAAATAAAACAAGTCAGCAACTATACCGATGATGCGATTGAAAGGGGTACAACTATGAAATGCACCCAATGTCAGGCGTGCGACACGAAGGTCATCGAATCGCGCGATGTGTCAGACGGCGACGCAATCCGCAGGCGGCGAATGTGCTCAGCCTGCAACTATAGGTTTACCACCTATGAGCGACTAGAACGGCCGCAGCTGATCGTCATCAAAAACGACGGCACACGGCAGCTGTTCAACCGCGACAAATTGCTGGCTGGCCTCTATAGGGCCTGCGAGAAAACTACGGTCACGAGCATACAGATCGAACGGATCGTCAGCGACATCGAACAGACACTCTATGCTTGCGACGACAACGAAGTCAGCTCGGGCAAAGTCGGTAATCTGTTGATGGATCGCCTATCACTCGTCAACGAAGTCGCCTACGTCCGTTTTGCCAGCGTCTATCGCCGATTCAAGGATGTGTCGAGCTTCGAGCAAGAATTATTGCTGTTGAAGCACAGGGAAAAGCACAGCGACAGGGACAGAGAACAAGTTCTAAACAAAAAGTAAAATAAGTGAGGGTCCTAGCGGATGTGAGAGTCCACTAGGAATAAGAGAGGGGAATCAATATGGGACAAACTACAAACAAAGTGGGGACGGAGCGTATCTTTGGTCGGATGTTTACTAGGCCAAAGACGAAGGCTTACGACGCACTGAAATGGAACAAGCTCGACTCAGTTATTATCAATCCTATGTCCAAGCAGCCGGTGTTTGAGCAACGCGGCGTTGAGTTTCCAGAAGGCTGGTCGCAGAACGCTGTAAATATCGTGGCCCAGAAGTACTTTACCGGTACGCCTGGTAGTGATGACCGCGAGTCGTCGCTACGGCACTTGATCGATCGCGTTGTTGACACTGTCGTTCGCCACGGCACCCAGGAGGGTTACTTCACGTCGGAGCTTGAAGCCGAAGATTACCGCGAAGAGCTGAAATACGTTCTAGCAACGCAGCGAGCAGCCTTCAACAGCCCCGTCTGGTTCAATATCGGTGCCGCGGAACGCGCCCAGCAAGCCAGCGCCTGCTTCATCCTAGGCGTCCAAGACACCATGGACTCTATCCTCAACTGGTATACCGAAGAAGGCATGATATTCAAGGGCGGCTCTGGCTCTGGGGTTAATCTGAGCGCCATAAGATCAAGCGTTGAACCACTCAGCAAGAGTGGTGGTACAGCCAGCGGTCCGCTCAGTTTCATGCGCGGTGCCGACAGCAGTGCTGGTGCTATCAAGAGCGGTGGCAAGACCCGCCGGGCAGCCAAGATGGTTATTCTCAATGTTGACCACCCAGATATCCTAGACTTCATCCGCTGTAAAATGATCGAAGAGCGCAAAGCTCGTGCTCTCGAGGCCGCTGGCTTCGATATGACACTTGATGGCAAAGATATCTTCTCGGTCCAATATCAGAACGCCAACAACTCAGTGCGAGTAACTGACGACTTCATGAAAGCCGTCGAAGCTGACGCCGATTGGGACCTGAAGGCCGTTCGCTCTGGCAAGACAGTCAAGACCATCAAGGCCCGCGACATTATGCGTGCTTTCAGTGAAGCCGCCTGGGAATGCGCCGACCCCGGCATGCAGTTTGACACCGTCATCAACCAATGGCACACCACGCCGAACGCCGGACGCATCAACGGCAGCAATCCCTGCAGCGAATATATGCACCTCGACAACTCAGCCTGTAACCTCGCTAGCCTGAACCTGTTGAAGTTCCTCAAGGACGACGGCTCGTTTGATATCAAATCGTTCATTCACACCGTCGAGCTGATCTTCACGGCCCAAGAAATCTTGGTCGGCTACAGCGACTATCCTACGGAATCGATCACCAAGAATGCCCGTGCCTACCGCGAACTTGGCATTGGCTATGCCAACCTCGGGGCGCTGCTGATGGCCCAGGGATTGGCTTATGACTCAGATGAGGGCCGAGCCCAAGCTGCAGCCATTACGTCACTGCTGACCGGCCAGGCGTATGCTACGAGCGCCCGGATTGCCCAGAAGGTCGGACCATTTGCTGGCTTCCACAAGGACCGTGATGGTATGATCGGCGTCCTACGGATGCACCGTGCCGCTGTATCGCACATCGATGCTAGCCTGGTACAAGAGGAGTTGCTCAGTGCCGCAGCTAGTAGCTGGGATGACGCAGTCGAGCTCGGTGAACTGTACGGCGTTCGCAATTCGCAGGCAAGTGTCCTGGCACCAACCGGTACCATTGGCCTAATGATGGACTGCGACACCACTGGTATCGAGCCGGACCTGGGCCTCGTCAAATTCAAGAAGTTGGTAGGTGGTGGCACGATGAATATCGTCAACCAGACCGTCCCACGGGCGCTGAAGTCCCTCGGGTATCGTCCAGCCGAAGTCGACGCTATCGTTAGCTACATTGACACCGAGAAGACTATCATCGGCGCACCACACCTGCGACCTGAGCATCTCAGCGTATTTGCTTGCTCGATGGGCGACAATTCGATTCATTATCTCGGCCACGTCAAAATGATGGCTGCTGTCCAACCATTCATCTCTGGTGCCATCAGCAAAACCGTCAACATGCCAGAAGATGCCAGTGTAGAAGATATACAGCAGATTCACATCGATTCTTGGAAGATGGGCCTCAAGGCTGTGGCGATCTATCGTGACAATTGCAAGGTAGCTCAGCCGCTGTCGATGATGAAAAAAGGTGGCGACGCAAACAATAATGCAGTTGTCTCCGCCGCTACGGACGCGCCGATTAGTGCGCCCGAACAGGCCACTGACAAGATCATGGTCCGCGGTGCTGTACGCCGCCGCCTGCCGCGCGTCCGCAGTAGTAAAACGTACAAATTCCAGATTGCTGACCTAGAGGGCTACTTTACAGTTGGTGAATACGCCGATAGTACTCCTGGCGAGCTGTTCATCAATGTCAGTAAGCAGGGAAGCACTCTATCTGGACTGATGGACTCCTTCGCGATCAGCGTCAGCCACGGTCTGCAGTACGGCGTACCACTGAAGAGTTATGTCAAAACACTGCGCGGTGCATCGTTCGCGCCGTCGGGTATCACCGATGACAGCGATATTCGCACTGCCAGCTCGATCACCGACTATATCGTCCGCCGTTTGGCACTCGACTATCTTAGTTTCGACGACCGACTAGAGCTCGGCCTGGCCAGCATAGACGACATGCCGTCCGACGAACAGGTCAGTTTGCTCGGTATTGATGAGCACGACGCACGCGATGAAACTTTACGACAGGCTCAGACGGCTCCAGTCGAACAGCGTCCGACCGAGTACCCGCAGCCAGTTCCTGTCGCCCAATCGGCTCCGACGGTGACGGCTAACGCCTCTACTTCTCCCACTACTACTCCAGGCTCGACGAGCTCAGCCCGCAAGCCCGCCAGTGGCAGCGATAGCACAGCGCCACTCTGCTACAACTGCGGCAACCAGACACAGCGGGCCGGCAGCTGCTACGTCTGCTCGAGCTGCGGCAGCACCACTGGCTGCTCCTGACCGTTTTGGTATTCTGAGTGGTAGGAAAAACTACCCCATGAATAGCCAAACCAACATAGAAAAGTTGCTAGTGAGTGATTAGGGGCGAAAGAGATCGCAAAATAGGCCGAGAAATCGGCCTATTTTGCTATAGAAAGTGCTTATACTTGACCATATATGATATATAAACTACACTAGAGGTCTATGCAGAAGGAGGGTACCCATTCTTGTCTAGACTATTACATAATCATCGAATGGCGCTGAAACTCGCCCTGAAGGCGATTGCTCGGCTGGGGCGAATTGATGTCAAATCGGCCGCCAAAATAACTCGACAGAACCCACTACTCGAGACGGAAATCGACATTGGGGAGGAGCTGATCAATCTACAAGAGTCGCTTGATACATATCACACGGCCGGTGACACGCTGCGCGATTATCCAACTATGCAGACTTATTTTCGGCAGGAACGCGAGACGATACTGCAGCATTGTATCGGGCTGGTGTCGCGCATGCTGGGTGGGCACAGATTGCCATACCCATATACGGCCCGTGACGTTGATCATGCGGTTCGGCGGCTGATACAGTTGCTGGTCGAAGATTCCAGGCGTACCGGCCGGCGGATTGACGTTGATATCATGGAGGTGTTCAGGCCGTTTATGACGGTTCGGCAGCGCGTACGGATGCGTCAATGGGGACTAGATCTAGTGATGCAGGCTTCGCAATTACCCAAGGTTTATAACCTTGGTCAAACGGTCGTAAGGCGGGTCCGGCTGCAGTTTTAGCGAGAACTCTAAAATAAAAAGTTTGTATCTGGATAATTCATGCTACAATGGACCAGATGAAAGTGGTAATTCTTTACAGACCAGCCTCAGAATACGCAACCAAGGTCGAGGCATTCGTGCACGATTACCGGGTACGACATAGCTCTGCCAAGCTGGAGCTTATCAATGTCAACCAGCGCGAGGGAGCTGCCATGGCGAGCCTATACGACATTATGCGTTTTCCGGCGATCATGGCGATGGCCACCGACGGAACGCTACTGCAACTGTGGGAAGGCGATGAATTGCCGCTGATGGACGACGTAGCTTCGTACATGTACACGACGTAGGCTCGGTCGTCTCGATTAGCCTATCAATCTAATTTCAAACGGTAAGGACGCGTACTTCTTCGCCAGAGCGCTATCGAGCGTCAAAAAGATATCACACCCTTCTCTCAGCGCGGAGGCAACTT
>JAYTAB010000046.1:0-14469 GCA_043737735.1 Candidatus Saccharimonadota bacterium | reverse complement strand
GGTCTGATTAGGGTCAGCGGCATAACAGATGGGGCACTTTCCGCTAGTCCGCCCTCGATCCGGCGAAGCTTCGGCTCGAACCTGAGTTCGTCATGCCAGGCAACTAGCTCCCGGGCCACGGCGTCGGCCGGGGCCTTTACAAACCCGAAGCTGCCGGCGAATTGCGGCGGTACTCCTGGAACTCGACCGACTAAATATGGAGTCATTGCAGTTAGTATACCATTTCGATGTAGTCCTGCTGCTCTTAAACTTAACGGCGGCGGACAACATACAAAAGAATCCTGCTACCGAAGTGCATTTTCAATCTTGTCTTCCAGGGTCTTCTCATTGCCAAGCCCCCATACTCCAGCTAAGTCGGATTGGCGTTGTCGAACCTTTTGGCCGTGACGATCGACCAACCCGCCGAATACGAGGTCGTCGAATACGTAGTGAATATCCGGCTGCTTATCAGTACTCCCCACCTTCTCGGCGTATCCGAGCGTCCAAGGGCGCTGATTAACAATGGCCGGTGGCATCAGCAGTGGTCGATTCACTATTTCGTCGACGTCGGAAAATTGACCAGATTTGGAGCAGCACTCAAACACAACCACCAGGATACTCCCAGGCGCTAATGGGCCGACCGCCATGTCACCGTCGACAACGAGCCCGAAGTAATATTCGCCACTGACAATACGCACCCGGAATACGTCACCCGTCTGCGGGCGACGCTGCCGCCGAGCCGGAACCAACCTTTCGAGAAAGATCACGTCGTCTGCTTTATTGTCCGTGCCAAATGACTTATTCATCATGTCGGCTCCCTGAGGTTCACGTCTATCTGGATCGTTTGATTGTGTCATATAATTTTTCCGTCCACGATCTTGATGGGGTCGCTACCAATAATGTGCTGATTATCCCCATCGACGACAATGGCACTATCATCTTCCAGGGCATACACCGGAAAATCTACGCCCTTGCAAACTCGCTCAAGTATTTCTGCTCGGTTATTTGGAAAGTTCGTTGAGTTGAGATGTGGCTTTATCGCTAGATCAACAAGTCCTAAATAGTCATCGACACCCCAATCGCCAGGCTCTTCATAGATAGTCGTATAAGCCTCGGTTGAAACGCGTCTGCCGATCACCATTGATCCTGCGCTGCTGCCTACATATACTTTTGTCTCAAGTAGTTTTGGTAGTAATTGATCAAAGCCGGTCTTCTTGAAGACGTGCATCAAATAGTCAGTATTACCGCCGACTACAAATATGACATCACACTTACGAATGCTCTCTTCTACTTTAGCAAGCGGGAGGGCGAGCAGATTGACGATGTCTATACCACCCTTAAAATTGGCGGCGACACTGTTGAGATTATCGAGTACCCAATACTTATCGCCCTCTTCGACCGCATAAGCTTCATTGATGATCGCGACTCTTATTTTATCCTGCGACTTACCCACCAAATCAACGCAGGCTTGCACGGTGTTGGGCGTAGAGAAGCCTTCTGAACAAAGTACTAGTTTCATTGTTACTTCTCCTCACTTACAATTTGTAGATCTTTGGCGGTCACCTCAACCCGCGCCTCGCTAGCTATATGTCCGGCATCACTGCGTGTGACACTGTAGATTTCAATCTTAGCAATGTCGATACTGTACATGCGCTGGGATGGTTTGTCGGCTTGGTAGTAACTGATGTCGATGGGTTCACTTCCGTACCGCGCTCGAACAGCATTATGTACACGCAGCGCCTCAACAAGCTCATCGCCCGCGCATTCGTGAGCGTTTGTGCCTGTTATGTATACACCGCCTTGTCCCTTGGTAAATGAATCGAATAGAATAACAAACGTTTTGCCTGTACGGACAAGGTTCTCGCAATGCAGCGATTCACTATAAGAGCCAATATAGAGTTTCGTCAGTCCCTTGTTGTAAATGAGCATGAGCGGTGAATTATGGGGCGTACCATCTTCGTTGGTGGTTGCATACGCAGCGTGACGAACCGTTTTTAGAAGCTTCTTAGCTTGCTCAATCTGGATAAGCTGTTCTCTCATATGATGCCCTCGTTCCCTCGTTCGTTGAAAGCGGCAAGAATCTTAGGTTCGATCAGACTGTCCAAGAGAGAAATGTTTTGGAATAAAATGTCGATGCTCGGTGTCAGCCCATTTTTACGCTGCGCATACGCGGCTTCGATCACCGCGTGATATTCAGGCTCCGAAACTACCTTTGCAGATAGTTCGTGAATTTCGTCGTAGCCAACCGGAAAAGTCTTGAGTTCAAGAATCTCAAGACAGCGGAGACCAAACAGACATGACTTACTGAACTCCTCCATGCTCGTCTGGATATCCCCGGCTCTAAAGGAAAGCAATGCGGCGAGTGCCATGCCAATATCAAAACGAATGCGCTGAATGAGGTCGAGTGTAGTGATAGGCGGAGGCGGAATCTGCTCTATAAGATGCTCGCCTGCTATTGTTTGGCCGCCCCTGATGATTTCTTGCAAATAGATCGATTTCTGGAACACATGGCCAAAGGTGCCACTCACTAGTTCACCCCATTTAAATGGATAGGCTTTGATGTTTGGGTTAGAGACGGCAGCGTGAATATCACTGCGATGCACATACTTTTCGTCGTCAAAAATGACGCCGATTTCGAAGTCGCTGTCTGGTTTGAAATCTTTGCGACCACGAGAGCCATACAAGAAAACAGACTTTGGTTTGAATTGAACTAAAGACGCAAGCGTTTCAGCGATTATGGGGTCATGCTGCATGTTCCAATTATACATACACAGGGCCGAAAACCGCTACAAGGGAGTGGGTGACTATAGACGAACAACTTGTTGCCAAATTTGGACTGCCCAAGCCGCCCAGCGCCAAGCCATGGTCGACAAGTAACAAGCTGGCTGGTATTTTCGAGTCCACCGCTTTGTTACTATTAGAGCATGGCGAAACAATTTGATGCAATTTTGGTACTTGGCTGTGGAATCGATGATCAAGGCGAGTTGATTGATGATGCCCGAATCAGCGTGGAAACTGCAGCAAATCTATATCAGCAAAGGCTCGCGCCATTACTCATCCTCAGTGGTGACATAAGCTACAAAGCCACCTTTAGAACCCCTGTTAGTGAAGCGCAGGCTATGAAAGACTATTCGATATCACTTGGAGTACCAGCCAACAAAATATTGGTTGAGACAGAATCAAAAGACACACTTGGAAATGCTTATTTTACGAAGACCAATCTACTTGGACCATTGGCTCTGCACAATATCGCAATCCTGCGAGGACCAAATCAGTCCGAAGAGAGAATTCGGTATCTGTTCGGCAAAGTACTGGGGCCAAACTATGCGTTTAGTCTCATCGAACGACCCGAAGACAGACCCGACGAGGTAGAGCGCGAACGAAAGTCGCTGGCGGTACTCAAGAGCTGGCTCGATGAGATTGAAGACGGTGACGACCGAGCGATATATGCGCTGATGCGTAGCATACACCCTGGCTATAGCGCTGATCCTGCGGCTGCTCAAGACTTGCAACGACTTATGGATGAAGCCTGAGCTCTAAGTACGCGCCCAACAATAACCTCCCAGTTACAGCAGCGCTCTCCGGCTAAAACTATTCCTGTCTCAGTCCGACGTACCACAGGTACGTCTCCCTCGTCAGTAACAGTTTTATCTCGGAGATCATCTGCTCTAACTTTGGGAGGTTATTATTGCACGCGCACTAAAGTTGCACTCTTGCAAGGTATACTAGGGCTATGAATGCATTCCAAGAAGCCTACAAACAACTCAACACCGAGCAGAGACAGGCGGTCGATACTATCGAGGGGCCGTTGCTCGTCATCGCCGGGCCGGGCACAGGCAAGACGCAGCTGCTGAGCGCCCGGGTGGCCAACATATTGCAGAAGACGGATACGCCGGCGCAGAATATACTGTGTTTGACGTTTACGGAGAGCGGGGCGGCCAATATGCGCCAGCGTCTGACGCGATTTATCGGGCAGGCGGCTTACGAAGTTAACATCGGTACCTATCACTCATTTGGCAGTGATTTGATCGGACGATATCCGGAATATTTCGCCGAAACTAGGCTGCAAAATGCGGTTGATGAGCTCGGCAAACGTCAGATCATCTTGGAAATCGTCGAGGCTATGAGTTACAAAAACCCACTCAAGCAGACCCGGCATCATCTCGGTGATCTGATAGGCACACTCAGCGAGGTCAAACGGGCGCTACTGTCGAGCGACGATTTGCGAGCAATCAGCGCCGAAAATGTCCAATTTGTGAGCCTCGGCAGTAAGCATTTGCAGCCAATCTTTGCAGACTTCACGAAAATGCCCAGCACGCACGCCAAAGCCCGACCATATTTCGAACAAACGTTGGTTGCGCTAGCTGCGATCGTGCCAGCAGAACCGGTGTCAAAACACCTCGAACCGCTAGGCCGACTCTGTGTCAGTGAACTGCAGGATGCGCTCGAGCTGGCTGCGGAAACTGGCAAGACCTCGCCGCTCACGAAATGGAAAAATACATGGCTGGCCAAAGACGCCGACAATCATTTCATTATCGCTGGCGAGCTGGAGAATCGCCGCATCAATGCGCTGGCCGACGTCCTGGATAGCTACCAAGCAGCGCTGGCCGCCGAAGGACTGTACGATTTCGATGACATGATCCTGCGCAGCATTCACGCTCTGGAAACCAATCTCGATCTGCGCTACACACTGCAGGAGCGCTATCTCTACATACTGCTCGACGAATTTCAGGATACCAATGCTGCGCAACTCCGGCTGGTGCAGCTGCTGACCGACAACCCGGTCAACGAAGGTCGCCCCAACATCCTGGCCGTTGGCGATGACGACCAGGCCATCTACGCTTTCCAGGGTGCGCAGTATTCCAACATGCGCGATTATTACCAGATGTACCGCGGCACAACCATCATCAACCTGACAGATAACTATCGTTCGCATGGCGACGTGCTCGCGACAGCCGCCAGCGTCGCCGAACAAATCGAAGGCCGCTTGCATCAAAGCTTTGAAGGTATGAGCAAAACACTGCGCGCCGCCAATAGTGGTACGCCAAACTCAACGATTGAACGGCGAGAATTCCAAAGTGAGATTGCCGAACGAGCCTGGATTGCCGAGCAGATTAAGAAGCTGATTGATAGCGGGGTAGTACCAAGTCAGATTGCCGTGCTGGCTCCTAAGCACAAATACATCGAGCCGCTGGTGCCATACCTGAACGCCCACGGCGTACCGGTCCGTTATGAAAAACGCGAGAATATTTTGGAAGCACCGGTCGTTCGACAACTCATCACGATGAGCCGACTATTGCTGGCCCTAGCTGGCAGTAACAATGCCGTGGCCAGCGCATTGTGGCCACAGGTACTAAGCTATGATTTTTGGCAAATACCAACTGATGTCATTTGGCGTTTGTCGTGGCAAGTGAGCGATAGCCGGGTTAGCGACGACGTTGGTGGTAATAAGATAACTTGGAACCGGGTTGTGTTGGATAGTGACCACCCGGGGGTCAGACTGGCGGCGGAGGTTATACTGTCGGCCAGTGCCCGCATCGCCACCGAAAGCTGCGAAACAATCCTCGACTATCTGATCGGCTCGGCCGCGTTAGCAACCCATGCTGCCCCTACCGAGCCTGGACAGCCCACGACCCACACCAAATCTGAGAAACCTACAACCCATTCCGAACCCAGCAAGCCCGCAACCGTTTCATCACCGCTCAAAACCTATTACACATCACCCGACATGCAACGCACGCAGCCGGAATTATTCTATATGACGCTATCACACCTGACCGTGCTGCGATCCAAACTACGTGAATTTCAGGATCGCGCAGACACGGCACTAATGCTGCAAGATTTCCTCGGCTTCATCGGCATGTACGAGACGGCCGAGCAACCGATGATCGATACTAGCCCGTACAGCCAGCAGGCCGACTCTGTGCAGCTCCTGACCGTCTTCAAGGCCAAGGGGTTGGAATACGAGCATGTCTTCCTGCCGAGCTGCCTGGACGATGTCTGGGGCTCCAGCTCACGCGGTAGCAGCAACAAACTGACACTACCGGCAAACATGCGTCCGATTCGCCACGCCGGCGCAACCGACGACGAGCGGCTACGGATATTATTTGTTGCGTTGACCCGTGCCAAATACGGCCTGCACCTGACCAGCGCGGCGCGGTCGTTCAGCGGCAAGTCCACCAAACACCTCAAATATTTCGACGAGCAGGAGCAAACGGACGGCAGCTTTTTTGCGATGGTTTTGCCCTCGGCAATTCGTGCCGTCATATCCGACGATTATGCTGCCCCAGCCGCCGAACATGTCGAGCTCGATTGGCGAACTCGTCACCTCGATAGTCTGCAATCAGTTGACCTGGCGAGTTTGCTGGCAGATCGTACTGATAATTACCAACTCAGCCCGACGCATCTTACGAGCTTTATTGACCTGGAATACGCCGGGCCACAACGCTTCTTTTTTGATCAAATATTGAAATTCCCGAGCGCACCCAGTCCGGATAGCCAATACGGAACGGCCATACACGAGACGCTGGAATGGTATCAGCATCAGCTCAGCGAACATGACACTCCTCCGAGCGTCAATGAAGCGCTCGAACAATTCGCCATTCGCATTCGCGCCAAAAAATTAACCGAGCAACGCATCGAGCTAGAGTTGGAACGGGGCATAGTTGCCCTCAGCGCTTACCTCAAACAACGCGGCAAAATATTTACGCCAGCAGACGTCGCCGAAAAGAACTTTCGAAATGAAGGCGTCTTCGCAGGCGATGTCCACATGGCGGGCCGAATCGACCGTATGGAAATTGACAGGGCAAAGCGCACGATCGCCGTCATCGATTACAAAACAGGCAAGAGCTACAACAGCTGGAAAAGCGATGTCCGCCTACACAAATACCACCTGCAACTCTACGCCTACAAATTGCTGATCGAAGGCTCGCGCACCTACCGCGGATTTGTCGTGCCAACAGGCCGGCTGGAGTTCATCGAGAGCAACGCCGAGGGCCACATAGACAGTCTAGAATTGAAGTTCGATGATGCCGAACTCGTGCGTGTCATGAGTCTGATGACTGCTGTCTGGCAGCACGTCAAAGAGCTGAACTTTCCATCGACGGTTAACTACCCGGCAACGATGGTAGGCGTCAAACAATTCGAACAAGACCTCATCGACGGCGTTATCTGAGCAGCGGAATTGAAGCGGATCAACTAGCACAACATCAGCACTTTTTGCCCCAAGTGTGCGCTCTACGTGTATTCTCCTGATTTAATCATGGGCTAGCGTCTCTACATAAGATCGCACTAGCAACCCTCTTGGTTTCAAAAAATGCTGAGTCGCGCGCACACCCGTTGTTACGAAAATGAGCGTGCGTCAGCAGCGTACAATATAAAAACCGGTTGGCCATATCGGCCAACCGGTTTTACAAATCCGAAGCTGTGTTTAGTGCTTCTTTTTGGCTGAGGTTTTTTTGACCGCAGACTTCTTCGACTTCGTCACTTTGACAGTGCTACGTGGAGCAACACTAGCAGTCTTAGAATTTTTGGTGACGACAGCGACTTCTTCGTCGTCGTCTTCGTCATCAAGTTCGTCGGCATCTACTGTAGCGACGCGTCTAGCAGTTGCTGCTGAGCGGCGGCGGAGCAGACTGAACGATGATGACTCAGACTCTACAAATAGCAGGCCGTAGAGATTGACACCGATCACCGCGCCTAGAACTGGCCCGAGAACATAGTTACCCCAGCCAGCGGAGCCGAAGACTTCCCATGCGCGAGCACCGACGGCTACGGCTGGGTTGATAAGCCCAACTGATGCAGCCGAAGCGATGATGATACCAACAATGATACCGACACCAGCGACAGTCGCGGCACGAGCTGTGTCAAAACGGTTGTAAACCGCAGATGCCCAAGCCAGCGCAAAGGCCATCGTACCGATAGCTTCTGCCGCCATAATACGGCCACTAAACGCCTGGTGCACTTGCTGTACATCAGTGTTTACAAAATAGCGGTACAGCCCGTAAGCCGCCCATGCACCGAGCAGTTGTGCGACAATGTACGCCAAGGCCGCTGGCGTGCGGATGCGACGTGCTGTCCAAAGCGCCACTGTCAGAGCAGGGTTAAAATGCGCGCCCGAAACACCCCGAAAGGTATAGGACAAGACTAGGACTGCCAAACCAGCAGCAATAGCTACGAAATAGGCAAGGCCTAACTGTGAACGCTGCACACTTAATACGACAAGCGTCAGCAAGCCGGTGCCAAGAAACTCAGCCACTGGCATAGCGATTTTGTTTCGCTTAAACATTATGGAACTCCTCCTTAGTTGATAGATTCAGAATATCGGGTTCACTATAGAATTGCAAGTGCCGTTAAAAGGCCTAGGCTCTATTACACGATTTCTCAGGCTGCTTCAGTGAAGACTGGAAGCCCTTTTAACACAAGCTCATTGAGGACTTGTGCGGTGTCGATACCAAGCTCCAGCCTGAGTCGAGACCGTTCTTCCGGACTTCCTACTATCTGGGAAATAATCCTTTCGATCATCGTATCCGCCGACCTAGTTGTAACCGCGAAGGATTGCTGACCGCCCGTCATAGCTATAAACTTATTTTTTGCAAAACCATAGTCGGGAGTGGAAATTGAATACGCCGCTCGTTCTTTATGGCCATGAAATTCATGATCGTCTGGGTCAACCTCAAGAGTAGCAAAATTTTGAGGTACAGTATCGTACAGGTGCCCTTCGTGCCATGTATGGCTCCATGTGCCGTAATACCCATCGTTGAGTCGTTTTTGTTTTATGTTCTTGTTCAGGCGTACATATAGTCGAGCATTTTGGACGTTAGTAACAAGAACAGGCAGAGTCATATCGATCGATTCATCCGAAATTTCACTTGCCACGGATTCCTGAACCAACGTACTTGCACCACAATTCGCATGACCCCCATCGTGGTATCCCAGTTTGTCCATAACCTCAGTTATAGCTAAATATGCACCGGTAATATTTTTTGAATCTCTCAAAATTGCCAAATCCGCCGCAACTGCCGCCTTCGTCACTGCCAGATATAGACCTCCCGGATACTGAGCTACAACACGGTTAGCCAAAACAGCGGGATCATTCACCCCGTTGGCGAATGCAATAGTCCCTCTACCGTCAACACAATCACCGGTTGTTGGATCGGTAATAGGCAGCGTACATACGGACAGCGCACTGGCAAATTCGATACGTTCTTCTGGCAATACAAGCTGATTTAGTGCACCTATTTTCCCGTGTCCGAACGGCAGTCCGGCTGCATAATTTACCTGAACTGGCATACAAAGCTCCTCATTTATATGTTCATGGCCCATGATTTAACTATCTTCCTAGATCTAGATCTATGTTTACTTCATTTTATAGCTGTTCTATATATTACTCTGTGTTCGCTCCAAGAGCAATATTACATTAAGTTGGTGTCCTACATCACAAAGCCTACGCTATATATGCGGTACAATCTGGTGTACATACCAACGTCCAACGTCAGGAGTGCACCATGCCTAAACCGCACAGTTTGAACCGACCAAATGACATCTCCCGTTTTAGTCCCGAAATCCTTGATGCCTCGTTTGACACCTCGCCAACGGCGCATGATGACCTATGGCGTAGCATACAGCCTGACGAAGCAGCGCTCGTTCGACGAGCGGTGGTTAAAGCCCAAGAAATCAGAGCCAATGAGACAGACCCGGGCGATGCGTATCTTCAGGGTATTGCTGCCGCACTATATGCCAGCAGACATTCTGGACGTGACGATAATGGAGCGGAGTCCAATGCCGAACGCGAACGACTACCATTGCTTAGACTGATTCTTAGTGACGGCCCTGATGTCGACGCTTCAACGAGCTGACATGTAGACGGACAGCGTGGCGGTCAACGAGCGTTTGGGCGTGTTCTAGACTGACCTGATCGATTGCCTCGGCTTTCATCTGTTGGGCGAGTTCGTAGGCGGCCTCGGCTTCAGCTTCGTTGATGTTGTCGGCGTGGTCGGCTTCATCTACCAGCACACGTAATTCGCCACCCTCGACTTCGACGACACCACCATTGGTGGCAAAGTATTCGCGGGCACTATCGGGGTCTTTGGCGCCCCGCCGGACGGTGATGACGCCGTTCTTGGCGACGCTGACGAGCGGCATGTGACCGGCCAGTACGCCGATTTCACCCTCCAAAGTCGGTAATAGAACTTCATAGACATCGTCATCAAACTGAACACCACTGAGGGATACGAGTTTGAATCTAAACATTATTCCGAACCTTCGACTGCTACTTCAACAAGCTTTTTGAGAATCATCGGACAATCCGGTCGCTCGCATGTAAAGATTCCCGTCCCATCGGATCGTTCGAGGGTTCCGCTAAATCTACATTCCTTCGTCGGTAATTCCGGGCAGGCAGAAGCAAGTATCGAATCTAGTGGATTTACAACGTACTCAGTCATACTATTTTTCTCCTTTAGACGCTTTGGTTTTGTTTGAATCCTTGACGACTGGCTTGGCTGTGGCTTTGGTCGTTTCCTTGGGTGCGTCTTTGGTTGTCGTCTTGGCCGTTGTCTTGGCTGCGGCGGCAATGACGTCGCTGATGGCACCCTTCAGGTAGAATGCACTTTCTGGCTTATCATCATGTTTGCCCTCTAGGATTTCCTTGAAGCCTTGGATAGTGTCGGATAGCTTGACGTATTGGCCGGGGTTGTTGGTAAACTGCTCGGCCACGAAGAATGGCTGGCTCAGGAAGCGCTGGATGCGACGGGCACGGGCGACAGTCTGGCGATCTTCGTCACTGAGTTCTTCCATACCGAGGATGGCGATAATGTCTTGCAGATCTTTGTAACGCTGCAGCACGCGCTGGACTTCGCGGGCGACGCGGTAGTGCTCTTCGCCGACGATTTCTGGATCCAAAATCGTGCTGGAGCTATCGAGCGGGTCAACTGCCGGATAGATACCGATCTCGGTCAGAGCGCGGTTCAGGGCGATCGTCGAGTCGAGGTGAGCAAATACGGTGGCTGGGGCGGGGTCGGTAAAGTCATCAGCCGGGACGTAGACGGCCTGGACTGAGGTGATTGAGCCTTCTTTGGTACTAGTGATGCGCTCTTGCAGCTGGCCCATTTCCTGGGCTAGGTTCGGCTGATAGCCGACAGCTGATGGTAACCGACCAAGCAGGGCAGAGACCTCGGCACCAGCCTGGGTGAAGCGGAAAATGTTGTCGATAAAGAGCAAGACGTCGTTGCCCTTGTCGCGGAAACCTTCGGCGATAGTTAGCCCAGACAGTGCGACGCGGAGACGAGCACCTGGTGGCTCATTCATCTGTCCGAAGACTAACGACGTGTTTTTGATAACGCCTGATTCCTGCATCTCGTTGTACAGGTCATTGCCTTCGCGGGTTCGCTCACCAACGCCGGCGAAAACAGAGTAGCCAGAGTGGAATTTGGCGATGTTGTTGATAAGTTCCTGGATAAGCACCGTCTTACCGACACCAGCTCCACCGAATAGACCAACCTTACCACCCTTGGTGATTGGTGCAATTAGGTCGATAACTTTGATGCCTGTTTCCAGGATTTCAACACGCCCGGATTGGTCAATAAGTGGGGGTGGTGCCCGATGAATACCGGCTCGTTCGGTGAAAGTGCCACCGAGGCCATCGATTGGCTCACCGGTAACATTGAACATTCGGCCGAGAGTGTTCTCGCCAACCGGGACGCTGATAGCAGCACCAGTATCGACGACTTCGCTACCGCGGGCCAGGCCATCGGTAGAACCGAGCGACACTGCCCGAACACTGGATTCGCTGAGGTGCTGAGCGACTTCCAGAGTTAGCTCAGCATCGCCATTCTGAACCTTCAGCGCGTTATATATTGCCGGCAAATTGCCCGATCCAAATTCTACATCAATCACCACGCCGACAATGGCGATGATTTTTCCTGTTTTAACTTTTTGTCTCTGATCTTGTCTCTGATCTTCTATAGTGTCTGTTGCCATTATTGTTCTCCTTCAGTTTCATAAATTAAGTTAGCCATTCATCGCCTCCGCGCCGCCGGTGATTTCGGCGAGTTCTTGAGTGATGCCGGATTGCCGGGCGGTGTTGTATTCCAGTGTGTAGTCATCAATCAGGTCGTTGGCATTGTCAGTGGCGTTCTTCATGCTTATCATGCGCATCGAGTGCTCGCTGGCCAAGCTCTCTAGGACAGCTTGCCAGAGTTGAGCCTCGACCAGGCGGGTTGCGACTTGCTCGATGACAGTTTCGACGTTCGGCTCAAAATTGCTGATGAGTTTGACATCGTCCGTAGTGTCGGTGTCATCAAGTCGGGCAGGCAATAGCTGCACGGATTGGGATTCCTGAACAATGTTCGATTTGAACAAGGTGTAGATCAGCCGAACTTCATCAACAGATTCATCGATGTACTGGCCGATAAGAGTGTTCAGGACGGGTCGGACATCGTTGGCGGTCGGCTGATCACCAAAGTCATTGTAGACGGCCAATAGCTCAGCGTCTGCCAGGCGGCGAACAAACTGGGCGCCCTTGCTGCCGATGGCGATGACTTTGCTCTTCGTTTTGGTCGCACGGTCAGCCTGCAGACTCTTAGTTAGCACCTTCAGTACGTTAGCGTTATAAGCACCGGCCAGACCGCTGTTGCTCGTCACGACAATGTACAACCGCGAACCGACTGGGCGAACGCGAAACAACGGATGTACCTCAACCTCGCGAGTGAAGTTGAGTCGATGGAGTAGACTAAACGCCATATCACGGTAGGCCCGAGAGCGAAAAGCGTAGTCCTGCGCCCGGCGCATTTTGCTGGCCGACACCATTTGCATAGCCTTGGTGATCTGACGCGTGTTTTTGATGGATGTTATCCGTCGTTTGAGAGCAATCGTACTAGCCATGGGCTACTCCTACGCCTTACCTGCGTTAGTAACAGCTGGTTTTTCGGCATACGTCTCGGCAACAGTGTTAGCAACCTTGACGATAGCCGCCTGGTCCTCGTCAGATACTTTAGCGCCGGTGTTGACGGTCTCAGCGAGCTTGGCGTGCTTGTTCTTGAGTTCGCGGTGCAATGACTGCTCGGCCGTCTTGAGCTTGTCGAGTGGAACTTTGTCAAAACAACCCTCGGTGGCTGCCAGCAGCGAAGCGTACATTTCCCAAATGGAATATGGACTAAACTGCGGTTGCTTGAGGAGCTCTGTCAGTCGCTGGCCACGCTCGATGGTTTGACGGGTTTCGGGGTCAAGATCGGTCGAGAATTGGCTGAAGGCAGCAAGTTCGCGGAACTGAGCCAAGCTGAGCTTGAGGCCACCACCGACGGCCTTGATAGCCTTAGTCTGTGCGGCACCACCGACGCGGGAAACAGACAGTCCAACGGAGATAGCCGGGCGTACACCCTGATAAAACAGGCTGGTTTCCAGGAAAATCTGACCATCAGTGATGGAAATAACATTGGTCGGGATATAGGCCGAGATGTCACCGGCTTGTGTCTCGACTATAGGCAGGGCGGTCAACGAACCAGCGCCGAGCTCATCGGACAATTTGGCGGCGCGCTCGAGCAAACGTGAGTGCAGGTAGAAAACGTCACCAGGATAGGCTTCGCGGCCCGGTGGGCGACGTAGCAGTAGTGACATTTGGCGATAAGCCTGGGCGTGCTTGGTCAAATCATCGTATATGATCAGAGCATGCTGGCCATTGTCACGAAAGTATTCACCGATAGCCGCACCAGTGTAAGGAGCCAAGTAGAGCATAGCGGCTGGGTCGGCCGGACTGGTGGCGACAATGATCGTCTGGTCCATGACGCCCTCGCGCTTCAGGCGCTCTTGCAGGGCCGCAATCTTCGATGATTTCTGACCAATGGCGACGTAGACATTGATAACACCAGTCTTTTGGCGAGACTGGTTAACCATGGTGTCGATGGCTATAGCCGTCTTACCGGTTTGGCGGTCACCAATAATAAGTTCACGCTGGCCACGGCCGATTGGCACGATAGCATCGATGGCCATCAAGCCCGTCATCAGTGGTTCATGGACCGATTTGCGGGCCAAAACGCCAGGAGCAGGGCGCTCGACGCGACTCATATGCGTACTCTTGATAGGTGCGCCGCCGTCGAGCGGATTACCTAGTGGGTCTACGACGCGGCCGATCATTTCTGGGCCGACTGGAACCTCTAGGACTTTACCACTCAAGCGTACCTTGGCGCCGGATTTGACGTCGATGTCATCACCGAGCAGCACAGCACCGATCTCGTCTTCACCGAGGTTGAAGGCAAAGGCCGTGACCGTACGGCCACTGACGCCGTCGATTTCGAGCATTTCGTTATACCCGGCCTGACTCAAGCCGTAAATCCAGGCGATACCGTCACCGACGCGGGTCACAACACCGACATTCTCTATCTCCGGGCGTGTCTTTAGTTCGGCAATCGCTGCTCGGATATCATCTGATAATTCTTTAATGGATAGTTCGGCCATAGTTTCCTTTCGTCTCTCGTATCTTAGAGTCTCTACTTAAGT
>JAYTAB010000045.1:0-14147 GCA_043737735.1 Candidatus Saccharimonadota bacterium | reverse complement strand
TTAGCGATAATGGAAGCAGTATGTCGTCTTTTTTATGTTTTGGTCAGTAAAAAACCATCCGGCTAACGCCGGATTTGGTTTGAAGTGCACGTGGGTCAGGTTTATCAGTACTAGTCATGCGTGTCCAAAATGAGGCAGGTGAATCAGGGCGTCAAGATCAGACGACATTACTAGAGTTTTTGGGTTCGTTGGGATTGCCCGAGACTTTCACGGCTGTTCATTCGGGTAATTCCTTAACACTGCAGCCGAAAGATATAGACAAGGTACGAGCATTTCATGAAGTTCTTGATTGGCTGCAAATACAACGATCAGAAATTCAAGTAATAGGTATTGGTGATTCGGCCAATGATGAAGCGATCTTTAGGGAAGCTGATGTGAGTGTTGGCGTCCACCGGGACGTAGCGCACCTCGTCGACATTGCAGGCTTGCGCGGCGTGGAAACGACAAAGTTGCTGCTAAGTCTGCCTTTTAGAACGAGAACCATGAACTTTATTGGCAGGTCACTTTTACCAGTCGAAGTATCTTTTTTCGATGATCGATTGCGGCAAGAAAGAGAGCTTGTCGACGAGTCTGATATTTGTGAAATGCAAGCACGCGCGAAACGGTTTGAGGCGACCAGACGAATTGGGAAGCTGAAAGTATTAGCTGGGCTCCCTCCAGTTAACAAACAGCGTGAGGCAGAGCAATTTGCACAAATCAAGCAACTGGCAGAGCAAAATGGCCTACCGACCGCACTCGAACAAGCAATACTACGGTTTAAAATTGATGCTGTTGTAGCTGAGCACGAGGTGATAATGCGGAGCTCGCAGACAACAAACCAAGGCACGAGTCATGAATAGTCACATAGAGCGAGCTGGCATTGAATGGCAACCTATTGAGCCTCCAGATTTTAGCGAGATGAAAGCCTTGCATGGTCTTGAATTTGTGCCAGTGCCCCAAGCCGTGGTGTCTGCATTTGGTGAGTTCTGTCTCGCAATGTCGATCCGACGCGATGAACTCATCGGCTACAGTACAGAGTGGCCATCTAAGGCGGTAGTATTTGAACCGAGCCATGTGCTTGCCAGGCCAATGACTGCTGCTCAGGTGTGCAGTGTAAACGAAAGTGAGACACCAAAGGTGGCAGACTACTGTGCGATGGTGCAGTCGCAAATTGCTAAAGTTCCAATACTTGAGTCTGGCGAGCCCTTGCAGAATCTACGGACACTACTAGGGGGCACTGCAAGCTTCAGTAAGCACCGCTTCCCGACTGGAAGCGGTGAATGGTCCAACAAGCCGCAAGAATTTTGGGCACGTCAAAGCTTTGCACTTAGATTGCAATTAATGAGCCGCATGCTTGAAGTTGACGACTTAAAGCTACACTTTATCGAAGCGTTTAGGCCACCCGGCGTACAGGAAGCTATGTTTGCACGTCGCATGCACACAACGCGGCAAGCACACCCGGCATGGAGCGATGAGCAAGTCCTAGCTGAAGCTAAAAGCAAGACTGCGTCAACGCCACGCTTAGCTTCGCATAAAGGAGGCGCGGCAGTTGATGTGTGGCTACAGGACGAACAAGCTAATATGCTTGATTTTGGTCATATATATCCTGATGGTGGAGCGATTGTGGCACCACGAACACCATTCTTAACCGTTGAACAGTGGATGAATCGGCAAATATTGCAAGTTACTGCCGGGTTGGCCGGTTTAACCACATACGTTGGCGAAGATTGGCACGTGAGCTTTGGGGACAATCTTGCTTCACTTGATACGAATGACCAAGTTAGGCCAGATTACGTGGCTAGGTTTGGTCCGGTACGCAACTTTAATCGTCTTACGGGTGAGCTATTGGATGTATACGCCACTGAAGAATTAGATGTTACTTTTCAGGAAAATCAGCAATGGTCGCTAAAAATAATCTAGTTTTTTGCACGAAATCATGACTGGGCATCATCGATGAAGTTAGAGTCTAGCCTTGACCCGTTGTTCCTGTGTAAAATGATAGTGCATCTCTGCTCTCCCTTGTATTTAGATTGTTTGGTAACTACTTGTCTACAAGACAAGGAACAGAGGTGCTTTTTAGTAGGCTTCCGGAAGTGGCTGACGCCACCCCCCTTTTTTTTGCTTACTGGTTATATTGCGTTTCGGGATGGAACCTAGGCTCTCGTAATTGCACACGACTATGAATGATTTTATAGATATTAGGACGAAGTTTCAGGATACAGTCCAGAGTTAAAAGGTGAGTATAATCGTTCTGATTTCAGTAAGGAGGGGCTACGCCAGTGTGGCTCTATGACAAATTACGTCTATGACGTCAGCGGCGACTGTACGGATTAAACAAACATGGAACCGGCGCTACCAAACACCAATACCTCAATGCTGGCAATAACCTAGCTATGATCAGTAATGTCTAGAGCCGGTATAAGGGTCTGGAACCCCAAATAACAGGGGTGGGGAAGCGTGAAAAACAAAAAAACGCGCAAAACTGCACGTTTGTCAACTCTGTTAAATATGCTTGGCTGGGGATGAGGGATTCGAACCCCCGATCGTGGAACCAGAATCCACTGCCTTACCACTTGGCCAATCCCCATTGTCGGGCGCAGATGTTTCTGCTCGACCTCGGTGATTATACAGAATTGTGGTGTATATTACCACCGTAACTTCTCGAGCGAACATTTTATGCGCAAAATATGTGAAATAACCAGAGCTAATAACCATGAGAAATTTTCATCTGGGCGTGGAATTGTTACGATACATTAATCGTGAAGTATATTGTTTTGTTTTTGATAGTTTTGTCGCTGATGGGGCTGCCGGTGTATATGCTCAATACCCAGGTGATGCCGGAGCTGCTGGCATTGCAGCAGGTCTACGGTCAGGCGGACGAAAATGCTCAGCGGCTTGTTGCGTCGCAGTAACCGTGTTACTCTGAATGGGCTTAACAATTAAAAAATATACAGAGTGCGGAGAGAGATCTAGCTCGTTGACCCGCCAGCAACCTACCACGAGACTGATTGCAGTCCACGATAAGGTGCTTCGTCTAGCCCCGGATGCCAGGGAAAGATATGCTGAGATTTTTGTCTTGTTGTATCCTTCCTGTGTAATCCAGAAAGGATATTTTTATGTCAAATTCCACTAATGTTGTCGGCGGAGCTGCGCTTTTCACGAGCGAGTCGGTCTGCGCGGGACACCCAGACAAGATCTGTGACGCTATCAGCGATGCTATCGTCGACGCTGCATTGGCGCAAGATCCGCACAGTCGCACTGGTATCGAGACGGTTGCTGGGGCGAACAAGATTGCTCTGTTCGGTGAGATCAAGACGACTGCCGACCTGAACTTCGAGAAGATTGTCCGCGATACGGTGGCTCGGCTGGGTTATACGGTTCCGGCTTGGGGATTTAGTGGTGAATCGGAATTTAGTAATGATGTGCACCAGCAGTCGGCTGACATCGCGCTTGGTGTTGACCAGGACGGGGCAGGCGACCAGGGGATGATGTTTGGCTATGCCTGCAATGATACGCCGGAGTTGATGCCGCTGCCGATTACGCTGGCCCATGCCCTGGCGAGACGCATTGATGAAACCCGTGAGTCTGGCGAACTGACATGGTTGCGCCCGGATGGCAAAACTCAGGTTACCGTTCGCTATGAAAATGACAAACCCGTGGCGATTGAAAAAGTTGTGGCGGCTGTGGCTCACTCCGAGGACACTTCTGCCGAGCTGGTGCGGACCGACATTATTCGAGCCGTCATCACGCCGGTGTTCGAGAAATATGGTTTCGCGCTGCCGTCTGACGAGAATATTGTCATCAATGGCACTGGCCTGTGGCACATTCCTGGCCCGGAATCGGACGCTGGTCTGACGGGACGCAAGATTGTCGTCGATACTTACGGTGGCTATGCCCGCGTCGGCGGCGGCGCCTTCAGTGGCAAAGACCCGAGCAAGGTTGACCGTTCTGGTGCCTACGCTGCTCGCTATATTGCCAAGAACATCGTGGCAGCTGGCCTGGCTACCAAGTGTGAAGTTGGCTTGGCCTACGTCATCGGTCGGCCATTGCCGCTGATGCAGACTATCGAAACCTTCGGTACGGCGACTGTCAGCGAGGCTGAGTTGCACGCTTTCAAGGACAAGCTGATCGATACATCGGTCAAGGGTATTATCGACGGCTTGGATCTGGCGCGCCCAATCTATGCTCAGACAAGTGCCTATGGGCATTTTGGCAAGGATGGATTGCCTTGGGAAAAGATCGTCACCTTCGCAGCTTAGCTGTGGTGCCTAAGTGGCGGTGCTAGGTATGTCAGACTAAGTGCAGGCTGCTATGTAGGCTAGGCAAAGAAATCTGCATCTGACAACTCATCTGGCATGAAGCCCCCTGGGTGCTTGAAGCCGGCTTCCCACTTCGTGCCTTTGCCGTAGCCGATGTCTTTCATCAGCTGGGTTGGGGCATTGCGGAGGTGCAAAGGCACTGGTACATCGGGGTAATCGCGGGCGGCCGACAAGGCGGCTTGCATGGCGTCGGCCACTTGGCGAGATTTGGCTGTTTTGGCTAGCACGCTGGCGCAGTGGAAGAGATTGTATTGGCATTCCGGCATGCCAATGCGCTCTACGGCCAGGAATGTCGAGACCGCCAGATTGAGCGCCGCCGGGGCGGCCAGGCCGATGTCTTCGGACGCGAATACGACCATCCGGCGGGCGACGAACTTCGGATCTTCTCCGGCCTGCAGCATGCGCGCCAGGTAGTACAGTGCGGCGCTGGCGTCGGAGCCACGCATGCTTTTGATGAAAGCACTGATGATGTTGTAGTGGCTCTCGCCCTTTTTGTCGTAGCCGGGCATGCGTTTTTGGGCGGCTGTTTTGATGACTTCTTCGGTCAGCGGGCCTTGTGTCAGCTGCAGGGCAAGCTCTAGATTACCGAGGGCGACTCGGGCGTCACCACCGGATATTTCGGCTAGCAGGTCGATGCTTTTCTTGGGTAGCCGCTTTGATGACAGTTTTTCTGATCTGGCCGCAGTGGTGATAATACGAGCGATATCCGCAGTAGTGTGCGGCTCTAGCACCAGCACGCGGCTACGGCTGAGCAGGGGATTGATAACTTCAAAACTCGGATTTTCGGTGGTGGCACCTATTAGGATGATGGTGCCGTCTTCGACGTACGGCAGGAAAGCATCCTGCTGAGCTTTGTTGAAACGGTGAATTTCGTCGACGAAGAGGATGGTGCGCATGCCGAGCCGGAGGTTTTGCTGCGCTAGGGCGATGACGCGCACCACGTCGGCCTTGCCGGATGTCACAGCACTCAGCTCGATGAATTCCACCTCGGTTGCTTGGGCAATTATCCGAGCCAATGTCGTTTTTCCACTGCCGGGCGGCCCCCATAAGATCAAACTGGTCGGCTGCTTCTGCTCGATGATGCGACGGATTATTTTGCCGGCACCCACCAAGTGCTTCTGGCCAACTATGTCGGCCAGGCCGGCCGGACGCATACGCTCGGCGAGGGGCTTGTCATGTCTGACGTCAAATTGCTTAGCCTTTTTATAATCCATGTCTCTACAGTATAGTCCAGATCACCATTTAGTTTGGGAACTGGCTCTAAACAGGTACAATAGCGTCATGCATCGACATCTTCATCCTCACTCGCCGCTGCGCATATTTGGATTCTCCACCATTGCAACGATCGCGGCATTGATTGCGATAGCCGTTTATCTCGGGCCCGGTGCTCTGGTCGTGGCGCTCATCTTGATCGCGGTTGAGCTGGCCTTTAGCTTTGACAACGCCATTATTAATGCCAAAATCCTGGCTACCATGTCTCCTTTTTGGCAAAAAATATTCCTGACGGTCGGTATCGTAGTCGCAATTTTCGGTATGCGAGTCGTATTTCCGGTAGTTATCGTCATGTTGACTGCGAACTTGTCATGGGGGGCTGTGGTGGACCTGGCGCTGAATCACCCAATGGAATATGCCGAAAAACTTGATCTGGCTCATCCATCTATCTCGGCCTTCGGGGGTGGATTTTTGCTGATGCTGGCACTGCATTTCTTCATGGATGATCACCGTGAGACACTATGGATATCACGGATTGAAAAGCCTCTGATGCGCTATGTCCGTTGGTGGGTACCGGCTGTCGTTGCGACCGCCACCATGCTGATATTTGCCGCATTGCCATTCAATCATCACCCCGTCGAAACTATCCGGACGGGTCTTGCGGGCATCGTCTTGTATCTGGTGATAAATCTGTTCACAGAGTGGGTCGGCAAGGTCGCCGGCCAAGATATCAGCGTCAAGAGGACGGGAATGGCGGCGTTGTTGACATTTATGTATCTCGAGATATTGGATGCAAGCTTCTCGTTTGATGGCGTCATCGGGGCATTTGCGATTACCAATAAAGTCGTCCTGATAGCCGCCGGGCTCGGTATAGGTGCTGTCTGGGTCCGTTCCATGACGGTCTATATGGTCCGAAAGGGGACTCTGGACTCCTACAAATTCTTGGAGCACGGCGCTCACTATGCAGTGTTCGTACTGGCGGTTACGATGTTGCTCAGCCTAGTGATCGATATCCCCGAAGTTATCACCGGTATTCTGGGGCTTGGATTGATCGGCGCTTCGATAGTTGCGTCCCGCCAAGCGCTGCAACAAGCTTCTAAACTAAGTCCAAAAACTCCTCGTCCGACGGTTTAGGCGTCACTCCTGGGTTGCGATATATACCAATCACACCCCAAAACCCGGCCTTTTTGACGAGTCTCAGCGGACAAAATATTGCTTTCCTCACTCATCGTATCTACGGATATGATTCACTCGGAGAAGATAATATTTTGTCTCACTGATACCTCGCCAAAAAATCCGAGTTTTGGGGTATGATTGGTATACTAATGGTATATCCATGAAGCAACAATTCTTTTACCGTAACGTGCGGGCTCGCGAACAGCTCGATATCTTCCTTATTTCGGCCATTGGTAGCCTGCTGTTGACGCGGTTTTTTCTGCACATTACGGGATATCCGCAAATTGGCGGCGGCGGACTACATATTGGACACGTGCTGTGGGGTGGGCTGTTCATGTTGGTCAGCATTACGATCAATTTGTCCTTCTTGGGTATACGCGTTCAGCGTTTGTCTGCCTTGCTTGGCGGCATCGGATTTGGGGTTTTTATCGATGAAATCGGCAAGTACCTTACTAGCGATAACGACTACTTTTTCCGGCCGACAGTCGGGATTATTTATGCTATTTTTATTATTTTGTATCTGACATTCAACTTCCTGGGACGCAAGCAGATACTGACGTCGCGTGAGTACCAGCTCAATGCCATGGCGGAGCTGGAGGAAGCTATCGCTCACAACATGGATCCACTGGAAAAACGACGAGCTCACGCCTTACTGGCACGGGCCAGCCGGCGCAGCGGCATCACACTGCAGCTGGAACAATTCTTGGGAAGCATTGATACCGTGCCCGAGCCTGAGCCCCGGCCGCTGCGCCGACTGCTGGCACGTCTCGATCGTCTGTATATCGGCTTTTGGAACAAACGCACAACCCGTGGTTTGGTGCGTTTGTTCTTTGTCGTTGAGGCTGCCATATTCACGCTGGCGGTCGTTTGTACAATTTATTTTAATTTAGACGATGTCACAGCGGTGTTCTCGGGCAAGGTGACCTATGGTTTTGGACTGTTGATAGGTCAGTTTGTGTCGTCACTGGTGGCAGCTGGCTTCGCTATTGCAGGAACGCTTCGGCTACGGGAGTCGCGGCTGGCGGCGTTCGAGGACTTTCGTCGGGCGACTCTTATCAACCTGTTTTTGACGGAGTTTTTCGTATTTTCTCGCCTCGAATTTGAGGCCCTGACAGGGTTCCTGTTTAATCTAGCAATATTGCTGGTCATTACATATGTCATGCACCAAGAACAGCGCTATCACCGATCCGCGCCGATTATTCGTGCTGTAAGTGCGCACTAGACCTCTTCTAAATTTGTTTTATGTTGTTGAGCTGAGACAGGACCTTGACATAGATCTGCAAATCCTTGGGTGATATGTCGGCGTAGACGGATGTGCTCATTTTCTCGGCCAGAGTGTCTTCTATATGTTCAAATTCTGCGCGAAAACCGGGTGTGACAGAGACAGACTTGGATCGACTGTCAGTTAGACTACCTCTGCGCTCAACCATGCCCTTGGACTCCAGCAAGTTGACGGTATTGGTAATAAAGGGTAGACCAGTCTGGAGTGTGACCGATAGCCGTGTCTGCTGAATGCCTTCGGTGCCGGCATCATATATCGTACCCATGACGAACCACTGCATGCATGTCAGGCTATGATCCTTCAACAAACGCGAAAACAGTTTGTTGAGGTTTCGATATGCCGATGATTGGGCGACACCCGACTGATAAGTCGTAGCATTGGTAGTATACATTTGTATAACATCGTATACGGTTTGTCAGAGGTGCGCCATGATATAACTCACACGTACACTTCAGAATGCAAAGAACTGCAGGGGTAGGTGTATGCGCGTGTGGTAGGTTTAATGGATTTGCGGTCAGTCAGATAGCAATCGACCAATCAATCAGAGGCTTGTTTCTGGGCTAATCTGCGGAGGATGCGGGCGTACTGGAATGCAGTTCCTAGAATTGTTGCTATGAACCCCATAATTATCAACGACCAACCCGGACCAGTGCTAGGTAGTTTTGTCGTGTCGGTTGCTGTCGTCTCCGGCGCTGTCTCTGGAGTTGCAGAGGTGTTGGGGTCGGGTGCTGATGGTGTGTCGGCAGTTTGCTCATTTTCGTTTGTCGGCTCTGTGTCTGCTTCGGGCAGAATGTTGGTATCGTCCGTCTCTGTCGTGCTGCTGGTGGTACCGTCAGGAGCGTCGACGCTGCTCGTATCGATGGTTGTGCCGTCTGGTGTGTCGGCGCTGGTAGGGGCAACAGCTGCGGTCGCTATGATGAGCGCCAATGCGCAGACCATTGACAGTTTCTTGAATAATTCCATAAAACTCCTTGTCCTGCGTTTATCTACCGCATACGACCAAGCCGCTTATATTAGCATAACAGGGATGAGAAGTAGACACCCCGTACCTCAATAGTATCACTCGGAGTTTTGAGCACAAGGGCACGATATTGCGCCATATTGGCGAGTGCTTATGCGTAAATAATGGTACGCCTTCACGATTCGCCATCAACGCAAGACCTAGAGCTCATCCTTCCGTTCGGTTGTCGGTAGGATTGTTGTTGATTAACATGGAGTGCTATAGTTATATCGTAATGGCGATGTATAGACTATCAGCAGTAGAGATCATGGGGATTCCATTGGACGAACCGCAAGAGATATCTGGCGGTGGTGCCCCTGCAATCTTAAGGCTGATGTCCTTGTATAGTATTGAGCCTGAGTTGGTAAAACCGATGGGCCCGCAGGATATCACGCCTTGGTATTGGGAACCCCCGGAGCATCCGTATAAGTATTTTGTGTCTTCCGGCAAAACCGGAGTGGTCGAGATAGATCTAATGCCGGCTACAGACGATGCGGTTAGTATAGAGTTTCGGAGGCGAAGAGCAGGTCTAGTCGCTAAGAGAGCACTGGATATGTCGTATCGGCTGCCATATGACGGTGAAAGTTTTGTTCTCGCTGGATCGAGCCCCCGCTACGTTGGACAAGCTTGTCTTCACGAAGCATTTCTGAACTTGCATAGCCAGGTTCCGGGATATGAAATGGGCTCTGAGCAAGCCTGATCAATCACACTCAGTACGCATTCTCAATTTGCGTGGAGTTTCCGGACCGCGTTATACTGTTATGCAAAGAGGGAAACGAGGGAAGTCATGGGCAAAGACACGAGCACTATAAATATGATTACATGCAAGCAGTGTGGGGAAGAGATCGAGGTTAGCCAGGCGCTGCAAGGGCAGATCGAGGCGCAGGTGCTGGCAGCCGAGCACAAACGACACCAGACAGAGTTGGCCAATGTTATGGCTGAGGCGGCCGATACTGCCAAGCGCGAGCGTCTGGCGGCAGAGGAGCTCGCGCGCAAGCAGCTGGCCGGCGAAAAGGAACTACTGAAGCGCGAGGCAGCCAGTGAGCTGGAGATTGCCAAAAAGCAGCTGGAGTCTGCGGCTGCTAGCGCCCAACGTCAGGCGACGGCTGATCAGGAACTCAAGATGAAACATCTCGAGGAAGCGGCCGTCCACGAGAAAGAATCCAAGAAACAATTGGAAGAATCGAACACCCAACTTCGGACGCAGCTCAGCGAGCTAATGCAGGCGCTGCGTGATGAGAAGAAGGCTCGTGAAAATGCCGAGCTGGATGCTCAGAAGAAACTGACCGCCGAGGAAGGCAAAATTCGTGAAGAGGCCACCAAATTGGCTGATGAACGTCAGCGCTTGAACATCGCCGCCAAGGAAAAGCAGCTGCAAGATGCCCTGAAGGTCAACGAAGAATTGCAGCGCAAACTGCAGCAAGGCAGCCAGCAGATGCAGGGCGAGATCATGGAGCTCGACCTGGAAAAGTCGCTGGCTGATGCCTTCCGGGATGACCTGCTGACGCCGATTGCCAAAGGTGTCAACGGTGCCGATATCAGTCACACGGTGCGCGGCCCGCGTGGCACGGCCTGCGGCATCATTCTATGGGAGATCAAGCGCACCAAAAACTGGACTGATGGCTGGATTCCAAAGCTGAAGACCGATTTGCGCAGCGCCAAGGCGAATATACCGGTGATTATTACCGAGACGATGCCGAAGCAAATTGATGACGACATGGGGCAGCTGGATGGTGTGTGGATCTGCAAGCCAAAGCTGGCGTTGGTGCTCGGCGCGCTACTGCGCAAGGGGTTGCTTGACGTCGGAATGCAAAAGGCATTGGCCGAGAATCAAGGCGGTAAGGCCGAGGCATTGTATAGTTTCGTCACTAGCCACGAATTTATCCAACAGATCGAAAGTATGGTCGAAACTTATCAGGAGATGACATTGCAGATTCAGAAGGAACGCGTAGCCTACGAAAAGCTCTGGGCTCAGCGCGACAAGCAAGCCCGCAAACTATTTATGGGCACCGCCAATATCATCGGCGGCATGCAGGGCCACATCGGCCAGGCTTCGATGCCGCGCATCAAGGGGTTGGAGCTGGATAGCGGTGATATAGCAGACAGCAATGACATCGTAGAACTACAACATGACCTATGATGATGACCGGTGGAAGGACAATGAGTTTGATTATCGTGGACTCGAGGACGTAGCTGCCAAGGCGATAGCAGATGGATTGGTTTTGGATGAGCTCGATGTGTATGTCGAAAACGACATAATAGGTACGCCTTTCGTCGACTGGAACATGGAACAGCGACATTTGGGCGTACAACGCTATATTGCTAGCCTGGCATTGGTGTTGGGAGACGGATACAAGTCTTACGAGACCAGATGTATTACTCGAGTGTCATATCACTTTGGACATGCAGTTTGTAATATTGTCCTTGGAAGGCCAAGTGGTGTAGGTGTCGAGGCGATGGCAGACATGAAACCTAAACCAGGGGTCGGCTACAAGGATATAAAGGAATCATTGCTGGGTAGCGTCGATCGATATTTGTCTACTCGGCCAGTTCTTGATGAGATCATAGATACGTTCGTGCCGGATATAGACATTTCCAATGCGCGCCCGGGTGCGGTAAGACTAGTTGCTGGCTCAACGATAATGTGCGTCGATGATGCGATTCGTGATAGAACCGACAGAAATGTTGCGAATCGTTTTCGGGAAATAATCGAAGGTTTTTGATTACTTGATGTAGTAGACGACCGTCACGCTGTAGCTGAGCTCTTCTTCGCCGGGTTGTACACTGAGGTTGGCGGGGGTGGAGACGATTGCTTTGTCACTGGCATTACCGGCTGAGTCCAACATGGGTCGGATGTCATCATTGAAACCGCTGCCGTCATCGACGCTTTTGACGATACCGATTTTGAATCCGAGGTTGCGGGCCGATTGGTCGGCCTTGGCACGAGCGTCCTTGGTGGCGGCATCTCGGGCTCTAGACTCGAGCTGTTTGCGGGTGCTTTCGCTGAAGGTTGACGTAGGGGTGATTGCTCCGCCCGGACTAGTCGTTATCAGGTAGTCTTGGACTTTTTGGGCTTGAGCTCTAGAGGACAGCGTGACGGTTAGTTGTACAGTGTAGGTGTAATCTCCTGCGGTCTGATCGGGAGTGGGCGCTTGGATGCCGAGGTACTGTCGATTGTCGGTATTTCCGTAGCCATTGATGTCAGTTTTGATCTGTCTGTCGGCGACGCCGAGGACCTTGAGTTTGGTGGTTAACTCGGTGCTTTTGGCTTCGGCTGCTTTGATGGCGGTGGCTTTGTCGGCGTTGGTATTTTCGTAGGACGTGCTGAAGACAAATTCGTCGGGTGTGGCCCTTAGCGTGGTGTCGCCTGTGACAGAAACAGTGCGCGCGTTGGCGCCGACGGTCTGTTGCCATGGTTTCCATACCACCAGCATGGCGACGATGATGACCAGGAGGCCTAAAATAGCGCAGGCTAGCCATCTACCATGCTTGTCGAGATTGAGATGTAATTTTGGCTTGTTGTTGGCAGAGCTGACGGAGGGCGAATTTATATCCATAGCACTATTGTCTGCTAGGATTACTGAAATGTAAAGACTCTAATAATTCGTGGGCGACTGCCGTGGCATAGCGCTTGCCTACTGTGTGGTTGACGGGCAGCGGGTGCAGGTTTACGTCTTGAACAGAAGCCAGCTGTTTGATGTTGTAGGGCACGATGACTTCGTCGAACACGCCATAGAAGATGTCCACCTTAGTTTGTACGTGAGCGATGTCCTCGATCAACGTCTGGTTTTCGATGCATTGCTCGAGCGATCGTGTGAAAGGTATCCAGGTCGGTCGGTTGAGTATTATAAATTTTACCTGAGGTAGTATACGGGCGAGGCGCATAATGTTTTCCGGAGTGATACGGGGGTGAGTTCGGATGAATCGATAGGCGCGCAGGTAGAGCGATGTGCGTTGCCGGGCCAAACGGTCATCAATCAGATCGAGCGGCGCATAGACGGGTGGACTGAGTAGGGCGAGACGGACGACGCTCCTATGGTGGTAGCGGGCATAACGTGTCGCCAGCAGGCTACCCAGAGAGTGTCCGATCAGGATGAATGGCTGACGCAGGCGTAAACTATTCAAGGTCGCATGAATCGACCGTATATGATCGGCCATAGTGTAGTCACACCACTGCGGCTTCGGCGAATTTCCGAAACCGAGCAGGTCGATGCTAATGCAACGGTAATTGCGCTGCAATAGTGGCGTCAATTCGGTCCAGTTGGCCGAGGATGAAGCCAGGCCGTGGAGAAGTATGACGACCGGACCATCTCCGCCATGATCTACGATGTGAAGCTGATACGGTCGGCCTAAGTATTTATGCCAGATGTGGCGCCAGAAATGATCATTAAAGCCGGGAATTTGGTTATGCATGACACCTTCATGATAGTGGATTATTGTGGGATGTCTACTTACTCTGGGTGCCGTGTGGTTGTGGACAAGTCGCTTGAAAAATGGCATCGACCGTCATACTATAAAGTGTAGGAAGTGCGAAACTTCCATGCAAAGGCTCGGGTTTACCTGGGCCTTTTAGGTGGTCTTGCTTTGCCGTTGACTGTCTTGGCAGACCGCGCAAATACCGCGAATCTCGATCTGATGATCTTCTGGCAAAAAGCCGTGGTCGTCTGTCAGACTGCGCAGCCGTGCCTCGAGGACTGTATCTTCGGGTAGCTCGACGGTCGCGCCACAATGCAAGCAGTACATATGGTGGTGGTGTGGCTGGAACTGGTCGCCAAGCTCAATTCGGTACTTCCATCCCAGTTGTAGTCTCTTGACGATGCCTAGTTTTTCGAACAGTAGGACACTACGGTATACGCTGGCTCGGTCTAGACTTGTTCCGGCGTGTTGGATGAGGTCCACTATGGTGAGTGGACCGTGTACCTGAAGGGTCTTGAAGATAATAATCCTCGGAGTTGTCAAGCTGGAGCCGTTGGCTGCAAGTACAGTTTGTAGCTTGTCTGTTGTGGCGTCCATGTTGCAATCTTATCATAAATTGCGACTATTTTGCAAAAAAAGGATATATTCGTAATACTGTTGTTTATGGAAACATCTGCTACATTCGGACACGTTATATTCTTTTCCCTCATTGGAGGCGTTATCTCGCTCATTGGCGGAGTTCTGCTGATCAGTCGCAGACGCT
>JAYTAB010000044.1:0-9025 GCA_043737735.1 Candidatus Saccharimonadota bacterium | reverse complement strand
GGTGCTAACGGCTGTTCGACGGCCTCCCACAAATTATTCTTAGTTACTAGTTATCGCCGGTTGCTCTAAATGCTTCGGTCATTGTTTCTATGACTTGGTCACTTGCATCACGAACATCATGTTGCAGAAAATATGTCGATCCTGACCAGATGGCGATTCCTCCGACCATTGCTGCAATACCGGTTGGGTTTGTTATGTTTTCATTCACGGCCATATTTACCATACCTCCTGTGATGAGCAGTGAAGTGAATATATTCCTCGTTCTTTTCAGGCTCCCTGCATTTGCCTCGAGTGCTAAATATGCGTTACCAAGTTGCTCCAAGTCCTGCTCTAATTCTGGATCACGTCCCATTTGTTAGGCTTCGACCTCGACGCCCATGCTGCGGGCGGTGCCAGCGACCATCTTTTTGACGGCTTCGACGTCGTCGGTGTTCATGTCGACGGCTTTGTCTTCGGCGATCTTCTGCAAGTCAGCCTGACTGAGTTTCTTGGCGACCTTTTCACTGTTTGGCTTGCCGGAACCCTTGGCGATGCCAAGTGCTGTGCGGATGCGGTCGTCAGTCGGTGCACCGACAACGCGGAATTTCATCGTTTTGTCGGTAAAGACGGTTATGTGTGCAGTTACAGTACCCTGCATATCGCGGGTCATGTCATTGAATGGCCCAATAAAGTCCATCATATTAACACCGTACTGACCAAGCGTGCTACCCACTGGTGGCGCTGCGCTGGCCTTGCCGGCTGGAATTTTCATTTTAAGATGTGCGCGAACTGGCTTTCCTGCCATGTATGTCTCCTTTTCGAGCCGTCCGAGTTGAAGCTACGGGACGTACTCTCCTACCTTGTAAGTAGTATTTGATATTGCGTAACAGATGTGATTGTACCAGAAATAGTCTTCGCTGTCTAGGCGACTTCGGTATCGGGGAATATCGGTTCTGGATGCCTGGGGTATGTCTCCTCGGACGGTACTAGCGAGAGAATACGAGGGTAAGGCCTCTCTATGCCGAGCTCGCGTTCTGCCCGTTCCTCGAGAGCCGCGTAGCCATCAGGGTGATTCGTCTTGTGATTGTTCAGAGCATCAACTGTCGCTAGAGCAATCACCATACCGCCAGCCCAACTGCCCATCTCACGTCTGATATAATGGTCCACTTTGCCGGCTGGGCCCAAATCATCGAATGCTTCACGTGTTATTGAGAGGTCTATATAGGTTTTTACTTCTGAAGTTGTCATACGTAATCCTTTGTTAGATTTCTTACTTCAGTATACGCTTATGGTTAAAATGTTACCAAAAATCGGCCCATGGTTTTTAATAAGCCATCGGGTGTACTACCTTGACTTGAATAGACTCTACCTTTGTGAACTGCATAAATTGTTTGAATCGAGCGGGCGTAATCTACTAGACTCGCTTGACCTGCAAACTGTCCAGTTCGACTGGTGTTTCGCGGCCGAACATGTTGACGAGGACTTTGAGCTTGCCCTTTTGTGGGTCGATCTCGTTGATGGCGCCGTCGAAGCCCTTGAATGGGCCGTCGGTGATGCTGACGACGTCGCCGATCTTGTAGTCTATCTTGTGCTTTGGCTGTTCTAGGCCCATGCGCTTCTGGATTTTTTCGATTTCATCGTTGCCGAGTGGTGTTGGGTCGGTGCCGGAGCCGACGAAGCCGGTGACGGATGGGGTGTTACGGACGATGTACCAGGCGTCTTCGCTCATTTTCATCTGGACGATGACGTATCCTTGGAAAATGCGCTTTTCGACGACGCGGCGTTTGCCGTTTTTGATTTCGATCATTTTTTCTTTGGGAACCAGGACGGCATAGATTTTGTCCTTCATGTCGAGGCTATCGGCCCGTTGTCGAATGCTCTCAGCGACTTTTTCTTCGTAGCCGCTGTAGGTGTGAATGGCGTACCACTGTTTGGTTGTATCGTAGCGCTTGGCCGTAGGATGAGATATAGACATTATTTTATTATTAACTCCTTAAATAGTTTATCAAGTACAAAATCTACTGCGGCGATAATGACGCCGAATAGAATAGAAAAAACGATGACGGCGTAGGTTAGTTTCCAGCTAGTGCGACGATCGGGCCAGGTGACGAGGCGTAGTTCACGCCAGCTGTTGCGAAAGTAGACTGGCAAGAGAACACGTCCCAATACGCGAGTGACGAAGCGAATAACCCGGAAGCGTCCGAGCTTGCCGACGAACTGGCCGAATTGGCGCAGTGGCCAAGTAAAGCCCCACAAAAAAGTTGAGAATACGTTTCGGCCCGAGGGCTCGGCGTCGAGTTTGGCTTGTGTTTGTAATTTTCGGGTGCGTTCGCGCACGGTTTCGGTACTGGTGCGTAGGCGGCGCTTTGAAGTTCTATTCTCTGCGTCCTGCACTTTGGCTACTTCGTCTTTTACGTTTTTGTCGTCGGCCATTACTCACCTTTGCAGCTTAAATCTTTACATAAAAAAGCCTACTGTTACTAAGTAGGTTTCTCGATTACTGTGTCAAGCATACGCTCATCGTGGTTTCTCGTCAAGGGTAGTACTGGGGAGAGGTGATATAGTATCACTATGATGCTTGTGTTTGTGCTGTTTGTAGCCAGTGTTGTGTTCGAACTAACGTTGCCTCGGGTGCCGGAACGCCTTGGGTTGCTGCGCTTAATTCTGGGCTCGGCTGCAATTGGTCTACTAGTATCTCTGAGTGTCTTCGGGGTAACAAATAGGTTTGGCGTTGCTATGTGTCTGATTACGCTTTTAAATCTGTATCGAGTGATCAATCTACTGCGAATCATGCAGGCCCGGATGCACCCGGTGTATTTGCGACGAAGTGGCCTACAGACTACCAGTTGGCTTGTGATCGTTCAAGTGAGTCTATACGGGCTGAATGCATTGCGCGACAGACTGGCTGTGTCACCGGGGCTACTCTGGCTGCTTCTGTCTGTTTCTCAAGTCTGTGTAGCACTGGTATTGCTAGCGAGCGTCCGGCGACACGCACGGCACGCTGCGGAACCGGACTCGGTCAAGATGTATTCGCATAGTGAGTTGCCGAGTATTACAGTGGCAGTCGCCGCTCGCAACGAAACAGAGAGTTTGATTGACTGTATCGAATCGCTGCTGGCAAGCGATTATCCGAAGTTGGAGATTTTGGTGCTCGATGATTGCTCGCAGTCTCGACGGACGTCGGAGATCATCCGTAGTTTTGCCCACGTCGGCGTGCGTTTTATCCCCGGCGGCGAACCTAGCTCCAATTGGTTGGCCCGCAATCAGGCATACGATACGCTGGCCCGTGCTGCCAGTGGTAGCTACATACTGTACTGCAGCACGTCGGTTCGAGTGGAGCCGGACAGCATCCGCAAGCTCGTCAGCTACGCCATAGCGAAGCAAAAGACCATGGTGAGCGTCATGCCGCGCTACGGCAATCAGTGGTTGCAAGTGCCACTGATCGAGCCAATGCGTGCCGCTTGGGAGCTGCTGCTGCCCCGTCAATTGATCGGCCGGCCACCGGTGACCAGTTCCTGCTGGCTAATCCAGACTGCTGCCTTGCGCGGTCTTGGTGGTTTCAAGGCGGTTAGTCGGATGATGACGCCCGAAGTATACTTTGCCCGCTCGGCCGCGACCGATGATAACTATGGATTCCTGCCAGGCGGTGCATACTATGGAGTGTCATCGCAGTCGTCAGCGGCCGAGCAGCGCAGCGCCATGGTGCGCACCAATTACCCAGCCCTGCATCGCCGTCCCGAGGTCGTGGCCAGCGTTAGTGCGGCTCTATTGTTGCTCATCGTGTTGCCTTATGTTTCTCTGGTGAGCGGGCTGGCTGCCGGTGGGTTGGAAGCCGACAGGCATCTGGCTGGCCTCGTACTCACAATATTGGCGGCCGCCCTGCTCTTGGCGGCGTACCGGCAGGTGCTTAGACTGACTTATGGCCGAGCGTCGCTCGGGTATTTGCTCTGCTTCCCGGCTGCCGCTCTGAGCGCTATCGGACTTCTGCACTACTCAATGTATAAATACGAGTTTTCCGACGTGCTCTGGAAAGAGCGTAATGTTTGTATCCCGGTGATGCAGGTAGTCCCGCGCTTGCCCGATGCTTGATGGGGGGGGTTAGCGGAGGTTCGGTAGATAGACCGAGAATTTGGAGCCTTTGCTGAGTTTGCTGCTAGTGGTGATTTCGGCATGGATTAGACGTGCTAATTTCATTGTGACGTACAGGCCTAGTCCAGTGCCGCCGGTTTTGCGAGTTTCGTAGTTTTCGGCTCGGAAGAATTTGTCGTAAATCTTTTCCTGGTCGCTTTTGCTGATGCCGATGCCGGTGTCTTCCACTGTAATCATGACGCCGTTGTCATGCGGCTTGGCGGTAATGGCGATGTGGCCCTTGTCGGTGTATTTGATGGCGTTGGTGACGAAATTTTGCATGACTTCGCGGACATACAGTTTGCTGGACATCAGTAGTTCCAGGCTGGCACTCGGTTCAATGTAGATTTTTAAGCCTTTGGCCTCGGCCTCTGGGCGGTAAGTGCGCGCTAGCTCGGTTACCAAATCATGTACGTTGATGGATTCTGGCTCGACAGTCAGGACGCCGCGTTCGGCGCGCGACAGCGTCGACAGATCGTTTATCATATCCGCTAGGAATAATGTCTGTTGATGAGCATCCTCAAGAGCTTTTATGATTGGTTTACTGCCGCCTGCGTTGGTGACGATGTACTGGGCATTGCTGATGTTACCTTCGGCGATGGTGATCGGGGTGCGGAGCTCGTGACTAACGACGCTAATGAATTCGTCGCGCTCTTCTTCTAGTGATTTTTCGTGGCTGATATCGCGCAGCACGATGACGTAGCTCAATTTGTCAGTTTTGCCGTATCCGAGGTGGACGGGGGCGATACTGAGGTACAGGTTGACTTTGCTGCCGTCAGCGTAGGACAGCGAATAATCGCGGCTGACGTATGCCGTACGGGCGGCGCGGACTAGTTCGACGATGTCGACCGGCTGATTATTGCTGTCAATGAGTTTGCATATAGCGCCGAGGGATTTGCCTTGCATCGAGCTGTTGAGATCGAGAATATTGAGGGCGGCGCCGTTGTAGATGTCGACTTTGACGTGCTCATCGACGGCGATCACACCGTCGACCATGCTATTGATCAGGCTCAGGATACGTTCGTGTTCGAATTGTGCAGCCGTCGCAGCCGCGGCAAGAGTTTTGGGTGTCGATGTGACGGGCATGCCCGTATTATGCCACACCGCGCCCATCAGCAAAAGCCATAAGTATAGTTTTAAGAGATAGGTAAGATCGGTTCCAGGACTGGCTGGTGAGTTTTGATGAGTTTGCGGAGTGATTTGGCGGACGGCTCGTGGCGGATGAACTCGTCCCAAAAGTCTTCTCCGTGGTTGAGATGTTTGGTGTGTGTCAGCTCGTGGAGCAGTACGTAATCGATCAATTGCCATGGTAGCTGCATCAAGAATAGATTGAGTACGATGTCTTGCTTGTTGTCACAACTGCCCCAACGGCCTTTGAGTCTTTTGACGCTGACGCTGTTGTAGGTAAAACCGTAGGTGTCGGCCAGCGTCCTTAGTCTCTGCGGAAGCAGAGTCTCGGCTTGGGCACGTAGAGCACGTATGCTAGCCCGACGGGCGACTTTCTGCACATCCGGGTGCGCCGTCGCCATGCCGAGCGGTCGTGATACGCGAATCTCGCTGCCGATGATTCTGGAGGATGGGCTGTCGATGGCGGTGGTCGTGAAGACCAGACGATGGGCTTTGCCGACGCGGTGGCCGTGTTGTAAGACCGTTTCTTTGGCCGGAGCGTTGTCTAATATCCAATCGGCTTTGGAGCGAGCGAAATCAACACCGTGCTGGTAGCGTGACCAACTCGGTATAGTGACCCGGATTTCGCCATCAACAGCGATACTGAGGCGAATATTGCGTGCACCGCTGCGCTTATTGATGCGCACCAGGCCGATATCATCTAGTTCAAAATATTTTATTGCCAAGTCGTGTTCCCTCGCTTAATCTTGGAAATGCCCAGATAGACGTAGTAGAAAGTTGGAGTCGTTGCTGACTGATGCCGAAAGCGCCTAGCGCACCATGCCCTAGCGCCTAGCGCACCATGATATTGCGGCGAGTCATATCGACCCGACCAGACGCCGTGTTGTTGGGGATCAAATTGACCATACCCGGTTTGACGACTTGCGTCAGAGCTTCGTCGAATGAAACCAAGTTCAGCTCGTGCAGCCGTTTGACCACTGCGCTGAGCTGCGTCTTGAAGACGTGCTTGCCGCTAATGACGATGTAGTCCTCGATGGTCTGTGGATTCTGCATCCGGCCAGCGATAGTATCGAAGGTAGCCCGATCGATGGCAGCCGCGTATTTATCATCACTACGCCGACGGTCACGCTTGGTCGTGCGGGCGTAGGCACCCTCGGCGTCGATTTGCTGCCAGATGAGTATCGGCTGAGCACGAGCCTTACGAGCCATATCGCGTAGGCCGTGACGCTGCGATGCCCTCATCGCATTCGTGTCGTACACCACACTGATGCCGGCGCTCAGGAATTCGCCAGTCATATAATCCATCAATTGCGTGACAACATCATTTTCCTGCTTGTCATAGCGCGGCTTCTCGAAAAGCTCGAAGCGAATCCGGTCATCCTGGACGTGCGCCGCCTGGACGTTCTCACAGAACTGGCGGGCAAAATACGTCTTGCCAGACCCAGGATATCCATATAATTGTACGAGTAGCGGCTTCACCGGATTAATCTTTGCCATATGTATCTATAGTTTATACCAGAAAACTGCAGCGGTGGAAAGTACCGACAGATGACAATTTACGAATAATAGCTTATTATTGAGCTGTCGGTAGTTAACCTTCGTCGTTACGCGCGTAAGTTGTACGCGTATCAACGTTGGTTCAAGTCGATCCTAGCAGGTCTAGGGGCGTAGCTCAGCTGGTAGAGCACCGGTCTCCAAAACCGGGTGTCGTCGGTTCGAACCCGGCCGCCCCTGCCAAGAAAATAGATATATCATTAAAGATGTGTCTATTTTATTTCTGTTAGTAATTTGCCAGAAGATTGAATGGATTCAGCAATAAAGAACTCTAAAGGCGTATACTCCTCTTTGGTTTGTGCAAGTTCGCGGTATTTATAATAAGCTCTCTTACGTTCCTTTAGGACAATAGGCGGTGCAATACCAGCATCAAGCGCCCGCGCTAGCATTAATAGACGGCCAGTTCTACCGTTGCCATCACTAAATGGATGAATCTTCTCAAATTTAGCATGAACCTTAGCAAGTAAAGATACGGTGTCTCCCGAGGCTCTATCGTAATTGGTGAGTTCTGTGATTAGGCTTGGAACGCTTTGCCAGTTTGCAAGTGGTACGTGTGCACCCATGATGCGTACAGCATGTTTACGGTATTGACCAGCATCACTGACGATCCCGTTCATAAGACGAAGATGTATTCCTAAAATAACGTCTTCAGTAATACTAAACGTACCTTTAGCTTCTGCAACTTGGTCAAGAAGCCAATAGAGGGCAGACTGATGATTCTTCGCCTCTAATTGTTCAACCGCCGTACGGTTCGAGAGTACTTTGTTATCAAAAATAACATTCTCAACATCCGCGAGTGTCATCGTACTGCCCTCAATAGTATTTGTGTGGTAGGTAAGATGAAGTGTGAGCTTATCAAGCATGTCCTGATTTGAGATAATTTGGCGCGCGGTTACGGAGTATCGCCTAGCCTCTTGTTTAGCTTGTGCTAAATCAGATTCCGTGACACTTGAGGTGCCTACTATCGAGATGTATAACTCGTGAATACGAGCCTGCGCTTTTTGGCGCGGTACAGCACGGTCTTTAAGCCATGCATTAAGCGCGGGATAGGATACGTCGAGCTCAGCCGCAAGTTGTTCTTGCGACCATCTACTTGCGTCAAGTATCTGTACTAGCTCATTTTTGTAGTTCATAACTTTATAATGATATCACAACCTTATAAAGTTACAAGATAAAGCATAAAAGCGATACCATATCACAATAGGTTTGGTAAACGTCCTGGAGCCCCTGTAAAATAGGAATGAGTGAAATATTTTCGTATATTTCTATAAACGACCTCTGTTTAAGAGGTCTTTTTTGTGGTTTGGTCATTATCTTCTTGGTCTTGTATGATACTCCTGAACACGTGCTCGGAACACGGACTAGCTGATTTGGGTGAGAATCAACAAATCGCATATTGACAATTGACAACAGTAGGAGTATATTAGGCCACATTAACACGGGTATGTCCAGAAGGTGTCCTATGCAATGCGTAGAATCAGATACAATAGCTTTAGAGATTCAACTACAATTTCAAGGTTGTCTACCGCGGCATAGCGTAACGCCTCCAATCGGTCATGTGGAGCCGGTGAAAACCATCAAAATACTACGATATGCTTCGGAGGGTGAACGATCATGCCAAGAAGCATTACTAAGGTGCTATGAAGAAATTACAGACGAAGATGAATTCATTGGGCATGACCCGAGCTTAGGCCCGGAAGGCGGATATGTTGACCCACTAGATCTGCGGGAGCGAGCTATCGATGGTTTGTTAGGTAAACGGTTTGCAGGCACGCCTATTGTAGAAGTGCGTTGCCCCCTGTTCGATAACGAGCCGGCGGCGCCCGTAGAGGCACCATTGGGCAACCCATTGGGTAGAACTGTCCTTGAATTAGTCCACAGTTAAGGCCACCTGACAAGAACTGCCGGGGCGATAAATGTTTGGCATGAACTCGCTGTACTTGGGATGGAATTCCTGAAAAAATGCTCGCATCGTTGCATAAAAGTGGTATAATGACTGTATGCAAGAAACAATGTTGAAATCGATTGAATCTTCAACGCGCCCAATAATTGGCGAGCAAAATAACTCGTCAACACCGCTAGAAGCGCTTAAGGCTTTTGGAGAATATGACCCAAACACAGTCGGTAGTGTTACTGACTCACCTTACGCAGCAAAACCTCCCCGCAGCCGCTCCAGCTCAGCCATGCTAGCCTGTAAAGCCTTGATGTAGAGCTTGGTCTTGAGGGCAAACTGGTT
>JAYTAB010000043.1:0-6632 GCA_043737735.1 Candidatus Saccharimonadota bacterium | reverse complement strand
CCCCAGGAAAAGTGAGAGTCTGATCTATATTGCCATGACTCATATCATGCTAAGGAGGCTATATCCTTGCTAACGGGGGGATTTTGTCAGGCTCTAAGTCTTGACCTACCCTGCCGTAGACAAATTGACTGGGCGTACGATCACTCCATAGAATAGGGCCTTCGTTCCTCTTGTACTCGACCAATCCCTTGGCTACTGCAAACCTATTATCAGGTTCTAATGACCGCACGTCTTGTATGACATTTACTTCTGCAACTAGCCCATATCCGGTAGGTATAAGGGGATGCTGGCTTTGGGGATACCGGCCGTAATGTGGAAGACCTACTATATTGCGGAGCCCCCAGGAATGTGGAACGACATTAGCCTCACAATAACCGGCTGCATTCTCAAACTGCTCATCCGCTGTTTCAACGAAATCCAAAAGAGATGTAGGCTTCATATTTTCTGCCTGCATGAAGACTACTCGCACGATGCTTGTATTACCCAGTGCGGCTAGTGTTCGCATTGCATCCTTTGTAGCCGCAACCTCTACCCCAGGCTTAAGTAAGGGTAGTTCGAAGTTGGGGTCTTCTATAAAGAACTCAGCAGCCATTTGAATTCCTACTCGGCGAGTGAGTAAGTAGCCTTGGCGACGCGTTTGAACTGCGATTTGCCTTGGAGGTTTAGAAGGATGGTGGTTTCTTTGACGTAGCGGCTTTTGAGGACGCGCTTGACGATCTCATCGCGGTGCAATGGGCCTCCCTCTGCCTTTAGGACTTCACCGATGATGTCACTGACGGTTCCCTTTTCGTAGCCCCATTCCTTCAGAGCGTAGATGCCGCGGCCGATCAGGACAAACCGCTTGTCTTTGATGAGTTCGTTGTGGATGGCTTGAGTGGTAACATCTTTACGTTTGAATTCACTGCCTTTGATGGCTTCGGCAATTTCGTTGAAGTGGAGGTGTTTGCCGTGCTCCTTCAGGATGACGAAGATCTTATCGCGGATGTTCTTGGGGTTGACCATTGGCCACTTGACCAGGCCCCAGCGGCCGTTGAGGGTTGCCAGGTGCTTGCTGATGCTGGCAAGGGATTGCGCCTGTCGGACATCAGACTTGCCGCTCAATAGGTCGGCTGCTTTAGCTACTACTTCGATGGTTGCTGGTTCGCCTATCTTCTTGACGGAGTCGATTAGCTTGACGACGTCCGCCTTGACGACATTGACGTCACGGACGGCTTTGATGCCGACGGCTAGGAAGTAGTGATCGTCTTCGTTGATGACGACTAGCTCGGGGCATAACTGGGCTAGGAAGGCGATGCGGGCCTGCTGCAGTTTGGTGACGTCTGTGCCGACCTTTTCGGTCAGAGTGCTGACGCGGGCTATCTCGCCAAGCTCGTGCAAGTGCGTTAGGAGTTCGACCTGCACTTCGGGTATACGAGGGACGCTTCCCTGCTCTGCCGATGCTTTCAGACGGTTGACGACAGACTTTTCTAGTTGTCGGACGCGCTCGCGGGTGATACCGAGTAGTTCGCCTATTTGCTCTAAGGTTTCCTTGCGATCAAATAGACCGAACCGGCGCGACACGATTTCTCGTTCACGCTCTCGATCGATAGTACCCAAAATATCGTTTATACATTCTTCGGTTTGAATCGAGATCAATGGGGCCTCTGAAGCCATCGTTTATTCCTATCTGTTAATACAGGTTACGTTATGTTAACTATAACACCTAAGCATTACGTAGTCAAATGCATGTTGGTCTGAACATATTGTAGCACGTACTCGACGGCCGTGCCCATGTTATGTTGTAGAATTGTAGTTATAAACTATGAGCAACATTCTGCAAGTTGCCGAATGGTCAGGTAACATATCCGTCTTACCTCCGTTATCTCGCTTGTGTTTTTCTGACCGGCTCTGAACTCACAAATACCCGCATCATGCGGGTATTTGTGAGTATTTTGCGGTCAGTCTGCCGTCCGGATTACTGATCGCGGCGGCGGCGAGAGAACCAAGCGTGACCAGCTGCGGCTGCAACTGACACACCCGAGAACAACCCGATTACTTCACCAGAACCAGCGTTAACTAGTTCGGTGGGAGCTGCTACGGGTGCTACTACTGGCGCAGTAGGCGTAGGAGTTGGTGTTGGCGCAGGAGTTGGTGTAGGCTTTGGTGTCGGTGCGGGTGTCGGCTTTGGTGTAGGTGTGGGTGCAGGCGTAGGCTTCGGCGTAGGCTTTGGTGTGGGTGCAGGCGTAGGAGCTGGTACGACGTTGGTAGCCTTCACAGGGTTTCCACAGCTACCGATGATAGCAAACTGGAACTGACCGTTTTTGTTCAGTACAACAAACGAGCTAATGCTGTCGCTACGGAACGATACCGAAGGAGTACGGGTGTAGAATGTAACACCGTCTTTGACGACTTTAGTGCTGCCAGCGATGTTCTCGCGACCAGTTGTCAGAGCGTTCTTGGCGACAAGCTTGCTGCCAGCGTAGACATTACCAGATTTAGTGACAGAACCGGCGACGGCTGTTGACTCCATGGCGTTAACATTTGCGCTGGAGATACCGAAGTAGGTGTAGATAACCTTCGTGCTAGGGCTAGCGTTATATTTGCTAATGAGTTCTGAAGTTGTTAGCGCGCCACAGTGTATAACTGCGTTGCTGTCACAATCACGGCTTGATTGTAGTGTAACGCCGTTAGCAGAAACGCTAGGAACGATCAGACTGGCGGCAATGATTGCTACGGCTGAGAATCCAACTAATTTGGACTTGAATGTTGTTGACATAGTTACTCCCTTATCTGTTACGGCCGCACTTTCGTGCCACCCCATGCCTTTATGCATAAGCTTAAGATAACATAAGCATTGGATCGTGTCAATAACATTGCAAAACAATAGTACTAATGCTTAACCATTGGATGTGAATACAGTCCGGAGCCATCGGACATCAAAGAGCCCTCCCCTCTGTTGGTCAGGGGAATCTGAACACGTTCTGAGTACTCACCCGTAAGCGTAGTTTGGTGTTGTAGTTATTTCTTGGCTGCTGGTCGGCGGCCACGGAATGGCGGCTTTTTGTTGGGGGTGGCAGCTAGCAAATCCTTGGCTTCTATCTCTGTTAATTTGGCCGGATCCTTGTCTTTGGGGATTTTGGCGTTCTTCTTGCCGTCGGTAATGTATGGGCCGTAGCGGCCGTTGAGCACCTGAATGCCACTGGGGAATTCGGCGATGTACTTTTCGGCGTCTTTCTTTTGCTTCTCAGCATAGAGCTCGCGGGCTTCTGCTTCGGTAATGGTGTGCGGATCAAGCGGCTTGATAGATACGAAGGTCTTGCCGATCTGGATATAGGGGCCAAAACGGCCGAGGTTGGCTTTGATGACTTCGCCGCCCTGGCCATCAGGGCCATCTGCCGTAGTGCCGACTTCGCGAGGTAGTTTGAACATCTGTAGAGCTTGTTCGAGGGTGACGTTCTCAATCTTGGCGCCCTCTGGCATCGGAGAAAACTGTGGTTTGTTTTCGGGGCTTTTGTCGTCCTTGTCTGGGTTGCCGAGCTGTAACATCGGTCCGAAACGGCCGAAACGAGCTATGATGGGCTTGCCGGATTTCGGGTCGATGCCGATCTCGCGGGATTGAGCCACGGTGGCGCGGTCGATGCCACCGGACTCGGTGATCAGCTGGTGGAATGGCTTATAAAACTCCTCGAGCATAGTATTGCGCCCTAATTTGCCCTCGGCGATCTGGTCAAATTCTCCTTCGACGTTGGCGGTGAAGCCGTAATCGACCACTTGATCGAAATGATTGGTTAGAAAGTCGCTGACGACTTGGCCTATGGGAGTTGGGACTAATTTACCTCGGTCGGAGCCGGTTTTCTCTTGGACGACTTCCCTACTGACCTCTGTATCGGCGAGTTTGAGCTGGATGACGTCGCGCGGTGTTCCTTCGCCTTCGCCTTTGACGGCGTAGCCGCGGACCTGGACGGTGTTGATGATGGTGGCGTAGGTGCTCGGGCGACCGATGCCGAGCTCTTCCAGTTTCTTGACCAGGCTACCTTCGGTGTAGCGGGCAGGAGGTCGGGCGAATACCTGTCGGGCGCTGGCTTCACGGATATCGAGTGTGTCGCCACTGCTGACGGCCGGTAGGATATCGGCGTCTTTGGTGCTGCCCCCGTAGACCTTTAGGAAACCGTCGAAGATTATTACCTCGCCCTTTGCTTCGAAATGGGCTTCAAAATGTAGTTTGCCGGATGAGATGGCGATGGTGACGGTGGTCTTCTCGAGCTTGGCTGGTGCCATCTGGCTGGCCAGGGTGCGGCGGCGGATGAGGTCATATAGCTTTTGGTCGTATTCGTTGCCACTGGCGACGACTTGGCTGACATTGGTCGGGCGAATGGCTTCGTGAGCCTCTTGGGCGCTGGCGGACTTCGTCTTGAAGGTGCGGACTTGGTGATACTGCTCGCCGAATTCACCCTTGATGTAATCGCCCATTTGGGCCAATGCCTGGCCACTGAGGTTGACGGAATCGGTACGCATGTAGGTGATCTTACCCTCTTGGTAGAGTTTTTGGGCGCTCGACATGGTGGCTTTGGCGCCGAAGCTAAGACGGCTGTTGGCCTCCTGCTGCAAGGAGCTGGTGGTGAATGGTGGCCCGGGGTTACGGGTGCTAGGGCTGGTCGTGACGTCGGCTACGGTAAACGTAGCGCCGATCAGACTCTCCAGGAACTGTTGGGCTTCGGCCTCTGTTTTGAAGCGCTGCGGCAGTTCGGCTTTCATGTCGAGACCGCTGGCGTTAAATGTAGCAACTACCTTGAAACTGAACGAACCTTCGAAGCTGTCGATCTCGCGTTCCCGTTCGACCAGTAGCCGTACGGCTGGCGATTGGACGCGGCCGGCAGATTTGCCACCGGGGACCTTTTGCCAAACGACCGGGGATAATTCGAATCCTACCAGGCGATCCAAGATCTGGCGGGCCTGCTGAGCTTGGACCAAGTTCATATCGACGGTACGCGGATTCTGGATGGCGGCCTCGATGGCGGACTTGGTAATCTCGTGGAAGACGATGCGTTTGGTCGTCGTCGGGTCGAGCTTCAGCACTTCACAGAGGTGCCAAGCTATCGCTTCTCCTTCGCGGTCTTCATCTGTTGCTAGCCAGACTTCTTGGCTGTCCTTGACCGCCCTCTTGAGCTCGGTGATGACCTTTTTCTTGTCGGGGTCTATCTCGTAGACGGTTTTGAAACCGTCTTTGGTATCTATCGGTTCGGCACCGGTCTTGGTTTTCTTGGCAATACTACGGATATGACCGACGCTCGACAGCACCTTGAAATCGCCACCGAGGTACTTCTCGATGGTTTTGGCCTTGGCCGGGCTCTCGACTATCACTAAATTTTGGGCTAAGTTTGTACTCATTTGTCCTTATAGTATACGTGTTTTCTTATAAATCATAAGCGGAAGTGTCACAGTAGGAGGCGTGGCACGCATATGAATCCTAGCATACAGAAGACCTATCGATTTACCTAATAAGTCGCCTGCGCCCACACAGCAAACAAGCTCATCAAGCTAAGGAGATGTCTCCTTAGATGTGCAGCCCCAAGATTCCAATTCAAATGCTTATCCCGGCGAAGCAGCTTGAGCTTAAACGAGGTGAGCCGTTTTTGTATGTACGCTTTCGTCCTTCTAGGACTCATCAGCATGACTTTCTCTGTTAGAGACATTCATGGAGCGAATATGACAAGCAGACATGGGGTTAGGAAGAAAACATCACGAATGACCGTGAACATCCAGGTTTTAACCCATATCCACTTGCCACATCCGCTCCGGAGAGCTCAGCAACAGATGTAGAAAGTCTCTATTCTGTTCTTAAGCTCGCGTTCTTGGCCTCGATCCGTGCGTCGTGCTCGACTTCCTCTTGGGTGAGGAGAGCGTTCGGGTACGGGCCGACGAAAGGTGGGATGTAGCCGTTCTGTGCGCGCAGAAAGTCTCGGTAGATGATTTCGACTTCCGACGCTGACCCGACGCTGACCATCACGTTGTTGAACATGAAGACGGTCAGCTCGTCGATGCACGGGCCGACTGCAGCTCGCAACTTCGCGATGCTTCTGGCTTCGGTAATCGCGTCGCGGATTTCCGAGCCGACCGTCACCAGGAGCATTCCGTCGTAACCGGGGGTAAGAGTAGGCATGTTGTGCCTTTCTGTTGTAGTGAACCTGAACTGTTGTTCAGGAGGTCAGATGATGCGACGTTGATCTTGGAGGTGCCACCGCTTGAGCTGATCGCCGTAGATCCAAGCATATGCCAGGGTGCCAACGGCGGCCGTGAACTCCCCACTCGATATACCGTCGACATCTGCCATCTCGGCTGCGATGTCCGCGATGTCCTCGAGCCTGTGACCTTTGGCGATTCGGATCTGCATCAATCGTGCCCAGCGTTCCGCGTAGGCGATGATGCGAGCGCCCGGGTCGTTCTGGTTCTTGGCCTTCCACGATAGCCAGAGTTGCTGGTCGACTACGTCGATGGGGGGGTGCTTCAGCGAGCTTGGCGTTGATGGTGGCTGCCCATGCCGGACCGAGATTACGCATGACGTACCTTCTTTCGGTAGATCCTCATAGGCGGGATGCCTCTCGTCTCTAAACATTAGAGCGAGCGTGTGTTTTCCTAAACACTAAACACACAAG
>JAYTAB010000042.1:0-10847 GCA_043737735.1 Candidatus Saccharimonadota bacterium | reverse complement strand
CGGCTTCGGAGTCGAGGCTGTGGTTGATTTTGGAGTCGAATACACACAACCGGATGAGACTGCCGCCTTGTAGCCATCATTCGAAGATCCTAGCAGTCCAGCGTATTTACATAGTTGGGCCCATGTATTTGGCCCAACTATGCCGTCTTGGCTAATCTTGGTATACCTTTGGAAGTATTTGACTTGAGCTTTGGTCTTGGGGCCAAAAATACCGTCAGTGGCTATGACTGCGCTGCCACTGTAGTGCCAATGACGGGCACCGGCGGCATTCGTGATTCTCTGAATGTTCTTGACACAGGAACTTGATTTACCAGAGGACCAATTGTAGTTTTTGCAGGTTGCAGCACGACTTTGTATCAACATATAGGAACCGATGATGGCAAAAACCACGACCACTCCAAGTAAAATAGCAAGATGGGCAAAGCCCTTGGTGTTCAGTTTTTTCACAATCGAGCCTTTAATCTATTTAATTAATCTTGTGTTTATTTATACTGTATCCAAAATGCTTATGTCAAGAACTATTCTTGGAGCTTGACACTGGCCTCAGGCGGACCACACCCATAGACCTAACGCTCTGACTTGCCACCAATTATACTTTGTGGTTACAATATAAAACCTCCGATTATACTTGACGGTTGAAGGAAGAAACAAGAAGAAACAAGGTCGTACCTTTACAGGTGTTAATTCGTGACTGTTTTGAAGGGGCTATAGGTTACGAGGAAAGGCTACTATTTGTAAATGGAATGTTCGAGAACGCTGTCGCCAATCAACTATAGTGCCCAGTAATCCATAGGTCTTATGAACTCATTTCTCTCTTTAGCAAAAACTGTACGACATTCTGTTGCTGTATGCCGTCGTAATCATACGATCCGGCATCGAGGGTTAGCAGATACTTGGGATAATCGTCGGCTATAGCTCGCAACGGTCTGAGCTCTCTCGTCAGCGTATCTGGGTCGGCAACGCTTGCGGCAACCTGGTAGTATGCCGTGCGGCCAGCATGGTCCCTTACGACGAAATCAACTTCCGTATTACCAACCTTACCAATCCAGACATCACTATAACGACGACGAAGTTCCAAATAGACCACATTTTCCAGCATATGGCCCCTATCTATGTCGGCGCTTGACCCGAGGATAGTGGAACGCAAACCAGTATCTACCACGTAGTATTTACCTAGGGTTTGCAGTAGCTTGCGTCCTTTGACCTCATAGCGCCCAATAGGATAGATTATCAAGCTATCCGCGAGTGAGTTGATATAGCTATCGATAGTATTGCGCGTGATTGAGGTGCCGTCCGACGTTATGGTATCGGCAATTTTCTTTGGCGAGGTGATATTACCGATGTTGTCAAACAAAAACCGTGTTACTGCTTCGAGCTTGTGGTTGTCACTACCGGTACGCGCCATGATATCTTTATAGAGCACGGTATCGTAGATGCTACGCAAATATTTTTGGGCAGCATCTACCGTACTACCGCGACGTAGCTCAACTGTTTGCGGGAAACCGCCGTACTGTAGGTAGTCGACAAAGCGCTGATTGGCGTCTGGTTGGTAGGCATACGCACTGCTGTATTCAGCGAATGATAGCGGGTACATTTCTATTTCGACATAGCGGCCAGTGAGAAGAGTGGCGATTTCTGATGACAGAAGCCGCGCGTTCGAGCCGGTTACATAAAGATCGACGTCTTCATTTATAAACAGGCCATCAATGGCACGCTCAAACTGTGGTACTGCCTGCACTTCATCGAAGAATATATAGTTTTTTTGGCCGCGTACAAGACGGGAATTGACATGATTGTACAGGGCCTCCCAGTTTAGCAAATGTCTATTGGCCGGATCTTCTAGATTGATGCTTTGGATTCTTTTGGCGGCTACACCATCGTGCAGTAGTTGCTCGCGAAATAGCCTGAGTAGCGTCGACTTGCCACAGCGACGAATACCAGTCACAACTTTGATAAGTTGGATGTCTTTGAACTTTTTGAGTTCGTCTGTGTAGTAATCTCTGGGTATCATGAATCTACTATAACAAAATTATAGTTCTTATGCAATAGTTTTGTCATTGCCAGTGACAAAACTATGTAATATACATAGTTTTGTCAATAATAACTTTGCGTGAAATGGGTTTAGTGCGAACCCGCAAATAACTACTCTTGTATTCACCCCCCAATCTATACAATAGAATCATAAGCACTAATAGCCGTATGGGGATGCACAGAAATATGGGTTACAAATGACTCGTTTACCGTCCGTCGGTCAAGACGATGGTACCTGGGGTACTATCCTCAATGACTTCCTATCTGTCGAACACAACTCAGATGGTACACTCAAGTCCTCTGGCTCGCTGGCCACCAAAGCCACCGACACCACCGTAGTCCACAACACTGGCAACGAAGTCGTAGCTGGCACTAAGACGTTTAGTTCATCTCCGGTTGTTCCCTCTCCTACTTTAGGATCACAGGCTGCTAGCAAGACTTATGTCGATACCACTGTCAGTGACTTGAGCCTAGGCACAGCCGCTACCCATGCTCATGGTGACTATGACCCGGCCGGGGCTGCAGCTGCAGTGACTACGTCCTCCATCGGGGCGGCTACCGCCGCCGACTTGACCAGCGAGGCGACGACTGCCCGGGCAGCCGAGGCACTAGCAGTTCCCCGCTGGCAGCCGAGCACGGCGTATGCCTTGGATGTCCAGGTCGTCAGTCCTAACAATGATGTGGTCAAATCCAACATAGCCCACACCAGTGCCGCGGCCTTCGCAACCGATGTCGCGAAGTGGATGGGTAGTGCCACTTATGCCCCGCGTGACAGCGTGTATTTCACAGCCCGCAACCGCCCCGATGGTGCCCTCGCCACGCCGCTGGTCACCGACTCCGGCACCCCCTACACCCTGACGCATTTCGGCGGTTCCGGGTTTGTCGTCGCCGCCGAAGCGCTCACCGCTACCGCAGGTTTGCCCTACTTGAACTTCGGACCGCTGCCAAGCAAAGTGCGCGAGATTACCATGACCGTCAAATGGACCGATGCGGCGCAAGCCGCTGATGCGCCAGCGGTGATGATCGTCTCAGACGGCACTTTCCATGTGACCGATGACGCCTCGGTATACGCCAATGCCGGAGGGCATATTTTGATCTTCCGAGATCACGTCAACGTAATGAAGCGCAAGGCTGACGGGACTGGCACCGGAACCTACTACTCAAAGTTCTACCCGAAGGCCCTGTCGTTTGACGTCTGGCACACCTTCACGGCACGTTGGGATGGCAAGCAGGTGATCTTTAGTCTCCCCGATGGCACGTCTTATGAGGCCGGCCCAGACGCCGAAGTACAGGCATGGTGGGGCCGGTACGCCTGTGTAGAGATAGTTGCAAATGTTCCGACCGCTAACCCAGTGACCATCGCTGACTTCAATGTCACCTCTCGCATTAGACCTTCCTCAAATGCCCCCTCACGTCGTAACGGCAGACTGCTCTACCGCCACGAAACGTCCGGGGCGAATATCACCACAGCTATCATCGCTGCAACCACGACCTGTTTCGCGACAGCAGCGCTAGTGCCCGTCCCTGCGTCGAAAAGGATTTTGGTAGAGGGCGGGGTCTGGATCGAAGAATTGGGACCACTCGCCCAGACTGCAGCATCACTCTTTCTGACGATCCAATATGGGTCATCCTCCTTCGCGAAAAACTTGACCGTCATCAGTGGTTACACACCGATTTCTGATGGCGTGACACCTCGCGCACATGGTCGGCAGGTTCCATTCAGTGTCGTGATCGACCTATCCGCCTTCGTGCCGGGCGAACAGTACGCAGTCACAGTCAAGGCCGTCGCCAGTGCGGTAGGCCTGTTCAACTTCATCGACTCCGGCAGTGCGTCCGGTGGCGCGTCAACCCTTCGCACATCATGGCTCAACGTCTACGAAACCACGTCCTAACCCTCGTCACTTATGCCTCGGATAATAGACTCGCAGATCCGCGAAACAAACGTTCGGCAAATCGGGTCCATGGTGGAGGAGTAGGTTAACAAGGTCGTACCTTTACAGGTGCTAATTCGTGACAGTTTTGGTATGATTGGTCTTAGAACCCGTTCCTAGAACGCATTTAGAACCTTCACGGGCTCGAAACCTAGCTCGCCTATTACCCCTCCGATCAAACCATCATTCTCAAAGAGCTCAGCACAAAGAGCTCAACTTACTTGTAATATAGAACTAAGTTCTATACAATGGAGTAAGCAAACTCAGTAATAAGAGGTACTAGAGTCAAAATCATGCGAGTTTTTAAGAGTAAGTGGTTTGCCAAGTTTGCTGCAGGAGAGTCTATCAGCGATTCCAAGCTTTGGGATGCGGTAGAAGCTATCGAAGCCGGAAAGATAGACGCCAATTATGGCGGAGGTGTTATAAAGCAACGTTTGGCGCGACCGGGCGAGGGAAAATCAGGCGGATACAGAACAGTACTCCTATACCGCGTGGGAGAAAAGGCATTTTTCGTCTACGGATTCCCCAAGAGCGAACGAGAAAATATAGACAAAGGAGAAGAGCTTGAGTTTAAGAAGTTGGCAAAGATAACGCTAGCTTTTTCAGACAAGGAGCTTGCGGGTTTAATAAAAGCAGGAATATATAAAGAGGTACGGCCATGAATAAGAGCAAAACATACAAGAGCAATGCATACGCGGCAATCCACGAGACCGTTTCTGATTACTACGATGCTGGCGCTATTGATAAGCAGACCATGCGGAAATTTGACGCATCTTGCCTTACCCCAATCCATACTTTCACCGCGACCGAAATCATAGCACTCCGTAAACGCGAACATGTCAGCCAAGTAGTTCTTGCGCGTTATCTGAATGTCTCAAAAGAATCAGTCAGCTACTGGGAACGCGGGGAGAAGCGTCCTGGCGGTACATCTCTGAAACTGCTGTCGCTGGCTAGCAAAAAAGGTTTAGCGGCTATTGCATAGGGCTTCTCTCACCAGGATAAAAAGACCAAGATAAAAAGGTCGTACCTTTACAGGTGTTAATTTGTGATTGTTTTTTTGGGGGGGGCTATAGGTCACGAGGAAAGTCTATTGACATAACCACAATATAAGCGCAATACGTAAATAATATGTTACAAAAAGTCTACTATTTGTAAATGGAATGTTCGAAAACGTCGTCGCCAATCAACTAGCTGCCTACGGCGAACTAAGTTTTTACAATAAGAAAAATACTGCTGAAATAGATTTCATTGTCAATAAATCTATCGCTATCGAGGCCAAGCTCACCGGTACCGAGCAAGACGCACGCAAACTGCAAAAACTAGCAACGGGTTTGGGCATCGAAAAGTATTATGTCGTTTCCAAGAATTATTCAGAGACAGACGGTGTATTTACTGCCGTCAATATATGAGAATGGGTTGGGAAAGAGGTCTAATGTGATAGCCGGAGTTTTTGGCCACCAAGTTTTTGAAGACAGTAGAAGCGCTCGACATTGCCCTTGGAGCCGCTGACCCCCGAGTCGGCTTTGTTGATGATTTTGAAGCTTTGCAGCGCCCAGGTTTCAAAATCCTTCAATATGTCGCGGCGCATGCGGTCGTTTTTGATGACACCCTTGTGTTTCAGATCTGAGCGTTCAGCTTCAAATTGCGGTTTGACCATAGCGATGATCTGCGTCTGGGGAGTGCAGAGCCGCGCCACCGCCGGCAATATCTCGCGCAGGCTAATGAACGACACATCAGCCACGACAACATCAATAATCTGGTCGGTTGCAAAGTTACGTATATCCGTCTGCTCGTGTAGCTCGATAGCAGGATTGCCGCGCAAGCTGGGATGCAGCTGATCAGTGCCGACTTCAACGGCGATAGACTTGACAGCACCATGCTTCAGCGCATAGTCCGTAAACCCCCCTGTCGAGCTGCCAACATCGAGGATAGTTTTACCATCAAATTGGATATGCAATGCCTCGGCCACCGATTCTAGCTTGAGCGCGGCCCGCGAAACATATTGCTGGCGCGGAGCAAGCACGATCATGTCCTGTTCGCCAATCATCTCACCAGATTTAGTGACAACCCGGCCGTTGACTTTGACATCCCCGAGTTTGATATAACTCTCGGCCTGCGAACGCGTCGGCACCAGACGAAGGCGAACAAGTTCGTTATCAAGACGCGTTTTACTCATAGAGCCCATTTCATAATAATTACAGCAAGATTGCCGCGCCTACCGCGACCCCACCAACAAAGGCGGCAGCTTTCAAGAACTTATGCGAGCGCTTTTTCTCCGCGCTATTTTCATAATTTGCCATATCTACACCTTGACACGTTCGCGGTACGAGCCGTTGCTCGTATCAACAGAGTTCAGGTCGCCCTGTTTGATGAACGCCGGCACCCGAATAGTTATACCCGTCTCCAGCGTCGCTTCCTTGTTAATAGAGGAGCTCGTATCGCCCTTGACCGCATCCTCAGTGTAAGTCACCAGTAGCGGAACATTCTTGGGAAGCTCGACGTTTATAGCCTGACTGTCGAAAAATTGTAGCGTCACTTTGTCCCCTTCCTTGAGGTAACCAGCGCTATCGCCAACCAAGTCCGCCGCGATCTCAAATTGCTCAAAACTATCCTCGTTCATAAAATGGAAAGTGTCGCCGTCACTATATAGGTACTGCACCGTTTGGTTGTTGACGTCGGCCGTGCCAAGCTGTTCGTTGCCCTTGAACGTCTTTTCTAGCACCTTGCCGTCCAGCAAGCTCTTGATGCGTACATTGACGATAGAACCACCACGGCCCATCACCTTTTGATTATAATCTACCACCCGGTAAGGCACGCCATCAAACTGGAATAGCGTACCTTTTTTGAGTTCAGTGATGCTTAGTGCCACTATAGGGCCTCCAGACGATGTTAAACACAGTAATATTACTTAGTAATTTGGCAGCTTGCGAATACTCTCTCGCAAACGCTGGTACGAATGATTCAAGCCGTCAATGTCCTGGTAGCTCATCAGCTCTTCGCCATGACTCCTGGCTTGAACAAGTTGGTGTTGAATAGTTTTGATACGATCCTCGGCACCTCGTGGATGTTTGTTGGATTGGATATCTTCCACCAAACCATGAATTTCCCGTTGCAACGATTGCATCTGGGGATGAGATTGATTATCGACAACATCATGAAAATGATACTGCAAGTCGACGGCCTGTTTGTGATAGTTCTGGTAGCTTGCGTCCACGACTGTATCCTCCTTACTACCTATTTTACTCCAGCTTGGCTATAATTTCATCCAGCTGTGCCGATATCTGAGCCACATCGATGGCACTGAACACGTTATGTTCACTGGCGCGCAGGATGTGCAACCGTAGCTCTTCCAGCCGGTTGCGGGCCTGCACAGCTTTTCCTACCTGTTCCACGCGCGTCTCGCTGAGCTCGTAATCCCTAGTGTCCAGCCGCGCGTCAGCCAACAGCCGCTTCATCAGTTTGAACTCTCGACGCTGTGCCTGGTCGAGTGAATCAACATCGAACGTCGCCAGCAAATGGCCAACGTAAGTTTTGAGTCTCGTTGCCAAGACGAATGGCGACCCTGAAGTCTCCTCCACCCCCATTGAGGGCCTAGTTGCTAGCCACGAATGGCATCAGTGCAATGTGACGTGCTTTTTTGATAGCACTGCTGAGGCGGCGCTGCTGTGATTCGGTCAGACCAGTCTTCTTGCGAGTTTCAATCTGTCCATATACGTTTACGTAACGCTGCAAAGTCTTGAAGTCCTTGTAGTCGAAAAACGCCACGTCTGTTCTGTGTTTAAAAATCTTTGCCATTTATACTCCTTAATTATTTATCACTGCATATCTCATATAAAAGATTATTATATCGTTAATCCCTCGGGTTGTAAATACCATTGACCGGGAAGAGCAGCTGTAAGGGCGGATTTATTCCGCCCTTACAGCACGGGTGAGAAAACCTGGGTTCTCTCACGAGGGCTAGAATGGGATGTCGTCGAGGTTGATTGGCTCGTCGCCGATGTCTTCGATGACAACGTCATCTTTCTTTTTAGCGGCTGGCTTACGAGCTGGAGCAGATGAACCGCCAGAGTTAGAACCCTCGGAATTTCCGCCGTCAGAGCCACCTTCACCACCGTCGCCACGACCATCTAGGAAGGTCACGTCAAAGGCGTTTACCTCTACCTTGGTGCGCTTCTTGCCGTCTTGTTCCCAACTACTACTCTGCAGGCGACCCTGCACTAGTGTGCGGCTACCCTTGTGCAAATACTGAGCGACGCGCTCACCTAGCGGTCCCCAGGCGGCTATATCCACGTAATCGGTGGCTTCTAGCCATTCGCCATTACCGCCCTTGTAGCTACGGTTCAGCGCTAGGCTGAAGCTACAAACGTTCTGGCCATTCGGCGTCTGCCGAAGTTCAGGATCCCTCGTCAAGTTACCCATTAATGTTACTTGGTTGAGACTACGAGCCATGTGGCTATCCTCCTATGGAAACTATGTCCATTAATTAATTGTATTTACACCCTACCCTGCAACCCATCGAACCGTCAAGCAGTAAAATTTACTACTATTACTTAACGCTTGTTTGCATCGTATCTAGCCTCTGTTGCCGTATTGGCAGCTGCGAGGCTATGAAGTACTCCGTCATGTTCGATTCCAGCGAGTAATCCACGTCTTGTCCAATATTTTGTGTAGCCTCGAAATGGATTATCATCCCCTATCACTTCACTTGCCTGGAGCTGTTGAGCCCGGCGCTGCAAGGGGTGACGCATCCAGGATACCAGTTTTGCACTCCCAACATCCTCGAGCGTTTTCATCTCGCAGGAAGACACGCCAGGCTTTGCTGGTGCGGTCGGCGATTCCGGTACCTTGCACGGCACCATGTGCCCCGACCCATCAACCCGCCCGAACTCAGCTTCATTAACCACTCCGAGAGGACATCCCGCGTATTGATCCTGAATAGTCGGCCATTCCGAGAATTTCCCTACTTGGGTTATTGCTGACGAAGTTATTGGCCCTTCGTGTGTCATATCTATCTCTTTCTCCACCCGTTGCTTTGTTTAGCGGTCGTCGCGGCGTCCACGGCGTTCGCGTGGTTCTTCTGGCTCTTCGCGGTCGTCATCGTTGGCATTTTCGCCACGTTCGGCGTTCTTGCGGGCCTTTTCTGCGCGTACGACTTCGGCCTTGGCGATTGCCTTCAGGTCTGGGCGCGTGATGAGGAAGCGAATGACCTCGTCGGTAATGTTCAAAGTACTTTCGACTTTGCGAACATTGGCCGGCGGAAAATCTACAGTATACATAACGTAGATGGCCGATTCACACTTCTTGATGATATAGGCTAGCTTGCGCTTACCCCAGTTGTCGACATTGACAACACTACCACCGTTATCAGCGATAATCTTCTCGACGCGACCGGTAGCCTTTTCCAGATCTACTTCGAAATCCGGGTGATATAGTACAGCAATTTCGTACTGATTTGTGACTACATTCGTCTCATTGCTAGTCTCTGTGCTCGTCTCTGTGCTCAATGTGAGCTCCTTCCGTTGGTTAAGCCTGCACACCTTATTAGTTGCAAGCTGAAGTTAATAATGGCCACATTATAGCATAAAGCAGCTCGACGCGCCAACATCAGTCCCCGTAAGCTCCTTTACGTTGACATGTAGTACGCTAGAGAATACAATATAGTGTACTATGAACGTTACATCTATCTCAAATTTCCGCAAGGACACCAAGGCCTACTTTGACCAAGTCATCGACGATGACGATGTCTTGCTTATTACTCGTAACGACGGACAAACGGTCGCTGTCATGACATTGGATCAATACAATTCTCGGGCGGAAACAGATTACCTGAACAGTAGTCCTGCCAATAGAAAACACTTGGAGAAATCAATGGCCTCGCTACGAACAGGCGGGGTGGCAAAACACGAGCTAATCGAAATCTAAAATGCGCAACCTTATTTTTACGCCTGAGGGCTGGGATGATTATCAATTCTGGGTCAAACAAGACAAAAAGACGCTAACAAAGATAAACAAACTGATCAATGATGCGAAGCGAACTCCATTCGACGGCCTAGGCAAGCCAGAGCCGCTAAAGGAAAACTACTCTGGCTTGTGGTCACGCCGTATCGACGACAAAAACCGACTCATCTACGCAGCTACCGATAGCGACATAAGCATCATCGGTTGCAGGTTCCATTATTAGACACTTCGCCAAAGATGTTATCATGGGGCCATGCCTGACTTACCCATCCAAATTGTTGATGCCGATAATAATCCTACTGGCAACGCTACAAAACAGCAAGCATGGAGCGAGGGACTAATCCACCGGATTGTACGCATAAGTATTTTTGATGAAATGGGCCGCTTACTCGTGCAAAAGCGCAGTGACCAAAAAGAGCTTTTTCCTGGTCGATGGGACAATTCAGCAGCCGGACACGTGGACACCGGCGAAACCTATGAGCAAGCTGCGGGGCGCGAACTGAACGAGGAATTGGGCCTGAGTAACGTCGAGCTACAAAAGGTTGGTGATTACTATGTGGAGGTTACGAACGATTGGAGGCTCATGAAGCGCTTCACGCGAGCGTACAAAATTATTCTTGCCAGTCCATTGCCAGTTTTTGATCTACCGCCCGATGAAGTCGCTTCGACAGAGTGGATGGATGTCGCAAAAGTAAAAGCCCTCGTCAAAAACCATCCCGATCAGGTCACTGATGGACTAGAGCAAATTGCCGATCGTTACCTTTGAGATGATGGACTGAAATCAAACTAGATGAGATACTTTAGCTATGAAAACCCGAATTATTATCGTTGATGAAAACGACGAACCGATTGGCCTCAAAGAACCCGGCACACTAGATTACCGAGATATATACCAAGTCTCGGCTCTCTGGCTAACCGACACCGAGA
>JAYTAB010000041.1:0-10251 GCA_043737735.1 Candidatus Saccharimonadota bacterium | reverse complement strand
GTGAAACGGGAATACGATGCTTTGGAGCCCGAATTTCAGCTAGCCTCTAGCCTTATCCAGGCTCGAATCGACAAGAAAATGACTCAAGCTGAAGTAGCTCAAGAGGCCGGCATCAGTCAAGTCATGGTGGCGCGTCTTGAAAGTGGCACAAGCAATCCAACCGTTAGCACGGTAAACAAAGTAGCGCGCGTCCTCGGCAAAAAATTTAGGCTGGTTGGTGCATAAACTAATCGTTCCGACAGACCTGTGTCAATAGGCGCAATAACGAAAGTCGGGTTTTCTGGGTAGTTTTGATGTTACAGGCTAAGTCTTGCCCTTCCATCCCTCATATGCTTAAATCAATACATCAAGTGAAGCTATAGGAGCCAGACATGTCATTTGGAGGACCAGGAGGAAGCGGTAGCATCGCTGCCAGCACAGACGTGGTACTCAGTAGCCCGGCAAACAATCAAGTACTCGGCTATAATTCTGGTATAGCCAAATGGCAGAACCAAACATTCACACCGAGTGGGGTTAGTGGTGTTGAGGACGTCAAAGCTCATGGCGCGGTTGGTAATGGGACGACGGACGATACTGCCGCGATTCAGGCGGCGTGTAACGCCATCTCGGCGGCTGGCGGCACGGTGTATTTTCCGCCTGGGAACTACTTGTGTCGATTGGTTCGTCCGAAATCGAGCACGACTTTGACTGGCGACGGGGCAACGTTGACCTACCGGGCGACTGGTTCGGCGGCGTTCGATGCGATTCTTGCCTGGGGCGATCAGTTTACGGTCGGTGGTATTACTACGGCGTCCAATTTTCGTAATATCCGCGTTACCAATCTCCGGTTCCGCGGGAATGGCGACACTCTGGGTATCAACGAAAATCAGGCAATGATCCATTTTTCTGGCGTGTCCGACGCGACTGTCGACAATTGCAGATTCATCGGGATGCAGGGCGATGGCGTGTATATCGGGGCTACTTCCAACGCCGCCCAGGAGCGTCACAACGAGCGGATCACCATCTCAAACAACACTTTCGACGGCCTCGGGCATTTCGGACGCCAAGGCGTGAGTATCATTGAGGGTCGGGAAATCCTGATTGAGGGGAATCATTTCAACGACCTATGTGCACCTACCATGCCGGGCGCGATAGACATCGAGCCAAATCCGCTGGACGCCACCGCCATCATCCACAACATTTCGGTGCGCGGCAATACGTTCCGCAATATCGGCGGCAATGTGGGCGACGTGGCTATCGCCATTCCGACGCCGTCGTTCAATAATGGCGACCCGACTGGCTTTCTGTTCGAGGGCAATACGCATTCGGGCAGCAATTGTCCGGCCTACGCCGGTCTGTGGGTTTCCAGCCCGACGCACGTACCTACGCTGAGCACCACTCACATGCAGATCGTGATTCGTAACAACGTAGTCATCAATGATGATCCGACGGCGGCCTACTGGGCGACATATTTTCAAAATATACGCGGCGTGTCGATAATGGGAAACAGTTTTGCGGGATATCACCAGGGCGCCGGGTATTTCGCCGGGATGGTGGATTTTGAATTCAACGACAACACTATTAGCGAATGCGGTAACGCGCCGCAAGCCGCGTTGCTGGCGGCAGGTAGCCTGACGAATGTGTCGATCTGCCGCAACCGGGTCGCCAAAACGACCGGGAGTGTCCTAGACAATCTATTGTGGTGCAATGGCGGGGCATCGACAGGTGTGCGTATGATCGACAATGTCTGCACTAATGTGACTACGCTCATGTCGACCACGGGCAGCACCACCCAGTCCACCAACCGGGCTGTCGGCAATGCCGGCGTCGGCGTCAACGGCGCGCTATTCAACACGACGCCGTAGTCTGCACTGGATAATGGTGAGGGTTGTAGCGACATCACGCATATGCTAAAATTATTTCATCAAGTGAAGCTATAGGAGCAATGTATATCATTCGGAGGACCAGGAGGAAGCAGCAGTATTGCCGGCAGCACAGACATTGTCCTGAGTAGTCCCGCAACCAATGAAGTGCTGAGCTATGACGCCAGTACTTCTAAGTGGAAGAATCAAGTTCCCGTCGTACCTTATGGCCTCCGAGGTGTCGTGTTGGCTGCTGGCGCCGCCATCCCAGTCGGCCTGCCTGCTAATTCTCTAATCCTGCGCCTGCCGTGAATATAACTCTCGTCGCTACTACTACGACTGTCGGATCGCTCACCGCCGCCGAAGCCCTGGAACGCCAAGCTATTATCAACTTGGGGCATTCAGTAGCGTTGTACCTGCATACCAGTGCGGCACCTTCTTCGTGGGCGGGGATTGATCTGGTGATGTTCACCAGCGCAGCCCAGAGTAACCAGTTGGTTCCAAAATATGACGCCGTTCCGGTAGGCGTAGTCACTTTTGATGCCCGTAAATTCCCACACAGCGCCACATCTACGCAGAACTTCGCCTCGATCGCCAACCAGCGTACTACCTACTGGTTTATATCGGGCAGTTCGGTATCGGACCCGTTGGCGACTGGGGTCGAGACTACTGTGTATCCGTCTACTCCTACCGACGCCTATGCCTACGTCACGGCGGGTTCGCAGCTGCCGGCCAGCGCCATCCAGTGGATGAAGCGCGACTCCGGCTCCTCTGACATTACCGGCTTCGGGTTCGCCGTCGGTGCTGTCATGGCCGATGCCTCGACGAACTCTGGTGGCCGTAAGGCGGTCATAGGTATATCCAACCCCAATCTTGTCACTGCTCAACCAGTTCTCGACTACGAGAATCGGGTGCTGGAGTGGGCCGCCAACTTGGGTGGCTCCGATCAGACCTCTCCTAGTGCTCCAACTGCGTTCGTCTCGACGCTGGGCAATAATTCCATCGCGACCTCCTGGACGGCGTCGACCGACAACGTAGCTGTCACTGGTTACGAGATACACCGTGGCGCCTCGGCCGGCTTTACTGCGGATGGCAGCACGCTGAGAGGAACTTCAGCTACGGCTGCGTACACCGATGCCACGGTGCCGAACGGGACTATTACTACAAGATTATTGCTTACGACGCAGCAGGGAACAAGAGCTCGGTATTAACCAGCTCAGTACAGGTGATGAATTACACGGCGCCAGGGGTGACGTTTGAGTGGTGGGATGGATCGACACTGATCCCGCTGACGCTCGACGGCGTCTGGAATGGAAGCACGGTAGATCCAGTGGATACACTGAGTATCTCAGGAGTAGTTACGCCACCTCCGGCCGGCGATACATCGCTGGCCTATCTGGCGGACCCGGCTAACTTCGGAGTGCCAGTGGGTACCTCGCTGACCAGCGTAGCTTGGAACACCGTCGCGAACGTGTCGAATACTACCTACACGGCCAAACTTTTCACCGACGCAGCTGTCGATATCGGCTTGGACGGTAGCGGAAATACGTTCATCAACTGTGCCTTCACCGGCAAAGACATCACCGTGCGGGGCAACAACAATACGTTTACGCGTTGTGAGGCTGCCAAGTTTAGCTTCTCGTCAGCCAGTGGGATACGCGGCACGGACAACAAATCAGTTCCGGTGCCGGGTTGGGATGCATTTACGGTAACGTCCGATCGCAGCCCAGGTGTGCCAATGTGTTCGGACATCATTTGGGACGGCTTCCATGTGGTCGGCGATGCATCGACTATGGTGCAGGGCTCCGGCAATCACTACGACTGCATACAGATTCGAGGCGTGCAGGGGTTCACGCTGCGACGCTGCTACCTCGACCAGGGCCCAGTGTTCGTGGGCTCGCCATTCAACGCCACAATCTTCTTCGAGAACGCCAATGGCGGTAACGACAATTGCCTTGTGGAATACGTCTACAGTCGGGCTGCGAGCTATTACCACCTGTACCTCTTCGCCACCAACCTGACGCTCAGAAACATGACGTTTGCGCGCATCCCCGGCCCGCCCAGTACCAATGTTCTCTACGGCGCTACTCCCGGTTTCACCCAATCGGCGATCACTTGGGATGACGGCACGCCGTTCACGATTCAATAAATCTCTCCCATGCCCATACCGTAGTCGCCTAGGGAGGTTATTATTATGGGAGGCCTATGGTCGTCCAAAACGCTAGATGATATACTAGGGCATAAGCAGGGAACTATGACACAAACAATCATTGCAGTTGCAAATCAAAAGGGGGGAGTCGGCAAAACGACGACTGCCGTCAATATCGCCGCCTGTTTGGCTGGCAAAAATGTTAGCGTACTGCTGGTCGACCTCGACCCGCAGGGCAACGCCACTAGCGGACTGGGGCTGGACAAGCAAGGTACCAGTACGACCTACGAAGTGTTGCTGGGTACGGCGGGGCTAGTGGATAGTGTCCAGGAGACACACGTTGAAGGCCTGTATGTGTTGCCAGCCAACCCCAATTTGGCGGCGGCCGAACTAGACATCGCCGAACTTGATCGCCGAGAGTTTCGCCTGTCCGAAGCGCTCAAGCCTGCGGCGTACGACTATATAATCATCGACTGCCCACCGGCGCTTGGGCTATTGACTATCAACGCCCTGACGGCTGCAACACACGTCCTCATACCCGTACAGACGGAATATTACGCACTCGAGGGACTTGGACAGTTGCTGGGGACCGTGCAGCGCGTCCGCGAGGCGACCAATCCACGGCTCGATCTGCTAGGGGTACTGCTGACGATGTACGATAAGCGTACTAGTCTGAGTGAACAGGTGAAGGCCGAGATCAAGACGCATTTTGGGGATAAATTATTTGTGTCCGTAATCCCACGCAACGTCCGTCTGGCCGAAGCGCCGAGCTACGGCAAGACTATCTTCGAACACGACAAATGGAGTAAGGGTGCCCGGGCATATAAACAAGCTGCCCGCGAAGTCAGCAAACGAACAGGAGGAAAGGCATAATGGCACCAGGAATGAACAATGGAAAAGTAGGTCATAAGATTGGTCTGGGTAAGGGGTTTGATTCGCTTCTGCCGCAGAATTTCGACACCAGCCTACTTCTGACGGACGACGATCGCATACAAAAAGTGCTCATCACTCACATCACGCCCAATGCCAACCAGCCGCGAACACATTTTGATGTCGAAATGCTACAGCAGTTATCTGAATCGATCAAGCAGTATGGCGTTCTGCAACCCCTGGTTGTGACACCCAATACGGCTGCCGGCAAGCATGGTGAGTACATTATTATCGCAGGTGAACGCCGTTGGCGGGCTGCCGAGATGGCGGAGCTGGAAACAGTGCCAGTCATTGTGCGTACCAGCCATGAGCTGGAACAGCTCGAGATTGCACTCGTCGAAAACGTCCAGCGTGTAGACCTGTCGCCGCTCGAACAAGCCGTGTCCATCGAGCGCTTGCACCAGCAATTCAACATCACATACGACAAGATCGCCGAGCGACTTGGCAAAGCTTCGTCGACTGTCAACAACATGGTACGGTTGCTACAGCTACCGTCCAAGGCTCGAGATGCACTGAAGTCGGGCGAGATCAGCGAAGGCCACGCTCGCGCCATATTGGCACTCAAGGATAAGCCAGAACTCCAAGAAAAGCTGTTGCACGAAATCACCAAGCAGGGCTGGTCGGTCCGCCAAGCTGAACGCTATGTCGCTAGTCACAAGGCCGGCGTGCAGGCTCCCGAGGCTGTAAAGGCCCGTGTAGAGACAGAGACCGAAGAGACCAAGGCACTCGGCAAGCGCATCGGCGCACCAGTGCACATCCGCCGTACCGCCAAGGGCGGCAAGCTGGAGCTGAAATTCACCTCTGATGAAGAGCTAGAGCGCCTCCTGAGATTACTTGCATCTATCAATAAATAAGAGAGGTATAAATTATGGATCCATCCGCAGCATCAAAAAAGATAGTTATCGTCGAGGACAACCCTAGCCTATCCGATATCTACAAGATTCGTCTCGAGGCAATAGGCTATACTTGCTTCCTGGCCTATAACGGCATAACCGCGCTGTATTTCATCCAACAGGAACAGCCGGATCTCGTGCTGCTCGATCTGATGGTTCCAGACATTGCCGGTGATCAAATCTTAGCCCGGATGCGGTCAAGCACTTGGGGTAAGGATATCCCGGTTTTCATCATCTCGAACTTGAATGAGTCTGACGCGCCGGCTGGCCTGCGTGAACTAGGCATCGAAGGCTACGCCGTGAAGGCAAACCTAGCGAATGACCAGCTCGATCGCATTGTCGACGGCATCCTGAAGCCCGGAGCCCCGACCCCTAGCGAGGGTCAGGACGATCAGGGCGGCAGGCAGGCTCTAGATGCTCAGATACCTGTCGCCCCAACGCCTATCGAATAGACCTCTAAACTCCGTAGTACGTATTCGGATTGATGCCAGTATTTTGATCTAAGTTATAGAGCAAATCATCGGCCAACTGGTTCATCACATCGCCCGGAACAACTTCGTCGGTAACTTCACCGTTTTGGACTCGCAATATGACTGCCTCGCCGTCAGGGCCGTCAGGGCCATCTTGGATGAAATAGCCTTCGCCATTCTCAACATCACCAACTATAATTCTAGTCCACTCTCGAGATAGTCCTTTGCCGGCGTGGCGCTCAACATGATGGGCTTGTGTACCTTCGTCTGCACTATCTTTCGGTGCGTAGTCACCCTTGAGTACACCGCTATCTCCGGTAGAACCTCCGACGTTAGTGGCACGCAGTACTAGGCCGTAGCTTCTTATTTTGTAGAAGCTAAGCTTGTCTGCTTCACTCATGTCTCTAGCTTCTAATGCAAGCCCTGGATCTCGCACTAACCAATCAGGGATGGCGCGCCCTTCAGTTACTGGACAGTTGTTATGTGTATTGTTTCCCATAGTATGTAATACCCCTCAAATTTGATAGTAATGTTCAAGTTACAGTGTCGCTCACTGCCTGTCAATGCCACTAGTCACACGCCGTAAGAATTTGGTCACAATCCTGCAATTGGTCGGGCGCGTGGCGGGGAGTTGCAGTACTAGAACTTTTGTAGGTTGCTGAGCGGCAGTAAGCGAATGGATAATTTGCCAACGATTTGGTGGACTTCTATGGGGCCGAAGGTGCGTGAATCGAGTGAGTTCGGTCTGTTGTCACCGCAGGCGAAAACTTGGTTTTTGGACAGGGTGACATCGATGTCGTGAGTGTCGCCAGATTCGTCGATGGTCTTGCCGTAGCTCATTGTTTTGTCGGGTTGGAAGCCCTCTGGGTGCTCGGCGTTGAATACGGTCAGCTTGCCGCCGCCCAGCACGACGCGCTCGCCAGGCAGGGCGATGACTCGTTTGATAAGCTGTTTGTCATTGTCCTGGCCGAATTGAGACAAGCCACTCTCGATAAAGATAATGATGTCGCCGCGGTTGGGTACCCAATTGTTGTGTGTAATACGGGCGATGGTGCGCGGAACCTTCCAGACGATCAAACGATCGTGGTTCTGGAGTGTCGTCTGCATGCTCGGGCCTTCGACTTCGTATGATTGAAAAACCCAGGCGATCAGCGCAAAGGCAACGCCCAAGGCCGCCAGGAGAACACCGATGGTAGATATGATCTCGCGGACGGTTTCATGTCTCGATGGCGGTAGCACGTAGGGTTCCGAGGCGCTACTGATTGTGTTGTTCTGTGGGTTTTGTCGTGGATCCATTCGTGCTAACTATAGCGTATTTTGACGTATGATGCACATGTTTTATGTCTAGGCGAATGCGTAACTATTTGATGTAAAATGTGTCGACATAAGCATAACGTGGTTTACGGGCGTTAGCATAAACGCTATACTAGATGAGACTAAGTTATGGACATAAATCGATCACGAACCCGACCTCAGCAACAGCCGAAAGCTCAAAAGGCTATGGATGGCTTTTTCGTGCGACCCAATTCGACGACTAGTTCGTCTGCCCACAGACCGGCTGTGGTACGGGCGCCGACCAGGGCTCGTGCCAACAGTCGACGGGTACAAAATAGTGGCAATGGCCTCGTAGAGCAGGGCGGACAGCGCCGTATAAATGACTTTGGGCGGGCAGACGGATTCCATGCCGCACCGCGCCGCACGGCTGGCCTCGGACGAGCCGCCAGTATACCACCGTCCAGTCGACCGTTTGAATCCCAGTTTGAGCCACCAGTCGCCAAACACACCAACATGCACGCCAAAAGTAGCCGTCGCGGCAAAGGTCGCGCCAAAGCCGTCAAGACTCCAATCGGCAAATTTCGCACCACGCTCAAATGGGCATTTCGAGCCACCGCCGTTGGTCTGGTGATCGTCCTGGCTGTCGGTGGATTACTGTTCGGTCAAGGCTATTTCAAACTGAAGAAGGTTTTCAATGGCACCAGCAGTGCCGCAGCGTTACAATCCAACGTCAACCCGTCGCTGCTCAAGGGCGAAGGTGATGGCCGTATAAACGTTCTGTTACTTGGCATTGGCGGCGCAGCCCACAGTGGTGGCGACCTGACCGACACCATGATGGTGGCCAGTATCGACCCCGTAAATAACCAAGCGGTCTTGTTCAGTGTGCCCCGCGACTTGTGGACCAAAATGCCGAACAATTACATATCGAATTATCACAAGATAAATGCCGCCTACGAGAGCGGCAAATACAAATACCTCGGCAAGCAGGACGGTACCAATTCCAACACCAAGGCCGTGCAAGCCGGATTTCAGGCCGCCGACAGCGTGATGGAGCGGGTGATTGGTGTGCCGATTCATTACAACGTGCTCGTCGATTTCAAAGCGTTTCGCCAGGCCATCGATACTGTCGGCGGTGTCAGCATCAATGCCCCCGAGCAGCTGTACGATCCGACGATGGCATGGGAGAACGAGCGTAGCCCGATATTAGCCAAACTCGGTATCAATAATTTTGATGGTAAACACGCTCTCAATTACGTACGCTCGCGGGAAACCAGCTCTGATTTTGCTCGCTCGGAGCGTCAGCGCGCAGTGCTTGTGGCGCTCAAGGACAAGGTCACGGGCATGGGCACACTGACCAACCCCGTCAAGCTGTCCAAGCTGCTCAGCGCCTTCGGTGATAACGTCCAGAGTGATATCAGCCTGAATGATATGACCCGCCTGGCAAGCATCATGAAAAAGGTTCCAAACAATCAGATTCAATCAGTTGGCCTGGCAGATCCACCCAATAATTTCCTGACTACTGGAAATATAAATGGGTTATCTATAGTTCAGCCGCGTGCTGGATTGGAAGATTACACCAAGATCCAAGCTTTCGTCCGCTCCAAGCTCAAGGACGGCTATATAGCCAAAGAAAATGCCAAAGTATCGGTGTTGAACGGCACTGTCGTGCCAGGCCTGGCGACCGAGAAGTCCGACGAGCTGAAGACATACGGCTACAATGTCATGGCGGTTGGCAATGCGCCGACCCCTGATTATGACAAGACGACAATCGTTGATTTTAGCAAGGGAACCAAGAAATACACTCTGGGTTATCTCAAGACTCGCTACCATGTCCAGACGGTCACCACGACACTACCGGCGGGAATTGTGCACGGAACTGAAGATATTGTTATAATATTAGGTCAAGATGCGACCACTATTACACAAAATTAAACCAGCGGCCGGTCTGGCGCCGTTGGTGCATACGCTTTTCCAGATCGCGCTGCCGATAGCCGTTTTCGTGTTGTCTTCGCTCGGCATCGAGAGCTGGTTGCCGCTACTCATCATCTTACTTAGCAAATGGCGCATATTCGCTGTGCGGGCCCGTTTCTGGCCAGCCAACCTACGGGCCAATTCAATCGACATTATAGTCGGTATCTCGATCGTTGTTTTCATGGCGCATACCGACAGTTTGGGAATTCGTTTGATATGGGCCGTTGTATACGGTGTTTGGCTGCTGTTCGTAAAGCCGAGATCCGGTATCCTGCCAGTCTCCATGCAATCTGGCATCGGTCAGTTGGCCGGCCTGATGGCCGTGTTTGTAGCCTGGTCTGATAGCTCGCCGATCGCTCTAACAATGGCTGTCGGGATGATCTGTTATTTTGCAGCTAGGCACTTTTTCGACAGCTACAGCGAGCCGTACGCCAAGATGCTATCGTATTTGTGGGGATATTTCGGCGCCGCCGTCATGTGGGTGCTCGGACATCTCCTGGTGGTCTATCCTGGGCGAGATGGTCCGCTGGCCCAACCGACTCTATTTCTTTCGGCTATAGGCTATACTTTGGCGGCTATTTACTATCTGGAACACTTCGACAAACTATCCAAAACGATCAAGCGCGAATTGCTTTACTTGTGCGTCGGCACAGTGTTGATACTACTGGTATCACTGTTTTACGAGGGCATGCACCTCGGCGTTTAGTCGACGTCTGTAAATA
>JAYTAB010000040.1:0-12973 GCA_043737735.1 Candidatus Saccharimonadota bacterium | reverse complement strand
AAGACGCTCGGCTAGTAGTAGCGTAGCTCCTGCGCGTAGCAACTTTTTGCGCATGTCAACGATATCGATAGGGAAAAATTTAACCTCTAGCTCGGCGGGTGCGTTGTCCATGAGTAATATAGTAGCATGTCGACTTCGTCGTTATCCAAATTGCAAGCTACCCACCCCTTGGGTTATCGGTAACTAGCCAAGATCGCTATCAGCAACCCAGAATATGATAGCGTAGTTTTCTCGCCCCTGACCGGTTCGGTGAAGAGCTCACCCACGAAAAGAAATACAGGGATCAACCCCTCATCATTGTAGGTACAGCCCTTCTATCTTCGGACGGGTGAGTATTTACACAAATTGACTATTGATTATTTTTCAATCAACTGATAATTATTAGATATGTCTTCGGACATGCACCTTTCTATCTCTGACTACTAGGAGGCACCGTGAAGCGGGAATTCTTTCCCCTATCGGTGGTACCGGCTGTGCCACAGGGTTTAGGGATTCGATTCCTGCACCCACAAGCACAGTACGACATCACCGCGCTAACACCCGTGGTTTGGGCAGTTCTTGCTGAGACAAGTGGCTACCAAAGCGCAGGTGCGATTGCAAAGAAGGTGACAAAGCAATTCCCCGACGAGGTAACCACCGAAACTGTCGAAGCAATTCTGCAGGATCTGCGCATCCTCGGCGTGGTCGTTGACAGCCGTGAGGCTTTCAAGCACCTTCATGAGCTGAGCACGAACCCCATGTTTTTTTCGCAGACAGTCACATTTGCTGACATCGAGGAATACACCTCTAGCAACCGCTTGCCGGTCGCCAAAGGCAAAACTCTTGATCTGCAAAACCTCAGAGGGACCAACTCGCTCACCGCCCTTCAGGGCTCACGACGAAGCTGTCGGAGCTTTGCACCAACTCCTATCAAGCTCGAACAGGTCGCACATGTGCTGACCCAGAGCTATTCGTTGTCGCGGCACTCAACTCCATCCGCCGGTGGTCTTTACCCAATCAAGGTCTACTTCATAGTAACCCGGGATCAACGAGACCTTCCTGTAGGTTACTACGAATATGACCCGGAAAAAGAAGTCTGCGTTCGGTATGGTTCGAATGTAGATCTCGAGCTCCTGCAGTTCGCGTTTGACAGTGATACACTTCTGTTTAACGCGCCGGTCATAGTTGTGGTCGCCGCCGACATGGAACGACACAGCTGCAAGTACTCCAACCGCGGATATCGCTACACGATTTTGGAGGCAGGTCATGTCGCCCAGAACGTGCAGCTGTCTGCGACTGAAGTCGGGCTTTCCGTGCTGGAATATGGAGGTTTCCTTGACAAGGTATTGGCAGCGGAACTTGGTATGGACCAACCCCGAGTAATGCCCCTAGTGACTCTAGGCCTCGGCATCGCGTCTAACGTACCAGTATTCGACGCTATGTACGTGCTTGAGGCATTGGAGACTGATCTGGTCGGTACCGGAAAGCCTGTCCGCTATGTACACATGAGCAACGGAAGCCAACCGGAAAAGGGCGAAACTTTTTTTGCGGCTGCCGCGCTCTACAAGCCAAGTCCAAATCAGGACACGAAGGATTCCTACAAGCAGCGCTTCACCGGCGGGACAGCAACGTCCGCTGCACTTGCTCAGGTAAAAGCGCTCGCCGAAGCCTACGAGCGATATGCTAGCAGTCTAGTTCGTGTCGATCGAGTTGATAGGGCCGTTGATCTTGTTGAGCCATGGCTCAATCCAAGAGAGATTGTTCCTCTGACCGATGAGCAATTCCATAAGTTGCCCTTCCTGCAACCGTTCGACCCTATCATTCCCTGGGAGTGGGTTAAGGGCGAAACAGTCGTCGGTGAACAAACAGTGTGGGTGCCAGTCGATCTAGCATTCTATCCGTTGAACAACCGTACATTCGGACGAAAACTTGCCCACGAAGCAAGCTCGTCTGGGGTGGCGGCATACACTAACGAGAAGGAGGCAGTAGCTAGAGGTCTGCTTGAGCTAATTGAACGCGATCTCGTAATGCGGAACTGGCTCATGCGCGAGTCGCCTCGGCGTATCTCGCATGACCGGCTGCCGTACCACTGGCGCAGACGCGTAGAATACTGGGAAACACAAGGACGTGGAGTTTACGTGCTTGAGCTCAGTACTTACGGTGTCGTCGTAGTGAATGTGGCTATCGTCTCGCCAGACAGCTTCCCGTGCTTCGTAAATGGGTCAGCTGCATCTGTAGCGTCATTTGACGAGGCAGTCGCCAAGGCTTTTAACGAAGCTGAGCTCGGCCTCATTCAAGCGCTGAAGTTCCGGCCACATCGCCAAATCCGTCCAACGCAAGTCGTCAGCCCGATAGATCACGCTAAGCTCTACGCCCACCCCAAGTATCTGGAAAACCTAGCCTGGATGTGGGCCGGAGAAGAGACAGTTGATATAGCAATGCCAACCGCAACCATAGACGACCTACTGCAGCGGTTTGAAGCTGTACTAGTAAGGATATCGCCGAAAGACGCGCCGCTTCATGTGGTGCGGGTTCTCAGCAAGCACCTTGTGCCTATCAGTTTTGGGTATGCGACCGAGCACCACACTCATGCGACCATCCGAAGTGGCCAGGTGCATCCAGACAGCCTGCGCCTCCCGCACTACTTCGCGTAACAGCGCGAAGTCCAGGTACCGGACAACCACGTTGCTTAATGTATGTGCTCGTTTATCGAGATTAGGTAGCCTGGTAACCGGGAGTCATGTCAAAGAAAGGAGTCCAATATGTCGGTTCTCGACGTCAAGACGGTTTCATACCCGTCCAGCGGCCAGAACAGCATGTCTGGCCGCTCAAACCAGAGCTCGCAGAGCTCTCAGTCGTGCCAGCGTTGCTCGGGCAACTGCAGCCGCTAGCGACAGCCGACACACCCAATCCACAAGTGGGTTCCGGAGTGTGTCATTGAGCTGACCGCAACCTCCTCGCCAGTTCACATACTGGCCTAGGTGGAAGCACGATACCCCGGGGGTGAGATTTCCTTCTTTGAAGGAGTTTCTCCCCTCGGGGTATCGTGCGCATTACAATTTATTAGACAAAACTAGAAGGCGCCTCGAGTACAAGCTCGGAGGCTTTTTTGTTCTTATCCAGCAAATAATGTCTAACCAAATAGTATCCCACCTCATAGCCTGTCCATCGTGGAAGCTCACCAGTACTATCAAAAATAAACCACCGAAAATGATCAAAGTCTTCATCATTAAAGTGAGCCTTTACCTTTTTCAATAAACTTTTAGTATCTGAGCGGCTCAATAGCTGCGACGGCATGAAGGCCTTCTCACTAGACACTTCTTCCTCAAAAGCGATTGCGAGACCCTCGAAAATCATGGAGTCCAAAAGAGTATCCCCGCAACCTTCACTTTCATAGCGTTTTGCGTGATGCAACTCGTGACATAACGTATTAAAGATTTCATCTTCGTTAATATCAGTATCTGGGTCTATATAAAGATAGATAAGGTAACGATTTGGGGTATACCCGCCTATGCCAATTTCTGGTATAACCATGGTTTTATCGGCAATACAGACTACATCAAACTCCTTAAGACTTAAAAGTTGAGCCGCAGTCTTGCAAGCCCGCTCATAAGCTGCCTCTAGCTTGTTCAGGATTTGCTCGTCAAAAACCCGACTTGCGTTTGAAATGAATAATGCCATGGACTTCATTGTATCGCTATACAGTCTGAATAACCACACGCGGTTTCCTATTTTAGACGATCGATAAGTTCCGACATAAGTTTCTGCCTGTCCTCGTCAGTAAGTCTGCGCCATTGGTCGGCATATTCAAACAAATTAAACCCAAGGCCCACAAGTCCATATGAGTAATAGACCGGTACAAGCGCGTAGCAGATATGTTCGAGTGTCCTGTGTTCATTCTCCTGGGAGCTATTTAAGATTGACAGGGTCTTAGTAATCGAGAAAAAGAGGCCGCTTAGTAATTCTTTTTGGTGCAGTTTTTCACCTTGTATTTCATTTGCAGATAAATTGATGCCCCAGACTGGAGTTTGTTCAATAAGTAACCAAACTCGGTAATGGTCAATGTAGTATTGCCGATCTTTGCTGAATACCGAGAACCGCACTGCTAGCTGATTGACATTATTACTTTTTACTTCGGGAAACGTATGATCGTATGCCGTTTTAATAATGCCGCCAAGTTTTTTCGGGTGTAGATCGAGTAGATTGCAGAGAGTAGGAAACAAGCTGCGTAATGGCTCCCGCGACCATTCTTTGGGATAGTTTATATGCCGTAGCTCATCAACAAGAGTTTGGCTAATACTACTAAGGTAGTGTTGGAGTCGGCTGGTGTGACGTTATTATCCATGAGCACAGTCTACATAAAAATAAAAGCTAGTAGCAAATATGGACAGCTGCCTACTCCTGTCGTAACACCTTAGAAAACTCAGCACCAGTGAGTTTATGGGCGCGCACTTACGAGAGCAGCTTGATCAAATCGGCCTCGGTGATCTGCGTAGTGCCGAGTTTGTCGGCTTTTTTGAGTTTGCTGGCGCCGACGTTGGTGCCGACGACGAGGTAGTTGGTGTCTTTGCCGACGCTGGACTGGAATACACCGCCGAGCGCCCGGATCCGTTCGGCTGCTTGGTCGCGGCTCATGTGCTCTAGGCCGCCGGTGATAACGAAACTCTGGCCACTCAGTTTGCCGCCGACTTGTTTAACTTCTTGAGGTTCAACGCCGTACTGCTGGAACTTTTGGAGCATTTGTTGATTGACCGGTTCGGCAAACCATTCGACGAGAGATTCGGCGACAACTTCGCCGATGCCATCGACAGTGCTGAGTTCGTCGATTTCAGCAGCCGCGAGGGCCTCGAGACTGCGAAAATGATTGGCTAGATCGATGGCGGTTTGAACACCAACATGGCGAATGCCGAGGCCGTAGACGAAGCGAGCTAGTGTTGGCCGAGTCTTTGACTGAATGGCAGCAATCAGCTTGTTGGCTGAGACTTCAGCGAAGCGGTCCAACCCCAGCACCTGTTCCGGTGTCAGAACGAAGATATCAGCCGGATCATTGATTAGGCCAGAACCGAGTAGTGCGATGACGTTCTTTTCGCCGAGTCCCTCGATGTCGAGGGCAGCTTTGCTAGCAAAATGCTCGATCCGTTTCCAAGAGCGGGATGGACAAGCTTCGTTCGGACAGCGCCAGGCGGCGTCCTTGGCTTTGACTTTGATGAGTTTAGTGTCACATTCCGGGCATTGCGTCGGCATGACAAACGGCTTCTCCGAGCCGTCGCGCAGGCTGACAAGTGGCTCGACAACTTCGGGGATGATATCCCCGGCTTTATGGACGATGACGGTGTCACCGACGCGGATGTCTTTGCGCTGAATCTCGGCTTCGTTGTGGAGTGTCGCCATTTGCACCGTGCTGCCGGCAATCAGAACCGGCTCCAGCATAGCAACTGGCGTGGCCGCTCCAGTCCGCCCGATTGATACGAAAATGTCTTTTACTGTGGTTGTTGCCTGCTCGGCAGCATATTTGAAGGCTACAGCAGCGCGCGGTGCTTTACCGACGATGCCGAGACGCTCGTACAGGCGGCGATCGTTGACTTTGACGACCAATCCATCGGTGTTAAATGGCAATTCCTGGCGCTTCGTTTCCCACTCGGCGGCATACTTCATAATCTCGGAGACGCTGTGTAGGACTGTGGCATCGGCATTTGCCAAGAAGCCGAGACCGCGCATCGACTGGTAGGCAAACTGGTGCGTCGGGATATCAGCGGCGTCCGGGCGGCGCAGATCATAGGCCCGAAAGTGCAGATTGCGGCTAGCGACAAGACGCGGATCGAGCTGGCGAATCGTCCCGGCAGCGGTATTGCGCGGATTCGCGAACAGCGGCTTGCCCTCGGCGGCTCGATCCGCGTTCAGGGCTTCAAAATCCGCCTTGTACATCACAATCTCACCACGAACTTCGGTGGCTCCCTGCAACATTCCAGCATACTCATCACTAGTGTCATCCGCTCGAAGCCTCAATGGAATCGAATCAATCGTCCGGATATTGGCCGTTACGTCTTCGCCGACGAAGCCATCGCCGCGAGTGATACCACGGACCAACACGCCGTCTTGGTAGTGCAACGCACAGGCCAGCCCATCCATCTTGATATCTACGAAATATTCGAGCTTGGCGGCGTCCGGAACCAGCTTACTTATACGCGTGACCCACGCCTGGACCTCTGCTACGTCAAAGACATCATTCAGGCTCAGCATGCGCTGGCTATGTTCGACAGAGGCAAACTCCGGTGAAGCCACCCCAGCGACCCGTTGCGATGGCGAATCAGACGTAACGAGCTCTGGGTACTGCGTTTCCAATTGTACCAACTCATGTTTCAGACTATCTGCCGCCGCCTCGCTCATGATCGATTCATCGAGCACATGATAGTGATAGCGGTAATCGTTGATCAGGGCTCGTAATTTGTCGATCCGCTCAGCTGCTTGCTGCTTGGGCAGCTGCCCACTCACTTCAAAAGTTCCCGGTACAACGTGTATATGTAGGCATGTGCGATCGGCAAACCGGTCATCGTCAGAAATAACAAGGCCCATGACGCCAGTGCCGGCGCAGACAAGATAATAGGTAGCATGACCGCCAGCGCTGTGACAAGCAAACATAGCGGTAGTAACAGGAGTTTGCGGAGCACAGTCCAGCGCCGGTAGCGCACCAGGCCTCGAGCCGAACGAAGAGCATTCATCGGCGTCATCTCTGGCAGCGCGGCAATATAAAGCGCAAAGACAGACGAAATAATCATAAAGACACTCCAGGCTGACAGCAGCAAAGCTATAAACCCAAAGATTGAGCGCTCAGCTGGCCCAGACGCAATCCCCTGACTGACGATAGTGCCGTACAGTGAAGCGCCCACAACCATTGGCAGCAGTTGCAGACCAATGACCAGTAGCACAAGCAACACCGGAACCAATGGATACATACCTCGGTAGAAGCTATCGCGAATACGGATTTTTGGCGTGCCAGCGAATACTTGCCGCAGAGCCCAGATAACCGCCAAACTGACAATGATAGCCAACATCGTTTGGTAGACACCGGCAACCTGACTGGCGTTGCTACCTGACGATTTGGCCAACAGAGCAAACACAAGTAGCCCATTGCCGACTGGACCGATACTATCGCCAAACTGTTTTTTCAGATTCTCGACGTCGGCGGCACTACTCAACCCCCTGACGAACAGAATCGTCAAAATCGCATATATCAGCGTAATGCCGAGGAATAATTTCCAGTTGCTACGTAGCATGACGAAAGCCGTGCGGGTGATCCACCAGACTGACGGTAGTCGGATTGGGTTCTTGACGGGTTGCTGAGCATCGATTGAAACTGTAGATGTTTTTCGAGACGTTTTTCGCGTTGATGTTGAGGTTTTGGATGTGGGCATAATGGTCTGTTACTACTTTACATTACTTGCTCTTGAATTGTCAGCTTTCGGTACGTCAGACGTCGCAACTCAGGCGTGAGTATTCATCTCACGCAAGCGGCGAATACGTTCTTCGATCGGCGGGTGAGTGCTAAATAGGCCGCTGATACCACCGGATTTCAACGGATTTGCAAAGAATAAGTGGGCAGTCGCGGAATTTTGCTTCTGAAGTGGCCTACCATACTGTCCAATTTTCTCCAGGGCACTGGCCAGGCCTTCTGGGTAGCGCGTCGACAGCGCACCGGTAGCATCGGCTAGATACTCGCGCTTACGGGTAATAGCCAGCTGTATCATTGTCGCAATCAGCGGAGCCAATATCGCTCCTACGATTGCAAATATATAGAAAATCGGGCTGCTGCTATTGTCGTTGTCCTCGCTACTACGGAAAAATGTCATGTGCAGCAAAATATCAGCGATCATAGACACTACGGCAGCCAACGCAAAAGCGATCATCGATACCCTGATGTCGTAATTTTTAACATGTCCCATCTCATGGGCAAACACACCTTCTAGTTCGTTGTCATCCATGATTTCCAGGATTCCCGTAGTAGCGCAGACGGCCGCCTTGTCGGGGTTGCGTCCAGTCGCGAAAGCGTTCGGAGCCGGATCATCCATGATGTAGACCTTCGGCATCGGTAAACCTTCGGTGATAGCTAGATTCTCAACAATTCGCCACAGACGTGGGTTGTCGGACTTCTGTATCTCCTTGGCGCCATTGACGGCGAGGCTCAGGCGACTGCCAGAAATATACATCACCAGCACATATATGGCAGCGCCGACCAGAACGCCGATCGTCACATAGGGACTACCGCCGGCCATCGACAAGCTGAACACCCAGCCGAGCAGTCCGACGAGGGCGATGAACATCGCCATGATCAACCACGTTTTTCGCTTGTTGCTTGCAATTTCGCTATACATCTATTGCAGCCTACTAGAACTTAACTTCGACAGGGTTCTGAACGGCAGCCGTTTGGGCTTCGTCGAGTTCGAAGAATTCGCGGTCTTTATTGAATCCAAGCATACTAGCAAAAATACTAGTCGGGAAAACCATGCGCTTGGTGTTGAAATCACGTACTACACCGTTGTAGAAGCGGCGTGAAGCCTGAATCTTGTCCTCGGTGTCGGTGAGTTCGGCCTGCAACTGCTGAAAATTCGGAGTTGCTTTGAGATCTGGATACGCTTCGGTGACCGCAAACAGTCTCTTTAGCGTCTTCTCGAAATCGCCTTCAGCCTGAGCTGTCTGAGCAACACCCTGGGTCTGAGCACCCAGCGCGTTAGCACGAGCAGCCGTGACCGCTTCCAAAACACTTTTTTCGTGAGTAGCATAGCCCTTGACCGTGTTTATGAGGTTTGGAATCAGGTCATAACGACGCTTCAACTGTACGGTAATATCGCTCCAAGCCTCTTCGGCACGAATGTTGAGACGGACAAGTCCGTTATACATCGCGATAAATGCAATGACGATAACTACCAAGATGACACCAGCAATGATGAACGGTAACATGTATTTTTACTCCTTTAATTTGCTAATTCAATTATACACCGTTTGGCACGCGTATCCATAGTATGATTAGCATATGCACAAAACCTACAATTACCGTCCAGTACCCCATACCACTTCTCGTCAGCGTTCACGCAAACCCAACAGTTTTATAGCTGCCTTAATCGTGGTAGCGCTAGCGTATTGCGCGCTCGCCCTGCTGCGCCCAGTCCCGGACATACACATCGTGGTCACGCCTCCGGTCGTGCCAGCGCTCGTCAAAGTCAATATCCCCTGGCCTACCTCTCCCGCCAACGTGCAAGCCGCATACGGAGCAGACGGCTACGGACTCCTAGACTCTAGTGGCCCAGAGACACCAGTACCGACAGCCAGCGTCGCCAAAGCCATCACCGCACTAGTCGTTCTCGACAAAAAACCTCTGAAGCCAGGAGAACAAGGTCCGGCGATCACCATGACAGCCCATGATGTTGAACTCTATAATAAATATGTCGCCATTGACGGCTCGGTCGTACCGGTGTCTGTCGGCCAAACCATCAGCGAATATCAAGCACTGCAAGCCCTGTTACTACCGTCCGCCAATAACATCGCCGACACGCTAGCCGAATGGGCCTTTGGCAGTCTCTCGGCATACAATACTTATGCCAACAGCTACGTCAAAAAGTTAAACATGACAAACACTACGGTCACCGACGCTAGCGGCTTCGCCCCGACGACCGTCTGTACAGCCTCAGACCTCGTTCGTCTCGGTGACGCCGCACTCGACAATCCAGTGCTAGCCGACATCATCAATCAGCAAACCGCCGAATTCCCAGATTACGGCACAGTACACAGCACCAACACGTTGCTCGGACAATCCGGTATCCGCGGCATCAAGACCGGCAACACCGACGAGGCTGGTGGTTGCTACCTCTCGGCCGCCGACGTCATGATAGGCGACAAGAAAATAACCGTCATCACAGCGGTCATGGGCGCACCCAACATCGCTCTAGCCATGCGCAGCTCCCTGCCCCTCATACAGTCAAGCCCATCGCAGTTCCAAAATGTCCACGTCGTACGCACTGGGCAAAGCGTCGGGCGGGCCGCGGCACTCTGGGGCGCATCATCAGACATAACCGCCGCGAAGGGCATCACCGTAACAGCCTGGACCGGTACATCGGTAGCAGCCAGTTCGACGAAGAGCCGCGTAACGGCACCAGCAGCAGCGGATACACCTGCCGGCACACTGAGCCATAATTTCAACGGAACATCGCAGTCGTCCGACGTGGAGCTGACACGGGCAATCGCCGAGCCAAGCATCTGGTGGCGACTAGCGCACCCACTGTAAAAGCAGATTCTAAGCAAAACAAAAAGGCTCCCGTAGGAACCTCCTTGTGTTGGTGGACAATATCGAAGTTAGACGGAACACCGTTGAGGCTAGTTTGATACTGACGTACACCAAAATGCGTGACCTAGGATTTAGGTACGATGGCAAGAATATCATCGCCCCCAACGAGGAGGTGGACAATGTTACTTTTTAACGAAGTGTCCAAACATGTGCGTGCGTCGTCCGTAGACCAGAGCAATAAGCGTGATCGCACCTATGCCATACAAGGCATCGAGTATATCGGGCGTGTTGAACGATCGAAATGTAAGACCTGGCAGATTCAGGTCACCTATGTTTAATGTTTCAAGAACAAGATTTGCAACCGTAAAGGTTACTAGAATTTGCAGAACTTTATTCCTAGAAGTCCTGAGCTCAAAGTCCCTCGTGCCAATTAGCAACATTATCGCTCCGCCCATAATGGCGAAATTTGATATATGGCTCGATATTGGTGTGAACCAGAGCACACTTGTAGCTCTCCAGGCGTACATAGTTAGGAATATGCCGAAAAGCAAAAGATACGGTAGCGACGGTTTTAAATTGTATAGCTGCTTCATACTGCTTACGATTATAGCCTACCCACGCCATTCAAATGGTATAGCTTCATTCCAAAGTCCGACCTTTAACCTTAGCTGCATACATATGAATACATGCAGTCACAAAGGACACGAACCCATGCAACAGATACGAATTCAATTCAAAAAGAAAGAAGACCACCATACTGATGATCTTCTTATCTGATAACTAAACTGGTGGACTACAGCGACGTTAGTTGGAACACAATTGAAGCTAGCTTGGTGCTGATGTACTCAAAACTGCTCGAGATAAATGAGTTCAATCCCTATGTATAGTACGGTCACCCAGTCGCATTATCCTACTGTCACCTGCCCAGTTTTCGCCGATCCTATTAATAGTCCTGAGTATTTAGGAAGATTTGGGATACTTAGTTCTGGGTTAATATCGGAGTTCGTGAAAACTATTTTAGTCGACGAGTTAGCTACATATGCTGTTAAATCAAAGGTACAGCGGTCAACATCTCCTGCTAGTATAAGATTCTTTCTTCCGAGAATGCTTTCAAATATTGTAGCGTCAAGAAGCTCTATATTTTTGAGAAAGACGACCCAGCCCTCTACATTGGCGATACGCTTCATCGCTTCAACAAAAAAAGCGCAGGCCCTTCCTTGGACACAAACACAACTCGACAGTTTAATGCTTTATCTACCATTGCTTCATCGTTGAGAAGTATTGAGCCTTCGACTAAAGTCTGTTCGCAAAACTCGTCACGAGCCATCTGGTACCCAGACATAAGCAGAATATTGAAGCCTTGCTTGAAGAAATTGGCTGCCATGGTTATTGAGAATAGCGATGCTCCATTTCCGTCAGCACCGTGGATAATCATCGGTAAATCAGACATCAAAAATTCAGCTACTTTACCACCAGGAGACGATTCATACACATCTCACGCGCGCCGGCGTCGTGATGCGAGAGCCGCATAATCGACGGTCATAGCGCAGGGCGACGCAATCAAATGACTTCGGGAGAACCAGCCAATTCCCACAGTTTTTTAAGAACTAGCATATGAGTTTTATCATCGTCAACTATATTTTCAGGCGGTATTACGCCTGCTAAGACCGGTTCCGGTGGTCCAGCATGCATTTGTCTGGCAACACCGTAAGTCGCCTGTGCGAATGTTCCGTCGCCCAAAAGATACCACCGACGAATACCCGTGCATTCATCGCCACGGATTGTATAGATAAAGTCAGTATCTGTTAGGTGCCAGCCAGGCTTCTGAGTCTCGTAGTATCTATACCTACCGAACAACGCCTTTTTACTTACCTTAACGGTCTCAATACCTGGGAAGCCATTCTGGTCAAGTCTTTCGAGAGCAGCGTCAGCATATCGACACAACTCTTTAGTCAGGAGGTCTCGTTGTTTGTCCTTCTGTTCGTTATCGGCGTGCACCCGTGCTGCTTCAGTGATTGCCAATGACGCCGCGCGGCGCTCCGCTTCCTTTGATTGTTTAGCGTGGGCTTGTTTCGCGCGCTCGTAGCGATCAGGGTTATTCATGAGTAATGGTATAGCAGACCTGTAAGCACGAAGCAAGCATGTGCGCTTTGGATAAGCTAGACCCAAACGAATTGAAGAGAGGGCTGCCGTACCCGACCATAGCTGAGTTTAATGTTCGCTTTACAGTGGCCGACGATACCTACGGACTCCCGCTCGAGGATTTAGGGGTAATTTTCGATAAGGTTCCAACCTACCAAGAAATAAAAGATGGAACACAAAATGCCAGCCTAATACCAGATATAAATCAGATATTTCGACTGGCATTTATGCCAAATGTCTTTATGGTGGGTGATGAGGGACTCGAACCCCCGACCCTCTGTGTGTAAAACAGATGCTCTAGCCAACTGAGCTAATCACCCTCGGTTATTGTTAGATGACCAGATTGAGTATATCACAACAGATTACGACGGCATATAGTTATAAAATATACGTATATGAGATACACTCCAAAACGTCGTATCTACTCACCACCCCGAGCACCTCAGGCGCTAGCCTGAAGTGCGTTCTGGGGTATTTGCTTGGCTTTGGGTTTGAGTTTAGGTCTTGTTTTAGTCTTGGCCTGAACTTCCCGGATGAGCGGTAACATAATTTCAAAGAAGCTTTTGCCTGGGTTTT
>JAYTAB010000039.1:0-7705 GCA_043737735.1 Candidatus Saccharimonadota bacterium | reverse complement strand
TGTTATTTGGCGAATTCGATGGCGCGGGTTTCGCGGATGACGTTGACTTTGATGGTGCCAGGATATTGCATGCTGGACTCGATCTTGGTGGCAATGTCGCGGGCTAGTTTGATAGCAGTTAGGTCGTCGACCTGGTGTGGTCGGACGAAAACGCGAACTTCGCGACCGGCAGAGATGGCGTAGGACTTTTCGATGCCCGGGAAGCCATTGGCGACGTTTTCGAGGTCGCGCATGCGTTCACCGAAGTTCTCTGCTGAAACGTTACGTGCACCAGGGCGTGAGGCACTGATGGCGTCACAGACACGGACAATCAAAGCTTCGACAGTGGTGGCTTCGACATCGTCATGGTGCTGTTCGGCGGCTTGGGCTACGGCCTCGGGTGCGCCGTACTTGCGTAGCATTTCGCCGGATATGTGGTGGTGTTTGCCTTCCATCTTGTGAGTTAGGGCTTTGCCTAGATCATGTACAAGAGTGGCGTATTTGGTGAGTTTGACATCGGCACCAACTTCTTCGGCGATCATGCCGGCGATATGAGCCATTTCGGTGCTGTGCTTGAGGACGTTTTGGCCGAAGCTGGTACGGAATCGTAATTCGCCGAGCAAATGCAGAATTTCTTTCGGTATGCCGATGATTCCTACCTCGCGGGCAGCGTCTTCACCGGCTCGCAGGACATCTTTTTCGACATTTTTCTGGGCCTTTTCGACGACTTCTTCGATACGCCCAGGGTGAACACGACCGTCTTTCAGAAGTAATTCGAGAGCTTGGCGGGCGACTTCACGTCTGATCGGATCAAATGAGCTCAGCACGATGTAGCCAGGGGTGTCGTCGACCATTATGTCGACTCCCGTGGCGCGCTGCAGTGCTTGGATATTGCGACCTTCTTTGCCGATGATGCGACCCTTCATCTCTTCGTCTTCCAGCTTGACACTAGTGACTGTGCGCTCGGCAGTAACTTCGCTGGACATGCGCTCCATGGCGGTCGTTATGATGAGCGCGGCCTTTTCCTCGGCGTTGTCGCGGGCTTCGTTTTGCAATTTGTTGATCATACCGACAAGATCGTTGCTAATGTCGCGCTCGGTCATCTGCATCAATTTGGCAGCAGCGTCTTCCTTGCTCAATTTGGCAACCTTCTCCAGCTTTTCCTGCTGGCGAGTCCGGATGTCACGAATCTCATTCTTGAGTTTTTCAATTTCATCTTCGCTGTGTCTCAGTTTGACTGTCCGTTTGTCGAGTTCATCGAGTTTTTTGTCGAGCGATTCCTCACGGGTGATGATTCGAGATTCGAGATCTTTGAGCTCACGGCGACGGATTTGCTCGTCTTTGCGGGCTTCGTCAGCCAGTTTGCCAGCCTCCTCACGCGCTTTGGCCACTGTTTTTTCAGCTTCTTTGTGAGCCTTTTCCTGTTCCTTGTCGGCCTCTAGGCGGGCCGAACCGGCTTTCTTATTGCTCAGAACAGTGTGCGCTCCGAATCCTGCACCTAGCCCAACTAGAGCTAAGATAATAGTAATTGGATCCATTATTGGTCCCTTTCTATTCAGTCCAGATGCCGATTTCGCCAATACGATGAGCAATCGCTATCACTTCACTAGCTCGTTATATGGGTCCGTCATCTGAAAATCGAATTTCGTTATTGAGCCCATTTCATGTCTTTCTCTGAGTTCGAGGGCAAAATAGGCGAGAAAGCTAGCAGTTTTTTGTGACAAAGCATACCCGTAGGTATGCTGCGAAGCAAAAGGCTGATAGACTTCCGTCTGTTTTGGCCGCAGAGCAGAGATAAGATATGAAATGGGGTCATGGTAATAGTAGAGAATATATCGTCAGGATGGATGCCCCCACAAGAAATAGGTGGCTCGTCCTACCACAAACTATACGCTGTTACATCGCAAACTGCCAATCTTTCGCTATTTGGGGGCCCTGGGCGGAATAGAGCTCTTGGGGAGTGTAATGTGTACATCGGCGCCATACTGGGGTAAGGCCAACTCGTCGACGTCATGTGACATCAAGCGCGCCGCAGCACGTGCCAACCAATCATCACCGGTCTCGGCTGCGATTGGCGCGTCCAGCGCGTACGCCAAAGCATTTCCGACGCTCAGGCCAATCCTAAGCCCCGTAAAGCTACCTGGTCCGGCATAGCAAGCCACGGCCTCTATGTCATGCACCTGCCGTCCGCTGTTCTGTAGCAACTCTCGTATTTTGACGTGGAGCGTTTCGGCTAGTTGACGATGGGCCGCCCAGGTCTCGTATGCAAGCCGGGTATTGCCCTCGTTCAGACCGATCTCGGCCTCTGGTTTGTCGGTACGGATTGTCAATATCAACATGGAGCACCCTCGTTATTGTCCTGCGGGATAAGATACGACAAGCTCTCCGGATATCCGAAGATCAACTCGCGGTCATTTTCGCCAGTGCGGGTGATCTGAATCGTCACTTTGGTATCAGGCAAAACACCTTCGACGATGTCGCCCCATTCGATAGCGACGACGGCTGATGGGTCCTCGAAAGTTTCGCTCAGCTCGAGTGTCATCAGGCCTGGCTCGGTGAGACGATAAAAATCGAAATGGTGGATCGTCAGAGCCCCTACGGTGCCCTGCTGCCGGCCCTTGTACTGGCGGCCGATTGTGAAAGTCGGACTGGAAACATGATCAGTACTGCCGATGCCTCTGGCGAGCCCGCGAACAAAGGCAGTCTTGCCGCCGCCGAGGTCACTATTCAGGGCTATAACCTCGCCGCCACGCAGTCTGGCCCCTACCAGCGCGGCGAGCTGCTCGGTTTTCTCGGAGCTGGGCGAATTTGTTCGATATGTCATGACGGTATTCATACAATCCGTATAGTACCGCAGAGATGGCCACGGCGACAAGTATACCGGGGTGAATCGGCGGTTTTGGCTTGACGCTGGCGGTCGTACTAATCTTGGCCGGCTTGGCTGCTTTGGCTTTTTTCGTGGTCGATGTTTTGGCCGCCGCCTTTTTGGTGGTCGTCGTGCCTTTGGCTTTGGCAGTAGCGGCCTTGGCTGTTGCCTTTTTGGCTACTGCGGCTTTTGCCGGGGCCTTGGCGGCGGCAGCCGCAGCTGCGGCTGCTTTGGCTGCGGTTGGCTCCTGCGTAGTAGTAATCAAATTGAACGCGCCCGGCGTTGGTGTTGTCGACCATTGCCAAACGCCGTCCGCTAGTGACCACGAAGCGTCGGCGTCGGCCGTATCATAGGCTGTCGTTTCGCTGACTACAGAGCCGTCCAAACCTCTCAGGCGCGTCTGACCCCCGGCGTTTGCTAGCGACAGATGTGTATCGTCCGAGTAAAAAGCCATGTAGCTCATAGCAGGAACGACCAGACTATCCGTGAAAGTAAATTTGTGTAGGGTCGTCGTGCCGACTTCCAGGCCGTACCCCTTGAGGTCAAAAGCCGTGCTATTGGGGTTGTACACCTCGATGTACTCATCGGCTGCATCGGTCTGCGGGCTAGCCGGGTTAGGCAACAACTCGGTTATCATAGGGGTCACCGTATCGGCATTGTCGGCGACATCGTCCGGCGACAGGGTCGTCGTAGCAGATGAATCCTCTACAATGTCAGCCTCTGGGTCGTCAGTTGAAGTTTCCGCCGGTGTTGACTCCGTCTCTGGAGTCGGAATCGGCGCAGGGGGCAGCCAAGCGGCCAACGGAGTGATGTCGTCCTTCGGTGCGAATGCCGTCAGAGTACCATCGACATTGACATACTCATCGTCGTCATTTGGCAGGCGCTGTTGGCTTCTGCCCGTCCCTGGCTTCGACAATACGCCGCTCGGCATGACCGGATTCGCCGCCGGATCGAGCCACATGACGCGGTCATGGACACTGCTTGCTTCCGTCAACGATCCCGTGCTACTCAGTAACTGCAAACCGCCGCCGGTATCGGTCATCTGATGCGAACTGGCTGGTTCGTAAAACTGGTCAGGGCTAGCGTCGCCCGGTTCATACCCGGTACTACTCAGCACGAAATAATCGTGTGCCGATATCACCCCGCTCAGAGCGATCGAATTGCTAGCCGTAGCCGTCGTGGTCCAGGTCGGTGAACCAGACTTCACACTTGTCGAATTAAAAAACTGGATTTTCCACTCTGCACCCTCGGGAGTTACGCCATCGTCGAGACGTATATCGTGATCTGTCGCGTTGTAGAGCTCAATGAATTCCTGGAATGCACTGCCACCATTGGTTTGGAACTCTGTGATGAAGACGTCGGGCGTGTCAACCACGGTCAGAACGGGGGCGGTCGTTGCCGACGCATACACTGGAAAAGCCCCCAATAACACACATAGTGCGGTCACGATCCCGACCCTCAAACGTCGCGTTACCCGGTACATTCGGACATAATAAATAGCAGTCGATGACAGTGCAAGCAGTAGCGTTTTTTATATCATTTTTCTACAACAATCCACCCCGTTATAAAACGAAAAATGATATTTCGCGCTATACTGTAAACATGTTGCAACTCTCCGGAACTATGCAGAACTGCCAAGTACTATCACTCCGCACCGGCAGTCCGATTGCTCAGATTATTTCTCCTATTATTAACCCCGACAATCTGAAGATCGAGGGCTTTTATTGCAACGAGTATAACGAGAAAAAACAAACAGTGTTGTTGTACCAAGACATTCGCGACATCTTACCGCAAGGCGTTGTCGTCAACGATTCCGACGCCCTGTCCGACCCTTCGGAGCTAGTTCGGTTGCAAAAAATACTCGAAATGGATTTTGAGCTGATCGGTAAACCGGTCGAGACTGTCAGTCATGACAAAGTCGGCAAAGTCAGCGATTATGCCTTCGAGACGTCGACGATGTACATCCAGAAGCTCTACGCCTCACCGCAATCTATACTCAAAAGCCTGACCACTGGCAGCCTGAGTATCGACAGAAATCAGATTCAGGAGATCACACCGAAGCGAGTCGTTATCAATGACTTATTACAGGGTACACCAGCTCATGCTAGCGCAGTGACAGCCTAGAGTAGAGCTAGTGGATTCCTAGTCGTCTACCTCGTCAGTCTCATCATCGGTTTTGAGAGCCTGCTTGATATCGTCGTAACCGTACCCCTGGCCAGCCAGATACTGCATCAGCTTTTTCGGGTCCTGGTAACGGCTTTGGGTCCGCTTCTTAATCACCAATTGTCTGAGCGTCTCGAGATCGGTCGTTTCGTCATCCTCTAGCACTTGTCGGACAATGTCGTCTGGGACGTGTTTTTGACGTAATTCTTGCATCAACCGTCGCCGACTAACAGATTTAAGAGTCCGCCTATTGTCGACCCAGCTTCGAGCAAAATTCAGATCGCTGACATAGCCATATCCACGCAGCCGCTCCAAAATCTGCTCGCCAGCATCTTCGTCGATTTCCTTGCAGCGAAAATAATCCCACAGCTCCCACTCACTCCTTAGCCTCCGCGCCACGTATGCCAGGGTTAGGCTATATGCCTTGTCGAGCTTGGACGTGTCCTTGTAGGCCTGCAGCTGCTCGGGGCCGACTTCCAGACCATTGTGTATCTTCTGGTCGAGCAGAGCCCCCTCGCTGAGCGAAAAAGCGTACTTCTCATCCACAAAGATAGAGTACAGCCCGGCACGCTTGACCTGTTGTTTGATGGCGGTGATTTTCATTTTCTTTGTCTCTGAGTGCGTCGCGTCAGATGATAGCTACAATCCTGCCGAATCCCGCCTTGTGCTCGTGCAGTCACACCTACTCCTTGACGACGCTCTCGCGGACTTTGGCGGCGATTTCTTCCATGATGGTTGGGTTTTCCATCAGGTAGTTCTTGGAGGCTTCGCGGCCCTGCCCTACCTTGGCACCGTTGTAGCTGAACCAGGCGCCGGCTTTTTCGACGATGTTGTGGTTCACGGCCAAATCAAGGATGTCGCCGGAGCGTGAAATGCCTTGGTTGTACATGATGTCGAACTCGGCTTCGCGGAACGGCGGCGCGATCTTGTTCTTGACGACCTTGACGCGAGTGCGATTGCCAATGACGGCGTCGCCTTGTTTGATCTGTGAGATACGGCGGATGTCCATACGGACTGAGGCGTAGAATTTGAGGGCGTTACCACCTGTGGTTGTCTCGGGGTTGCCGAACATGACACCGATCTTCATGCGAATCTGGTTGATGAAAATGACCGTGGTGTGCGAGCGGCTGATGACACCGGTAAGTTTGCGCAGTGCTTGACTCATCAAACGGGCTTGCAAGCCCATGTGGCTATCGCCCATGTCGCCTTCGATCTCAGCGCGCGGCACGAGGGCGGCGACGGAGTCGACGACGATCAGGTCAACAGCGTTCGAGCGGACTAGTGTCTCAACTATCTCTAGGGCTTGCTCGCCGTTGTCGGGCTGGCTAAGCAGTAGGTTTTCGGTATCTACCCCGATGCGCTTGGCATAGGTCGGGTCGAGCGCGTGCTCGGCATCGATGAAAGCCGCCGTGCCGCCAGCGCGCTGAACTTCGGCGATAGCGTGCAGTGTCAGCGTCGTCTTGCCGGAGCTTTCCGGCCCATACACCTCGACGATGCGACCCTTCGGGATTCCACCGCCAAGCGCAATGTCGAGTGACAGTGAACCCGTCGGGACTGTTTCGACATTGATATGTGTCGATTGGCCAAGCTTCATTATAGAGCCCTTGCCAAATTGCTTTTCGATGGTCTCTAGCGCCAGACCCAGAGCTTTGCTCTTGCCTTCTGAGACTGCCGCCGCAGCCTTGGTGGCTTTAGCCGATTCAGCCTTGTCGGCCTTGTTAGGCTTATCAGGTTTATCAGCCGAGGCCGTCACCTGCTCAGCCTTGTCGGTTGTGCTAGTAGCGTTAACTGATGTATCATCGCTCACGTCTGTAGTCTTCTTTACGTCGTCTGTCATAAGTATACCCTCCATTATCAGTACCTCTAATACCCTCTCCGGTAGTTAATATGTATTATACCCCAAATACCAATCGCCCGCACCCCGAGCTCTTGATGTCGGAGGCTCAGAGCACCTGATTAATACCTGATAAAAAACATATAACAAACGCATCGCGCTCAAGCCAAATTAATTGCAGATAAAATTTACTACACCCTACGCCAGAAACAGAAGCAACAAACCCAAATAGCTACACTAATTTTCGGCGAAGAAAACTCTTTAGGTCTATAATCAACCTATGGCTATTAACTTTTATTTTCCCAAATTTTACTCGCTTAATAACTTTTCAGCTCACGCGGTAAAGTTTGAGGGTAAACTATACCCAACTTCGGAACATGCCTACCAGGCCGCAAAATGCACAGACGACGACGGGAAGGAGGCGATTCGCCAAGCCCACAGCCCATTGCAAGCCAAAATCCTTGCTAATAAAACATACTCCTCTGCGCGTGACCCAAAATGGGACAAGAAGAAAGTCGAGATTATGGAAAAGGTGCTGCGCGCTAAATTAGCTCAGCATGAAGAAGTTCGCGAGGTTCTAGGGCAGACCGGAACGGAAGATATTGTCGAGGATTCACCAACGGATTACTTTTGGGGCGAAGGCAAGGACGGTAGTGGCCAGAACCAACTAGGAAAACTCTGGATGAAAATTCGCAACGAATCGTAGATCGTTCGTTGACATTGTTTGCACGATGGCCTTCCATGCCGGTTATGTTTAAGCTCCTTTCTTAGAGCCTGACAAAATCTCACAGACAACCCCCTAGTACCTTGGTAAACTTTCCCTCTTAATTAGGGAGGGGTGCCAATGAAAAAACATATGAGAA
>JAYTAB010000038.1:0-22986 GCA_043737735.1 Candidatus Saccharimonadota bacterium | reverse complement strand
GCCTAAAACAAGACCTAAACTCAAACCCAAAGCCAAGCAAATACCCCAGAACGCACTTCAGGCTAGCGCCTGAGGTGCTCGGGGTGGTGAGTAGATACTGCATGCACGGTTGACATATTGCCGAATAGCTGTATAGTTATTAGAATTTGCGAGCCTCTATTGGCGCAGGCAACTTAACAAACAAATTTATCGCTTTATACCCACTCACAAGAGTGTGGTCGCAGCAATGCGAAAGCAGCTCACAGAAAGGAGAGCCCCTCATGGGACTCTTTGATAAGGTCAATACCCCTCCTCCCGCTCCGGCGGCCAGTGCAGGCGCGATCAGCTTTGTCAAGGGCGATCGCATCAGTCTCGACAAGACGCCGCTCGTCAAGGTCGTCACGCGCTGGAGTTCAGGCACCGACTACGACTTGCTGGCCGACGTCGTCTACCAGGACGGGCACACCGAGACGGTGTCGATGTTCGGTACCAAGCAGGACGCTCGCTACCAGCAGCAGACCCGTGACGGTGCCGTCAAGCACTTGGGTGACGTCGGTCGCGCTGCAGGCAGCTCGGGAACGGCAGAGGAGATCGTCGAGATCAGGCTCAACCCGGACATCGTCGCGGTGGTGCCCTACGCCTACTCGGCGCAGTCCAATGGCACCGGATCGTTCTACAAGTACAAAGTCTCGTTGGAGGTCAACAACGGTGCTGGCGATGTCGTCGTCATTTCTTCGGTGAACGCCAACGACAACAAGCACGTCTACACCTGCGTCCCGGCGATCATCCGCCAAGATGGCAACCAGGTCGTCATCGATGGCGTTGAGCTCTACAGCTCACCCAACAGCGAGAACCGGCCGAAGGTCAACCGTGACGGGACCGTCATCATGGACGCCGGTCCGCGCAACGCGTACAAGTAGTTCCTCCAAACGGAGTTGAGTCACTGACTCTGTGAGTTGCTGCGCCCTCGTCCGGTAACTAATTGAGAGATCTTCTCTCTTTTTACCGGACGAGGCGCATGCAACACAATTTTCCTTGAAGTTATGACTGGGTATAAACCGATAAACTCCTAGATAAGAGTAGATGTTGACACACTGTCAACGGTAATGTACCATTTGATCTGACTATCCGCGTTTTGTGGTGTGTCAATCAACTGAGAGCCTCACAGCTCTCCCGTTCCAAGAAAGTAGGACCATTACTATGGCTGTTTCTCTTACGAAGGGCGCAAACGTCAGTCTGACCAAGGCGGCCCCCGGGCTCACCGCGGTCACCGTCGGACTCGGATGGGACGCTCGTACCACGAATGGCAAGGAGTTCGACCTAGACGGCTCGGCCATCCTCTGTGGCGCTGACGGCAACGCTCTTTCTGACGGGCACTTCGTGTTCTACGGCAGAGAAGCCAGTGTCGACGGTTCGGTCAAGCACGGTGGCGACAACCTGACGGGTGTGGGCGATGGTGACGACGAGAAGATCAGGGTCAACCTGGCCAACGTGCCGGCTGACTGCGCCAAGATCGTTATCGTGGTCACTATCTACGAGGCGGACAAGACCGGCCAGAACTTCGGCATGGTTCGCAATGCCTTCATCCGGGTCGTCGACGAGGCCACCGGCGCCGAGATCGCTCGCTACGACCTGTCCGAGGACTCCAGCACCGAGACTGGCTTGGTCTTCGGGGAGCTGTACCGCAACGGTGATGAGTGGAAGTTCAGGGCTGTCGGCCAGGGTTACACCAACGGCCTCGCGGGGATCGCAGAGGACTACGGCGTCAACGTCTGATCTTCGGCTTCTGGCAACTTCGTCCCATCGGCGATCAGCCACGCAGACCCGGCAAACGCCGCGTTCTGACTTGCAGATCTACCCGCTCTAGCTTCGGCTGAGCAGAATGGAACGGTGATTCGGCTTAACTCAAGCATCAGTTGATCATCCCGGGGAACGGCCACTCGTCTATAGACGAATTTTGTCTAGCCGAGTGGCCTTCCTCGCGGGTGGTCTCGTACTGCTCTATTGCCTTTAAGGCTTTATTGACGCACTACCAGACCACCCAAATCTTCCCTTTTTGGATCAATAGTCTTCAATTTTCAACAAGCGGTATGCGGAATACCCAGACATGTTCTTAGTGCGCGCACTTAGTCGATGTGCTTGTCGGCTTCGGCTTGGCTAGCTGCGAGTTCGCGGGCGTTGACCTTGCTCTGGTGTTTGCGGCTTTCGCGGAGAGTATGCAGTATGCTGCCGCCGATAGATATGACCATGATAGCGAGGACTATTGGCATGACGTACTTCTCGATGTCTATACGGTGTCCGAGGACGCGGAAAGCCCAAAATCCGAGCGAAGTGATAAGAATCGACCATAACGCTGCGCCGGCCGTGCTATATGCCAGAAACTTGTTGAATGGCATGTTGCCTATACCAGCAACGAGCGGCGCAAAGGTCCGCATAACAGGTACGAAGCGAGCTAGGATGAGTGTTTTGCCGCCGTGTTTGGCATAAAATTGCTGAGCTTGTAGTATGTGATCTTTTTGGAAGAAAAAGCCATCATCTTTACTGAATAGGCGTGGGCCGGCCTTGTGGCCGACATGGTAGCCGGTGATATTACCGAGCGTTGCTGCTAGGAAGATTGCCAAGATTGTCACGACGATGTTATGCGTGCCTTGTCCGGCGATGAACCCAGCTAAGAACAACAGACTGTCGCCCGGCAAAAAGAATCCAGCGAAAAAACCGCACTCGATGAATACTGTAGCTGCGATTACGAACAAGCCGCTGGTAATAATAAAATCGGTCAATCCGGCACCAAACATATACGTTTAGGTTAGCGGAAATGACAGCATAAGTCCAATCAGAGTATTCTCAGTTTGGAGATGAAACGGAAAGTTGTTCCGAAGTGCTAGCCGGCGTGGTGTGCAATAAACGATTCTACCGATTCATAAGTCGGCAGTGTCGGTCGAGAAATCTTGAGCGCAGAGGTAGCACACGCAAACTGTATGCTATCTAGCAATCCCATACCTTGACTCTGGGCGGCTATAAAACCAGCATCGAAGCTGTCTCCTGCACCGACAGTGTGAATAGGCTGAACTTTGTAGGCCGGTACAGTTACTACTTTTTCGTCGATGAGGGTAATCGCGCCACGTTCACTATCTTTAACCACAATGATTCCCTCATGTTTTCCTGCGATTGAGCGAAGGCCATCAGCGATTGACGGAGCGTCCCATAGTTGTTGAAACTCATCGGCGCTTGGCAGGTAGTAGTCGGCAATAGCGGCGAGTTGTCGGACTGTCTCTTTTTCCTCGTCGGTTACGCTTTCGCTTAGTCGAGCGTGATCTAATACGATTTTTGTATGAGAATCTCTAGCTTGCTTCGCCAATTGTACAAAAGCTGGCATCAAACTTTTCAGCTTGAAGCAGCCCCCAATAAACAAGTAATTACAATTCGGTAATAGTTCGGACGCGCGCTCTTGAACCTCATCCGGTGTCAGTGATTGGTTGGCGCTACCGACGACCGCCATGATTGTCTTTCCTGCTGGGTTGACCATATTGAAACCCACATTGGTTACAGCAGCGCCGTCTATGATTAGTTCGGGCTGTACCCCGGCTTTTTCGAGCAAGTCAGACAAAATTGTTCCCATCTTGTCGTTTCCAATTTTGCCGACAAACGCGGCTGGAAGGTCGAGTGAGCTACACAGCCTCGCAAAATTGACGGCAGAACCTCCGAGCTCAAGCATGTAGTCACTACCAACAACTTCGGTTTCGGGGCGAAGACCTCGCTCGTCAAAGGGAAAACCGGCGCAGTTTATGTCGACATAAGCACCACCGATAGCAAGTAATTCAGTCTGTCTCATAGCAGTATTGTATCAAAGGCAACAGAAATGACCATTTCGGGATGGGATCTAGGGAGCCGGGGGGAGCAGGTACGCGTATTGTTCATTCTGCAAGTGGTAGTATAATAAATTACGTATTTAATGCGAGGAATTATCTTATGAATGTCGGAGAGGGAATCGACTCGTCAAGTTTTAGTTTTCCAAAACAGATTGCAACTATAGGACTTAAGCTTGGTGCAGCTGACTTGATTGTCGAAAAGTGGGAAAGTCTAGCTAATTTCGCTACCTATGCTCAAGATGACATACGCACAAGTTGTTCTGGAGCTGATTGTAACTTTACGGCCACGTTTTCGGACCAAACAGATCGACAGTCTGAGTGTCGAATGAGCTGTGGAAATTGCGACACTGATACACTGAGAAATTGCGTCAATGCCCTCGGTCGTGCCGTGCAAGAGGTAGTGCTCTGTCGACGATTAGAAGATGAAACTGGCGAAGTTATCGAACCGGCTAGTCCTAGCCAGCTCCTAGGCTCTGACTACACACTAACACCGGTTAGAACGCGCCGAGTCGAGATAGGCACAGAAGCATTAAAGCATCAGCCTCCAGAGCCTGAACCTCGGATTATCGTCGATACTACCCCTAACCCCATCTATTTATAGTCCCCGTTGCAAAGCTCCTATCAAGACCGTAAGTCTGGGACTGGAGGGTGTATTTCAGACGGGTAAATACTCGACAGGTTAGGGTCTATTGAGAATTGGGGTGGAAATGTAGCGCGAATCTGTTAAAATAGAAGCATTGCACTTATAAATAACACTACTACGGTAGCCCAAGCAAACAATTGGGGCGAGTAATTCGGTAAAGGATACCCTATGACACAAGATAAAATCACGTTAACTCTCGAAGCTCGCACTGTTGAAGGCAAGGCCGTCAGGCACTTACGCAAAGTCGGCATCGTACCGGCCGTCCTCCATGATCACGGCAAAGATTCCGTGCTGATTCAGGGCGACGTTCGCCTGATCGCCAAGGCATACAAACAGGCTGGAAAGCATCACCCGATCGAACTTAACGCCGCTGGCAAAAGCTATACTGCCATGATCAAAACCATCGAATTCGAACCACGCAGGCAGGCTTTGAACCACGTTGTTTTCAATGCCGTATCAGATACCGAAAAAGTTGAAACCGAAGTACCGTTGCACGCCCGCTACGAAGAAGGCAACGAAGCCTCTCCCGCCGAGCGCAATGGATTCTTGGTTCTGCCACACCTTAGCGTTGTGACGGTCCGTGCCGTATCATCGAAACTGCCAGACTCAATTGAATATGACGGTGAGAAGCTCGTCGAACTTGGCGACAACATCACGGTCGGCGACTTGGTTGCGCCAGCCGGTGTTGAGATCGTCACTGATCCAGCCCAGGTCATCGTGACCGTCAACGACCCAACCGTCGTAGCAGCTGCCAACGATGCAGCCGGTGGTGACGCCGAAGAGGCAACTGGTGGGGAAGCCGCCGAAGTCGCCAGCGAACATGGCTCGGCTGAGTCTGACGATCAGACCAGCGGCTCAGACGAAATCCGTCCAGGCGGCAAAAAAGAATTCGAAGACAAAACTCAGGGTTCAAGCCCCGAGAAAAGCTAGTCCAGCTCAGTCTTCTGTCGGCTAGCGCGTTTAATCGAAAAGACGGCCATTGTGGTCGTCTTTTTGGTGACACGGCCCCCAGCAAAATACTGTCATTGACAAGTGATACACTTTTGATACACTACACCTATGAGTACAGCAAAATCTCGCCTAAACATTAGTCTCTCTGACGACACGAAAAAGGCTCTGCTAGGTATTGCTAAACGAGACCAGATGCCGGCGGCTACCAAAGCGGTTCGGCTCATGGAAATTGGCATGGAAATCGAAGAAGACGAGATATGGGATAAAATTGCCGCCAGTCGGGACAATAAAGCTACCATATTTCACCCACACTCTTCGGTGTTTGGTAACTAGATGTACAAAATTATATATGCCGATGAGGTAGTGCAAGAGGATTTGCCCAGTATTCTGGAGCCATGGAAAAGCGAGATTAGGCACGCTATAGAAACGAAGCTTACGACGCGACCCGAGGTATACAGCAGACCGCTACGTCGATCATTAAAAGGCTATCGTAAATTACGAGTCGGCGGTTATCGGATTGTCCTCAGGATTGAAGATAACACAGTGAAGATTTTTGTTATCCAGCACCGATCAACCGTATACACAAACGCACCAGATCGTCTTTGAGTCATGTAAATTGATTCTAAGTGCGCACTAACGATCAGACCAGCGGCTCAGACGAAATTCGTCCAGGCGGCAAAAAAGAATTCGAAGACAAAACTTAGGGTTCAAACCCCGAGAAAAGCCAGCCCTCCAGAGTTATTCTTTTATGAATCCGCCCGACTGGTGGTTCCACAGTCGAGCGTACATGCCGTCTTTTTTGAGTAGTGCTGCGTGGTTGCCTTGCTCAATGATCTTGCCGTCGTCGAGGACGATGATTCGATCAAGCCGCTGAATGGTGCTGAGACGGTGGGCAATGACTATGGTCGTGCGGCCTTCCATCAGCTCAACGAGGGCTTTTTGGATGACCTGTTCACTGGTACTATCGAGCGCTGAGGTGGCTTCGTCAAGCATCAGGATCGGAGCGTCTTTCAGGATGGCACGAGCGATGGCAACACGTTGGCGTTGCCCGCCGGATAGTTTGACTCCTCGTTCACCGACGATGGTGTCAAAACCGTGCGGCAGGGCCTCGATGAACTCCAAGGCATAGGCTTTGCGGGCGGCTTCGATCAGTTCATCGTCGCTGGCGTCAGGTCGACCGTAGACGATATTTTCACGGATTGACCGGTGAAACAGCAATGGTTCCTGCGGTACATAGGCGATACTGCGGCGTAAACTAGCCTGGGTGATGGTCGAGATGTCTTGATCGTCGATTGAGATTGTGCCCGACTGGATATCATCAAATCGCAGTAACAATCGTGTGAAGGTGGATTTACCACCGCCGCTCGGGCCGATCAGCCCGACCTTTTCGCCTGCTTTTATCGACAGATTGAGGTTTTCGAAAACTGCTTGCGCGGCATTGGCCTCGGGATAATGGAAATCAACACTGTGGAAATCGATCGCTCCGGCACGTATCTTGAGTGCACCTGACTGATGTTTGTCGGTCAGTTCCGGTTGCTCCAATAGTATCTCCGTCATTGGGGAAGCTTGCAGCAGGGCATCCTCGATAGTTCGGAATAGTGTGCCGATCTCGAGAAGTCGGTTGGTCAGGGTGATGGTATAACTGAACGCAAAAATGCCGATGGCCAGGATAGCCGGGTTGCTGTGAACCTGCCGAACGATGATCATCACGAAGATGATCTGCATGAACATCAGCGCTGCCATGCGGTTGTTGCCCTTGGTGGCGGCCGTCTGCCAGTCGCGTTGGCGAAGGAATGATAGTTTGCCGTTTAATTCTCTGTGATGTGCAATCTCGAAATCCTCTTGGGCGAATGTCTTGACTGTCTGAGTATTGACGATGACGTCCGATAGATGTGAAGTGACGGCTTTTGATGCTGCTAATCTATGGACACGCAGCACGGAACGTCGCCGACTTTCGTGCCAAGTCAGCCCGATAGTAATCGACACTATCACCGCCAAGGCTAGTCCAAGTTGCCAGGAGTGCAACACTACCAGAACAATGCCGGATAGTGTGATGACGACGAAGGGCAGCATATTGATGAAAAATGCACCGCTTATCGTCCCGAAGGCGTTTGGATAGTCGATGGCGTCCGAGACCAGCTTGCCGCTGACACGGTTATTATGGAACCCAACACTTCGGTTCATTAGGGCTTCTAGGCTGACAGTCTGTAGGTTGCTCTGGATTATTGCCTGAAAGGCCATTAATTTTCTGAATCCGTAGCGGTTGAGTACTATACCGGCGGTGGCAAAAAATATCAACGGCGCCATATAATTAACCGCTGAGTCAGACTGAACCGCGACTGTTGCCAGTATGCGGCTGATGTAATAGGGTACTATTACTCCGTTACAGACGGCAGAAACGGGGTTGGTCAGTGACTGCAAGAACAACTTTTTTTCCTGCATGGCAGCGCGCCACAGTAGTCGCAAAGTATCGCGATCGGAAACGAGTTTATCGGGTTTTGGCGTCATATCGTTACTCCTATTGTAGACTTGTTGCGGGCAAATTGGCACATATTTAGACCTCGATGAATCCACCAGATTGATGGCTCCATAATCTGGCGTATGTGCCGCCACTTCGGATCAGTTCGCGGTGACTGCCTTGTTCGACAACCTGTCCATGATCGAGGACGACGATGCGGTCCATGTGCTGGATGGTGCTGAGGCGGTGGGCGATGACGATGGCGGTGCGGCCTTCCATTAGTTTCCACAGGGCGTCTTGTACTAGGACTTCACTCTCGGAGTCTAGGGCGCTAGTGGCTTCGTCGAGCACCAGGATTGGGGCGTTTTTGAGCATCGCCCGGGCGATGGCTACGCGTTGGCGTTGGCCGCCGGACAGCTTGACGCCGCGTTCACCGACTAGTGTTTCATAGCCCTTTGGCAGTTCCTGGATGAAGTCATGTGTGTTGGCAAGTTTTGATATGGCGTAGACAGTTCTTTCGTCGGCATCGGGTTGTCCGTAGCGAATATTTTCTAGCAAGCTGCGATGAAACAGCAACGGTTCCTGGGGCACGTAGGCGATGTGCCGGCGCAGATCATCTTGTCTCACGTGCGTAACATCTTGACCGTCGATCAATATCTCTCCGCTCTTGATGTCCGTAAATCTGAGTAGTAGTTTGGTGAGTGATGTTTTGCCTGATCCCGATTGGCCGACTAGGCCGATTTTTTCGCCGGGTTTTATGCGCAGATTTAGACCGTCAAATAGCAGCTCGCGGTCGTCCGACTCGTGGGAAAAATGAACATCTCGAAATTCGATTGCGCCGCGGCCTATGCGGACAGTTTCTGGCTCGACAGGATCCTTGACGGACGGTTCGATGGCTAGGATTTCGGTCATTTCTTTGGCGTCGGCTAGCGCCCTATTGTAACTGCGTAGAGTTTGTTGGCTGAAGTCCCACAAGTTGATACTGATGATGCCTGTGTAAGTTACGACCAAGTACACCGTAGCGATATCTGCTCCGTAGAGTACAACACTGGCAATAGCCAACAATACTGACACTGATCCCAATGTGGTTGTGGCGCTTGAGAAAAATATGTCGCGCTTGATGCTAGCGTGCATGACGTCATTGGTGGCCTGGCGCGTTACCGAAGTGGCCATGGCGTAGCGTTTGGTCTCGTGTTGGCTGGCGGCGAAGCTTTTGACGGCCATGATGTTGGTGACGGCGTCTGCCAGGAAGCCAGTTTGTCGGTTTGAAGCCGCGGCCTCGATGGCGTTGAGTTTGCGCACGTAGCGTGTTATAAGGACTGCGCTGACCATGAACGCTATCGAGAATATCAGTAGAAAAGCAACGACCATTGGCGCTCGGCGGCCCAATATTGCGGCCGTAAATACGAACGACATGATAAGGGCGACGGTTTGAAAGGTGAAAGCATCAGCCAAACGCACATATGAGCCGACCAGTTTGTTGGCCTGACTGACGAGCGAACCGCCAAAGCGATCGGCATGAAAGTCGGCGCTGAGGCGCATCAAGTGGTCGAACACCTTTTGGTGCAAATCTTGGATTACGCGCATTTCCAATTGCCAAATCAGGATGATCGCGATCCGCCACATCAAAATGCCGCCGAGCACTGACAATGCTGTGTATAGTGCGAACTGCGGCCCGAAACTACCCCATATATCCCCGGGGATGTAATCGTGATTGCTCATGCGTTTGAGGATGTTGGCTATGATCAGCGGTGGTAAAAAACGAAATGTAAATATGGCCGCCGGGACGGTGATGTATAGGCCGATGACGTACCATTTGTAACGCCAGGCATGGCGCCAATACAGGCTTAATATTTGCTTGGTGAGTTTGTCGGTGGGTTGTTGCATGATGTGTACTTCTTGTTGTGGAGGGTGGACTTTCCTTGAACGATAGTCGGCAGTCGATGCCGCCAGGATTAATGGTTTGATTGGGTGTCAATGGATTGATAGCAACTCGTAGAGGTGCATAGATTATTCGTGAAATTAGTTTTTGAATTTTTTGAGAGACTTTGCGTTGTAAGGGTTGGGAAAAGATTAGCGCGTCCGTAGAGTCGCATACGCTGGTACGTAAACTAACCCGAAAACGGCGTGGATATCGAAAAGAGCTGTGATTGAATGGAACATTTTTGCCGCCTCCGGATTAATTACTATATAATACTTAACATCTTATACTGTTGGATTTGGAAAAGCAAATTGTAATATTCGAGACATTTCGCTTACACTAATTATAACTATGGCACACAAATCATCTTCATCCAGTGAATCGTTTACGTCAGGATCATCGTCTGCGCATGAGAAAGACGATGATGATAGTGATGAGACTACAAAGAAGAAGACGAAGACCGCTACCTCGGCGGCTCTGGCGGGGATAGCCACCGAAAAGGCGCTCAAGAGGGAAGCGCAGGAGCGCAAAAGCAGGTCAGAATCATTCTGGCGCAAGATAACTGGCGAGGGAGACGGGCCCAAAGACGCCAAGAAGCCCGAGACGCCACTCTTCGGCATTCAGAGGCCCGAAGATGACTCATTGGTTCGTCCGGATAAGAACGACGCGCAGCCTATATCCACGGAAACATCGCTGGCCGATGGAGATTCTGGTGTTGTTTTTGCTACGGAACGGGAAACTACCGTTGACACGCCTGCCGAGGATATCGCTTTAGACACCGATACCGAACAGAGCCGGGCCGAAGTGGCCGAATTAAAGCAATCAGCTCGTGATTTTGCGGAAGTACGCTTGGCGGCGGCAGACGGACAGCTGCACGAACTTCCGCTCGACCAGCAGTCTACTCCAGAGGCCGCCGAGGTGGCTGCCGATGTAGCTTTGTTACGTACTATGCACGACCAGCTCGGAGAGGATAGCGCGCAATCAGCCGGTGAGGCCCTAGATGCTGCCGAACAGACTGTCGCTGAACACATTCGTGACTTTCCGACGCCGGCTGTTGCCGCAGAGACGGCGGCAGACGACAGGGATACCAGGACGCCTGACGCTGTAGGTGCTGCCGAACAGTCGCAACTGTCGGTCGACGACATATTGAACGAAGACTTGGAAGCTATGGGTGGTGAATTTGTGGAGTCTGCCGAAGCCGCAGCATCTGGCGAAGTTGACCCGACAGAAGAGATCGAGCCACTCACGCCCATACCTATGTCCAATGGGGCGGAAACCGCCGCTAGTTATCCGCCATTACCACCTGTTTCGCCGGTGTACTCTGGACGCGGTGGGTCACACTTACCGCCAAATGGACCGTATGGACCAGGCGGACCATCATTTGGACCAGGTGGCCCAGCAGCATTCCCGAGTTTCACGGGTGGGTTGCCGCCGCGGGCTGCCGACCATGAAGCGGCCGCTCATAATACTTATTCTTCCTCAGATATGGCACACGCTGAGCGGGCCGGCGCTGGCCGTGGACTGCTTGTCGGGGGACTCGTCGGATATTTCTTCGGTCGCCGCCGAGGTAAACGTCTCGGTCGAGCAGAGTCTGAGAAGCGCTCAAAACCTGTTCGCCGCGGGCTAGAAAAGCAAGTCGAAAATCTACAGTATTCTATCACGGCCAAAGAGCAGAAGATCAAAACCATGGCGCGCGAAAAAATGCGAACCGTACTCGGTACGGCCGACCGCCGGCGTTTCGTCGAAAATATGGCGCAGCCAGTTGCCAAGGCCAACGTCACTCGCGAAGTATCGCCGTCCATACTCTCTCCGAAGCAAACAGCCGAAGCTGTATCGACCGAACAACCCAGTAGACATCCAGAGCGGATAGTTGCTCAGGCCGCAGTAATGCAGAATATCGAGGCTGCCAATCGGACCGCCGCGCTGACCGCACCCGAGGCTATGTCCGCTGCAGCCCAACTTTACTCGCGTGAGTCACTATCAACCGCACTGCCTGCCGTAGAACTGTTGATACACGACCGTTATCGTCAGGAATCCGAACGATCCACAGTCATCCCGTTCAACAAAAAAGCCGAGCAATTCACTGACGAAGAACTCAAAGCAACCGCCGAGAAGATCAAAGTTCACGGCGTTAGCCTGAAGGAAATGGTCCAGCTAGGTAGCCTGGACGAGCGTTCATTGCGCATCGTTGTCGCTGAATTTTTGGAAGGTGGCGATGTCAGTGCGGCCGTTAGCCGTGAAATCAAAGAAAAAGAACTCAAATATGAGCGCGACCCGCGGATGCGTCAATCCGCCGGCAGCGGTCAGCAGGCTGGGAGTGGCGTGAATGGTGGCGGAGGCGGAGGATCCGGTGTTACCGTAGGAGCAATGGCCGGTGGCGACGCATATGCGACGGACGAAGCTGGCGGCTCGAGCTCGGCCCGGGTTAGCCAGTCAGGACTAGCCAATAATACCTCGACAGCTTATACCGGCCCGCGCCCGACGCCCGACGCCGCTACGTTGAAGTCCATACGCGACAAACAGATTGCCACCGTCGCCGGCATGACTCTACTCGTCGTTCTTGTCGTAACTGCACTCATTTTCGTCACACGTTGAACAGTCCCATGCAAACCATCACGACTGAGGTATAATGCTAGTTAGATGCAGAAAATTATTCTTTATTACAAATTTGTGCCGATTGTCGACCCGCAAGCGGTCAAACTGTGGCAAAAAGCACTTTGCGAGAAGCTTGAGCTGCGTGGTCGGATCATTATCTCGGTACATGGCATTAACGGCACGCTTGGTGGCGATATCAAGGCATTGAAAACATACGTTCGTGAAATGAAGACTTTCACGGCTTTTCAGGGTACTGAATACAAATGGAGCGATGGTGGGCGCGATAATTTTCCCAAACTATCCGTCAAAGTACGCGACGAAATCGTGGCATTTGGGGTGGCTGATGAGTTGCAAGTCGATGCAGGTGGCGTGGTCGGTGGCGGCGAACACCTCACACCGTCAGCCGTCCACAAACTAGTCGAGGAGCGTGGTGATGATGTCATATTTTTCGACGGCCGCAATACTTATGAAGCCAAAGTTGGCAAGTTCAAGGGAGCCGTCGTGCCTGATGCCCGGACAAGCAAAGATTTCCTGCAAGATTTAGCCGGCGACAAATACAATGACATCAAGGACAAACCGGTCGTCACCTATTGCACCGGCGGCGTCCGCTGCGAAATCCTCAGCAGTCTCATGAAAAAGCGCGGTTTCAAAGAGGTCTACCAGATGGACGGCGGCATCGTCAAATACGGCCAGCAGTACGCCGATGACGGTCTCTGGGAAGGCTCACTTTACGTTTTCGATGGCCGTATGGGCGTAAAATTTTCCGACCGAGCCAAAGATATCGGCGTCTGTGTCCATTGCGCCGGCCCAACCAGTCGCTACACCAATTGCGCCGTCAAAACCTGCAATGACCTGATCGTCGTCTGTGACGGTTGCGCGGAGCGAGTGAACTGCCCGATGTGCGAAACCGCACTCGTACGGTGACAGGCGTTATACTATAGGAGTGAACCCGAAACATCCCTCTCAAGCTATGAAAGACAACCTGGCACTTAAGCTCAAGGACTTACCACGCGAACCCGGTGTGTATTTCCATAAGGACGCGGCCGGCGAGATTATCTATGTCGGCAAAGCGGCCGTGCTGCGCAACCGAGTGCGGCAATATTTTCAAAAATCTAGAGCCCGTGACGCCAAAACCGAACTGCTGGTCAGTGAGATAGCTGACACCGATTGGATGGTTGTAGAAAGCGAAATCGAAGCGCTGTTCCTAGAGGCCGAAATGGTCCGGCGCTACATGCCGAAGTACAATATACTGCTACGCGACGACAAGGCGATGGCTTATATCCGAATTGATTATGACAGCGATTATCCGACAGTGGGCACGACGCGGCGACCTCTGGATGACGGCGCCCGGTACTTCGGCCCATATCCCAATCTGGCCAGCATCAAGGTCGCGTTGAAGTTTTTGCGCCGGATCTTCCCGTATGCCACCCGACGGATTCCGGGGCAGAAGCGGGCGACGCTGCATTATCACCTGGGGCTTGATCCGGGTCTGGAGGAAGGCCGTACGTCGATCGAAGATTATCGGGCAAATTTGCGCCGCTTGATCGCCTATATCGAAGGAAAAAAGTTGACGATAACACATGAGCTGGAGAGGGAAATGAAGACCCATGCGAGGGCTCAAGATTTTGAGAGTGCGGCCCGCGTTCGCAATCAACTTACGGCCATGCAGCGACTCGGCCATGCTGTCATCTTCTCCGACAAAGAATTCATGGACATCAGCAAAGACCACGCCCTGGACGAGTTGGTTGAGCTGCTCGGGCTGGACGGCTTTCCGCGGCGCATCGAGGGCTACGACATCTCGCATATGTCCGGCACTGATGTTGTGGCCAGTATGGTTGTCTTCACGAATGGCGTCAGTGATAAGGCTGAGTATCGCAAATTCAAAACCAAACTCGACCACAATAACGATTTTTATAATATGCACGAGACACTGTCTAGGCGGCTGAGCGAGAAGAATATCAAAGCTTGGGGCAAGCCGAGCCTGGTGTTGATCGATGGCGGCAAAGGCCAACTCGATGCCGCGACTCGCGCTCGCAACGAACGTGGCAATGAAACAATTCCGATGATCGGGCTTGCCAAGCGCGAAGAGCAAATAGTCATCAAACACGGCTATAGCAACGTCATGCTCAACCTAGAATATCTCCACAAACTCGGCGGCTTCACGACCGAAAGCGAAGATTTCACACTGGTCAATCTGCCGCACAGCACTAATCTTGTGAAGCTCTTGCAACGTATCCGCGACGAATCGCACCGCTTCGCCGTCAGCTATCACAGCGTGCTCAAGGTCAAACGCCAGACGGCCAGCCTGCTCGATGATATCCCCGGCGTCGGCCCGGCCACCCGCCGTAAACTGCTACGGGCCTTTGGCAGCATGCGAGGCATCGCAGCTGCATCAGAAGCTGAGCTAGCAGCATGCCTAGGCGATAAAAAGGCAGCCGTGCTCCGCAAATTCCTCGAACCGTCGTCTTGAGATCGACTATTGCAGTGGGCGCTGCGAGGCTTCTAATACAGTCTTGGCGTCTTCTAGAATCCTCGTTTCATCGGCTAGGGTAACATCGACTTCGCCAGGCGTTTCTTCTGGATCTGAACCTCCGCCCCCACCTGACTTCTGTAGTTGTGGGAAGGGCGTCTGTGCGAGTGCTTCGTCGATTGTTTGAGAGTAGAATCTATCTTCTTGCCTGCGCTGGGGTGTTGGTTTGAACTCTTGCATAACATGCTCCTATACATAGATCAATAATATGTTCTTATACTACTTTCATTGTACTCTTAAATGTCAAATTTGTGAAAATTTTTATAGACAAGCTCGTTGCATGTGAGTCGAGAGACTGAGCCTGCATTTGTCATAATTCGTCGATTCGTAGAGCTATGGTAGTGCAAAATACGTCGAAATTGAGACTAAGAGTTTGCTATACTTGAATAATCGATGAATAACCATTTTACGGCTGAATTTTTTGTAGGCAATCGGCGTCGTTTTCGCGATGCGGTGGCGGCGGCTCACGGTGACATGCCAATTGTTTTGACTGCCAATGGGTTGTTGCAGCGCGGTGGCGATAGTACTTTTACTTTTCATCAGGATAGCAATTTTTGGTATTTGACCGGTATCGGTGATCCGGATGTAACTCTGGTGATGGACGGTGCTGACGAATATCTGATAGTGCCCAACCGCAGTGCCAGCCGAGAAGTGTTCGATGGGGCTATTGATACGGCGGAGCTCACGGCTGCATCGGGCATCAAACTAGTGATTGACGAGAAAGTTGGCTGGGAGAAACTGACTCGTAGTTCCAAAGTTGCCAACAAATTAGCGACGCCAGCGGCTGCGCCGAGCTATATAGAGGTGTACGGCATGTATACCAATCCGTCCCACTCACGATTAGCCAAAGCTCTGCGCCAATCGGCATCCGATATAAAATTGATCGACGTTCGTCGTGAACTGGCTGGCTTGAGGATAATCAAACAACCCGCTGAGCTAGTCGCATTGCAGCAGGCGATAGACATCACTATGGACAGTCTCGAACTACTCACGGAGCCGACACGATTTGCCGGGTACAACAACGAATATGAGATCGAAGCAGATCTGACCCGAGAATTTCGTTTCCGTGGAGCTGCTGGTCATTCCTTTGCGCCAATCATTGCCGGTGGCAAGCGGGCAGTTACACTGCATAATGTTGCCAATGAAGCACCGCTGGCGCCGGATACGCTGGTGATTTTGGATGTCGGTGCCGAGGTCAGCCACTATGCCGCTGACATTACCCGGACTCGGGCATTTGGCAAGCCATCGGCGCGCCACCAAGCGGTTTTCGATGCCGTGCTCGACGTGCAGGCCTACGCGTTGGGCTTGTTGAATCCCGGCGTACTTCTTAAGGATTATGAGCAGTCGGTCGAAGATTATATGGGTAAGACATTGCAACAATTGAAGTTGATCAAGTCTATCGACCGGGACGCTATTCGCAAATATTTTCCACACGCTACGTCGCATTTTCTGGGTCTCGATGTCCATGACGTCGGTGATTATGAACAACCATTGGCACCGGGCACTGTCGTAACTTGCGAGCCGGGCATCTACATACCCGAGGAGGGAATAGGGGTACGCATCGAGGACGACGTGTTGATTTCTCCGACTGGCAATCATGTCTTGAGCACTCGCTTGCCCAAAACGCTCGGCTGAGTGCGCGCCCGCAAATAACCTGTTTTCCGGGCCGTTCGCGTGCTACAATACATAGTAATGAAGCGGCCATTTTATCGATTTTTGATGCGCTGGGTAGTATCCAGTCTCGGGCTTTGGATTGCTGCCGGGCTACTCAGCCATAGCATTGATTACCAGAATCGTTTGGCGGTCATTATTATCGCCGGTTTGATACTGGCTATTGTAAACGTCATCATAAAACCTATCGTCGTTATTCTGTCATTGCCCGCTATACTTGTGACGCTCGGTTTGTTCATGGTTGTGGTCAATGGGTTGATGGTTTATCTGGTCAGCAAACTCTACGCACCACTGGAAATCACCAATTTCTGGGCGGCAATAGTTGCGGGAATGATTATTGGCCTTGTAAACTACCTGGTGACGGCAATCCTAGAAGAGAAAAAATAAGGAGATATTTATGACAATTTGGAACTATATAACAATCGGATCAACAGTATTTATGACAATTTTGATTCTAGTGCAAACACGCGGCGCGTCATTGGGTGCCGGTATCGGCGGTTCGGCCGAAGTTAACACTACTCGACGTGGCACCGACAAGACGATTTTCCAGCTGACCGTCGTGTCGGCGTTGCTCTTTTCATTGTCATTGATATTTAGCGTTCTTTCATAAATTTCCTATGCTGCACGCCACTAAGCTTCTCATTCGGCGGAAATTCCGCGCCCGCCGCAACCAGGTCGAGAGCCTGGGTACTCGGGCCGAGTATGCTTCGGAGCGCTTTTTTTTCAGACGACTTGACCGGCTGTCAGCAGTTCGACGCTTTGTCATAACTTGGCTACTATTGATCGGGTTGCTTTGTGGCACGCTGGTCGGTCAGATCCGGGCTCTCGATGGCTATTTTCAGAGCTTACAACCCACTGCCGGAGGAATTTATACTGAAGGAATCCTGGGCGATTTTACGAACGCCAATCCACTCTACGCCAGCAGCCAGGTCGACGAGTCAGTTTCGCGGCTCATCTTCGCCAGTCTTTTCAAGTATGACAATAACAATAGCCTCGTCGGCGATTTGGCAAATGGTTACAGCGTTGACGTGACCGGCAAGGTCTACACCGTAAATCTAAAGCCCCACCTCACCTGGCATGACGGCGCACCACTGACAGCCCGAGACGTGGCGTTCACCTACGCTATGATCCAAAATCCTGACGCCTTGTCGATTCTCAACCAAAGCTGGCAGGGCATTGTCGTGGCCGCCGTTGACGATTCTACTGTGACATTTACGCTTCCCAGTGTGCTTGGATCATTTCCGTATAACATGACAAATGGCATTATTCCGCAACACCTCCTGAAGGATATCGCACCCGGTGAAATGCGTTCCAGTGGCTTTAATACCGAGAATCCAATTGGTGCCGGGCCGTTTGCTTGGCACGGTATCGAAGTCAGCGGTGAATCGCCAGAAAACCGTCAGGCACTCATCGCCTTGACACCGTTCAAGAATTACAACGCCGGTTCGCCCAAATTAGCCAGCTTTGTGGTTCATACCTTTCATGATGTCGGGCAGCTCAGTGCCAGCTTCTTGAAACAGGAATTAACAGCCGCCAACTTCACCGACCCACCCCAGAAAGTGACCAAACAAAAAGGCGTACAAGTCAACAACTTCATGCTGTCGGCCGCTAACATGGTCTTTTTCAAGCACAGCAACCCCGTGCTCACCGATGTAGCCGTGCGTAAAGCTCTCGTTCAATCCGTCAACACTCCGGCCATCGTAGGTGGTCTGGGCTATCCGACACGTCCGGTGCGTGGACCGTTCCTGCTCAGTCAACTCGGTTATGACAAATCGTCAGTCCAGCCAGCCTTCGACCCAATAATCGCCGTCTCATCGCTAGATGCTGCCGGCTGGAAGCTCGGGGCCGACGGAGTTCGTGCCAAGGCTGGCCTGCCACTCCGTTTTGTACTCTTTGGTCAGAACACGGCAGAAAGCCGTTTTGTCACGAGTCAGTTAGTCAAAGCCTGGAGTGCGATTGGCGCGCAGGCCACGGTCAAATTGCAGAGCAGTGAAGACCTGCAGCGCTCCATCAGCAGTCGCGACTACGATGCCTTGCTGTACGGCATCTCTGTCGGTGTTGATCCCGACGTTTTCGTCTACTGGCACAGTTCGCAGAGTGACGTACGATCGAGCAATTTGAACTTTTCAGAATTCAAATCCAGACCAGCCGATATTTCGCTCGAAGCTGGTCGCACCCGCATAGAACCTGATCTACGTGTCGTCAAGTACAAACCGTTTCAGCAAGCCTGGCAGCAAGACACGCCAGCCCTAGGCCTGTATCAACCCCGTTTCGAGTACCTGACACACGGCACCGTCTATGGGCTCAAACCCCATGTTCTCAACAGCAACATCGACCGCTTTAGCAGCGTTCAAGATTGGCAGATCCGCCAGGTCGCAACCACTAACCAATAACCACGGGCGCGGGCGCTAGCCTGATCACGGGCGCTGGTGCTTGCATTTTGACGCCTGCATGCAGTACAATTACCCCTGTACTCATCGATATCCATGCGGATGTGGTGAAATGGTATACACGCTAGTTTCAGGTACTAGTGCCGCAAGGCGTGGAGGTTCAACTCCTCTCATCCGCACCATCTAAAATAGCTCTACTTTTGTAGAGCTATTTTAATACCATGATCAGCCAGAGAGTATTACGGCGTTAACCGTGGGTATCTATGGTTGGTTTACGAAACTGATACATTGGCCTTGGTTTTTGAACGGACTGCCATTCGTGTCGCCATAGTTTTTCCAGCCATCATTTTTGCACGCATCTTTTGATGGCGGAGTAGCCAGTTGCACCGTGTAGTTGTGCGCTGTGGAGGTCGGGTTGTTCTCGTTATCTACGGCGTTAACCGTGAAAGTATGGACGCCTAGTGTCAAAGTGTTGATAGGTGAACCGGTCGGTACGTCCCCCACGCAGCTAGCAAGTCCTGAGCCACCAAGTTCATCCTCACAGGTATAGTCGGCATTGACCACTTGGCCCTGCTGATAGACTGCTCCATCGGCTGGGGTATTTAATGTGACCGTTGGAGCGGTAACATCAGGCGTAGCGGCCGCATCGGCCAAAGCGAATTTTGCAACATAAGCGTCGCCACAACCGCATCCACTATTCGCAAAGTCTAGTACGACGACCACATCTTCGGAGCCGACACCATCACCTAGGGTTTCACCAGCCAATGTCGGATGCGGCAAGGCGATCACTACCTGTCCCGTCCCTACGCCTGGAATGTTTTGGCCAGTTGCAGCCCCATCGTCGCTACTACAGCCAGTAGTTGCTTCGAATACCTCGGTTGAATAGCTGGCGTTGGGACCGCCTGGGTTCATATCAAAATCTAGCACTAGGTTGCCGCCCGTGACCTGTGCTGTGACCGTACCAACCACTGCTCCCGCTGCAAAAGGGTCACCATTACAATTTATACCACCGCCCACATCAACAAGATTTGCGGTTGTGGCGGCCGACACAGTCGATACTGGTAACAACAATGCGGCAAATAGCGAAATCGCCGCCACGGCAGCAAACGTGACTTTAGCTTGCTTCTTCAACGTACGTAGACAAATATAGCGTATTCTATTCATAACAACACCTCCATACATTAACTTCTTACGCGCCAAAGTATGTTACAACGGCATAATCTCTTTTTTCAATTAAAATTCTTACAATTGAAAAATCATGACCGCTACTATTGCTTATGGCGGTAGACTGAGGGATTTTGTCAGATTCTAAACATGTTCTCGGATATAACTAAACATGAGCATTAAGACCCGGTTTTGTGCTATCATGTCGACAGATATAATCCATAGTATTACCGTGACGAGAGGCTAGAATTGACCGATGAGTAAGATTGCACATTATCTACAAGACCATTTAACGGGTGAAGTGATGACCGGACAGGATGCTCGACGGTATTTTTCGACTGACGGTAGTATATTTTCGTTGCTACCGATGATGATCGTTTATCCGCAAAACGAAAACGATGTTCGCAAGACGACCCGTTTCACCTGGCAGCTGGCGGAGCGCGGACGGGTCATACCGCTGACGGCTCGTGGCGCCGGTACGGACCAAGGAGGTGCGGCGCTCGGTAGTGGTATTATGATGGCTTTTCCAGCGCACATGAACCGGATTGTCGAATTTGACAGCAAAACTGGCGTTGTGGTGGTGGAGCCTGGGATTAATTATGGCCGTTTGCAACAGACGCTGCAGACGCATGGCCGGTTTTTGCCGCCATTCCCGGCGAGCTTCGAATATTCAACGATTGGTGGCGCGATTGCCAATAACTCTAGTGGTGAGAAGACTATCAAATACGGCGCGACGCTGGATTATGTCCGGTCACTGCGTGTGGTTCTGGCAAATGGAGAGGTTATCGAGACGTTCCGTCTGAATAAGCGTGAACTCAGCAAGAAGCTTGGCCTGGCAACATTCGAAGGTGAGCTGTACCGTGCCCTCGACGGCCTGCTCGAAGAAAACAAGTCTGTTCTCGATGATCTGAGCCTAGAAGTGTCCAAGAATACCGCAGGCTACAACCTACTTGATGTCAAACGACGCGATGGATCATTCGACCTGACACCACTGTTCGTTGGTAGCCAAGGGACACTCGGCATCGTCAGTGAAGCGACATTGGAAACTGAGCCACATAACCCCGAAACGACGCTCTTCGTGGCTTATTTTGACAGTATCGAGGATGCTGGGTCGGCGGTGCTGGCCCTCAAAAAAGCCAAAGGCAACACGCCGAGTGCTATTGAGATGGTCGACGACCGTTTGCTTCAGCTCGTGCAGGAGATCAACCCCAACCTGCTCAAGGGCGTCATTGATGCGCCGTTCCCGAAGGTCGTTCTGTTGGTAGAATGCGACGACAACGGCGATCGTGCCCAGAAAAAGACTGCCAAGCATGTCCGAAAGGTCTTGTCACAGCAGGCCGCTAGTGTCCAGGAAGAAACCGATCAGCTCAAACAAGAGCGCCTCTGGAAGATCCGTTACGCTTCGGCGGCGGTGGCGGCGCACAGTATTGGCAACAAAAAGGCCGTGCCGATCATCGAAGACGGTATCGTGCCGCTGAATCGTTTCAAAGAGTATATCGACGGTGTCTACGCTATGTTTGCCAAAAACCACCTAGAAGTCGCCCTGTGGGGTCACGCAGGGGATGCCAACCTGCACATGCAGCCATTCCTCGACCTGGCCCAGATCGGCGACAGGCAGATGGCATTTCGCTTGATGGATGAATATTATAGCCTGGTCATTTCGCTCGGCGGCTCGACATCCGGCGAGCACAACGACGGCCGCCTGCGCGCACCATACCTCGACAAAGTCTACGGGCATGCCGCCTACGAGCTGTTCGAGAAAGTCAAAAAGATTTTCGATCCCTACGGTACACTGAACCCCGGTGTCAAGATCGGCGTCACCACCGAAGACCTTAAGCCGATGGTGCGCTCAGAGTACAACATGGAACATCTGTACGACCATTTGCCGCGCAGCTAGATCTGACCTGGCTACCGCGTCTTTGGGATTGTGATGAGACTTTAAACATGTCAGAATCAAAAAAAAGCCCTAGACATAGTGTCAGGGCTTCTTATTGTGGTGCGCGAGAGAGGACTTGAACCTCCAAGCTTTTTAGGGCATATGCACCTCAAGCATACGTGTTTACCATTTCACCACTCGCGCATTACGAGCCATTATAGCAGCTTCGTGCGCCTTGATAAAGTCGAATAGCTTAACACGCTTTCTCGTGAGCGCCGGAATACCCTCTGCGTAGTACATCGCGATCGCGAGCTTTATGCTATCCTTTTTGGCATAGCTGAGTGTCAACGCTCGTCCAGGATGAATCGAACCTTTGGTTGTCTGGGCTAACCGCGAATTGTTGTGCTGTAAAAACTGTATGAAAGTAGGACTCGCTGAGGCGAACTCTACGTAAAACATATGACTGTTGGGCCAGCGGATATCTTTGAACCCACGTACACAGCCGTCACCGTCAAATACCCCACGAAGGAAGTCAAAGTAATATTCGTCGGGCACGTAGATCTCGCCCAGGATGTGACTTTTTGCTGGCATCAGTCCAGCTTGAACCAGAAAATCATACAAAGCGACATCGCTAAACTGTATCCGATACGCCGGCACTTTATGATCTGTACCCTTTGCCGTAATATTGACTTCTCTACCCAGGGCCAGGCGGAAATTTTCGAGCTGCTCAATATCGACGGACGTCAGATCAATATGCCTGCCGTCTTTTTGCAAGCAACCATCGCTCGCAATTAAACCCACGCAATAAGCAATATTCGCAGACCATGCGTACTGACGTTTTGTATCTATTCACCACCCTGAGTGACCTTTCTAACTGCGCCAAGTAGGCCGCTTGCGGCATACTTGGCAAGGATAACTTGTATTGCACTGAAAGCGGGA
>JAYTAB010000037.1:0-22147 GCA_043737735.1 Candidatus Saccharimonadota bacterium | reverse complement strand
CGGATATCAGTTGCCTTCCTCTCGAGAGCCTCAATGGACATAGAACTCATTTCACATCTTTCGCTGAGTTCGACGGTAGAGACAAGATATAAGATCGGTTTTTAGTTTGCTTCATACTTCTAGTGATTATACTGCCTTTGGACTCACAACGAAAGCCATAACCAATGACAGGACATCAACTAAGCGGATCTTATATCTTGTCTCTACCGTCGAACTCAGCGAAAGATGTGAAATGAGTTCTATGTCCATTGAGGCTCTCGAGAGGAAGGCAACTGATATCCGGGTTGATATCATCCGGATGCTGGAGACAGCGGGCAGTGGGCACTCGGCTGGTCCGCTGGGGTTGGCGGATGTGTTTACGGCGCTGTATTTCGATGTTTTGCAGCACGATCCTCAGAGACCGGATTGGAAGGACCGCGATATACTCCTCCTTAGCAATGGTCATTGTGTGCCGGTGCGCTATGCGACGATGGCGCACGCTGGGTATTTTGACCGTAAGGAGCTATTGACGCTGCGCAAATTTGGCTCGCGCTTGCAGGGTCATCCGGAACGCGTGCGGCTGCCGGGCCTGGAATCTACCAGTGGGCCACTTGGATCTGGACTCAGTCAGGCCTGCGGTATCGCGCTGGCTATGCGGATGGACAATGTCACTCACCGTTGGGTCTATGTCGTAATGGGCGACGGCGAGCTCGATGAGGGCAATGTCTGGGAAGCGGCCATGCTTGGCGGCAAGGAAAAGTTGCACAACATCATCGGCATTATTGATCGCAACAACATCCAGATCGACGGGCCGACGGAATCAGTTATGCCGCTGGAAGATTTGCGGGGCAAATGGGAAGCCTTCGGCTGGCACGTCATCGAGATAGATGGCAACGACATCGAAGCTGTCATAGACGCCTGCGCCATGGGTCGAGCGATCGCCGAGAAGCCGATCATGATTATCGCTCATACTATACCCGGCAAGGGTGTTGATTTCATGGAATACGATTTTCACTGGCATGGTATGCCGCCAAATCACGAACAGGCCAAACTGGCTTTGCATGAACTGCGCACTTTGCAAGGGCGGATAAGGAGCGAGCATGAATAATTTGCATCTTGTGGACATAAATGGTGAGTTGGCGCAGGAGCCGATTCGCAAGGGTTTTGGGCGGGGATTACTGGAGGCGGGTAAGCGGGACGTACAGGTGGTGGCGGCTTGCGCTGATCTGACGGATAGTACTCAGATAGGCCTTTTCCGTGCCGAGTTTCCGGCTCGATTTGTGCAGGTTGGTGTGGCTGAGCAAAATCTAGTGACAGTTGGTGCCGGGTTGGCGGCGGCGGGTAAGATTCCGTTTGTTAGCTCGTATGCTTCGTTTAGCCCGGGCCGTAACTGGGAGCAGATCCGTACGACGATCTGTCTGAATGATCAGCCGGTCAAGATCATTGGCTCGCATGCTGGGCTCTACACTGGTGCTGACGGCGCGACACACCAGATGCTGGAAGACATTGCACTGATGCGCGTACTACCGAACATGGTCGTTATCGTGCCCTGCGACAGCGTAGAAGCCGAAAAGGCGACGTTGGCTATGGCGGCCGACAAGCGTCCGAATTATCTACGACTGGCACGCGAAGCAACGCCTGTCATCACGACAGCCGACGCGCCGTTCGAAATCGGCAAAGCTTATGTCCATGCCGAGGGTGCAGACGTCACGATCATCGCTTGCGGCACTATGACTTACCAGGCGCTGGTGGCGGCCGACAAGCTATTCAAAGACGGCATCGATGCCGAAGTTATCAATGTCCCGACTATCAAACCACTGGACCGTGAAACCATCCTGAAGAGCGTTCGCAAGACGGGTTGCGTCGTGACGGCCGAAGAAGGCCAGATCATCGGCGGTCTTGGTGGTGCTATAGCCGAGCTACTTGGCGACGAATGCCCGGTGCCTCTCATGCGCATCGGCATGAAAGACCACTTCGGCGAATCCGGCACGCCGACCGAACTACTGACACACTTTGGGCTTGACGCCAAGCACATTCAGTTGGCAGCACACCACGTCGTCGACCGCAAAGTCAGTTAACGAATGTGGATCATTGGTTGATTGGCAGCAGTTTCCCCATATCCAACTACATCACCGACTTCAACGACCTTATCGGACAAGGTTAGTACTCCGTCTTCGCAGCCTTGTTTAGTTCCAGTGTAGCTATATTCGTTAATGCTACCCTCGGGTGGGGTGCCTCTAACAACTTTGCCTCCTTCACACATCAGCGTCGGCTGAATTGCTGCCGTCCCATCGGGAAAAACAGAGGTGAAACTGATGGTTTTATCAACCGGATTTTCGGATACGCTCGTTACTTTGATCGAATCCGCATGTATTCCAGGGTATGGGTAGGATGTATCTGTCGATGTAGGTGTCTCACTTTGTGGACTGCAACCAGCGATTGCGAGGCCTCCTGCCGCTAGCATGGTGGCTGCAAAGCCAAGTCGTATATTTGGGTGCTTTAGTATGTTGCTCATGGCGCTCCTCGCTAAACATGTATTAATATTAGATCACAATAGCATCACAAATCTTCTTGAGCAAGCATAAGCATGCTACTATATGGCTATGCCACTTACACTTAGAGAAATACGTGAAAACTGTTATAAAGCCCGGTCTACGATGGCGCGGGCCAGGAAGGAGCATTTCGCACTTGGGGCCTTCAATCTCGACAATCAGGAGACGCTGCGAGCCGTAGCTCAGGCTGCGCTTAGCCGCAACGCGCCGGTGTTGGTCGAGATCAGTCAGGGCGAAGTCGACGCATTGGGGCTGGAAAATGTCCGCGATATGGTCGACAACTACAAAGCGATCCTCGGCATCGAAATGTACATCAACCTCGATCATTCGCCGTCTGTCGCAGCTGCCAAGGCTGGGATCGACGCCGGCTATGAGTTTATACATATCGACATCTCGCAGGCTCAGCACGATGCTACCGAGGAGGAGATCATCACCGCTACCCGAGAAGTTGTGGAGTATGCCGAGACAACTGGTGCGCTGGTCGAAAGCGAGCCGCATTACTTCGGCGGCAGCTCCAACATTCACACCGAAAAGTTTGACTACGCTGAGATCAAAAAGACCTTCAGTACACCGGAGGGCGCTTATCATTTCGTACGGTCCACCGGTATCGACACTTTTGCTGCCGCTGTCGGCAATCTGCACGGCAAATACCCGGTACCGAAGAAACTCGACCTAGATTTGCTGCAGGAAATCAGGAACGCTGTCGACTGCAACATCAGCCTGCACGGTGGCAGCGGTACGCCTGGACATTACTTCGTTGACGCTGTGAAGATCGGCGTCACCAAGGTGAATATCAACTCCGACATGCGCTACGCCTACCGCACGACGCTCGAAAAAGTCCTAGCCGACGACCCCACGGAATACGCCGTCGTCAAGCTGATGCCAGAGGTTATCGCGGCTGTGCAGAAGGTGGTTGAAAGCAAAATCGACTCGTTCAATAGCGCCGGGAAAGCGAAGCCTTAAAACACGTACTGGCGAAGTTGCCAAGACTGCGCATTGAACGTACAATAAAGTAAACATAACCAAGACAGGAATGGTGGGATGAGCGCAACAAATGGTGGTCAGATTGATGTAATGAGTGTCGGTGATGTGGTGACCGATGCATTTATTAAATTGCTTGATGACGAGGCTTGGACCTATGTCGACGAGCATGGTCGTAAGGTGTTGGCTATGGAATTTGGCACCAAATTGCCATTTGACCACGCTGAGGTCGTGGAGGGTGTTGGCAATGCAGCTAATGCCGCGGTCGCCTTTGCGCGTCTTGGTCTGAGAAGTGCACTAGTGTCCAATGTTGGCGGCGATCAGCATGGCCGCGACATGATTGCATCTTTGCAAAAGAACGACGTCGATGCGCGGTTTGTACATATTAACACTGGCAAGCCAAGCCATTACCACTATGTATTGTGGTACGGCAATGAGCGTACTATATTGGTGAACAGTGTCGATTATGCCTACCACTGGCCTCACCCACGCCCTACGGAAATGCCAAAATGGGTATATTTCTCATCTGTTGGTAAATTTGCATTGGAATACCACGACCAGCTGGCTGACTGGCTCGACGAGCACCCTGAGGTCAAACTGGCATTTCAACCAGGTACCTTTCAGATGGGGCTCGGTGCCGAGCGTCTGAGCAGGCTGTACCGGCACAGCGACGTTCTAATCTTGAACCGCGAAGAGGCGGCACTCGTCGGTGGTGGTAACCACGATGACGTTCATGATCTGATCAACAAACTACATGAACTGGGAGCTAAAATCGTTGTCGTGACTGATGGTCCGAACGGTGCCTACGCCAGTGACGGCGAGAATCGTTTCCAGATGCCGCTCTATCCTGATCCAGCTCCGCCTGTCGATCGGACTGGTGCCGGAGATGCCTTCGCTAGTACCTTTGTGGCAGCGCTGGCCAAGGGTAATAGTCTCGAGGGCGCTTTGCAGTGGGGGCCAATCAATTCGATGAACGTTGTTCAGAATGTCGGAGCGCAAGCCGGACTGTTGTCCGAGAATGAGCTGGAAAAACTGTTACGCGACGCCCCCGAAGGCTACAAGCCAACGCGCTTCTAGAGCGAATGGTACTCATCAATTCGTGTCATCAAAACCTATCGGTACGATGATGCTTGTGCTAAAATGTAGATAATATGACGAGGGTACTTTCTGAATTATTGGGCGCCCGGGAGCCGTTGTTTCAGCAGAGTTTGAGACAGCTAGAGAGCATGGCCGGCCATCCGCAGGCGGACATACGCCTGTCGAGTAATATGCAGCAAACTTTGCGTACTAAACTGCGCGAGCTGCATTTGGATGCTGCCGATACGACAGGGGCTGAGCTGTACGCGGCGCTTGGCGTGCGACTGCGCGGTGACGAGCAACGATTTGCGGCTGCAGTTCGAGCCAGCTCGGCAGATAGCCAAGATGACAGCCCAGATGATACGACTGCGCACTTGGTGCGGTTGCTCATGGGCCATATCGCGCCAGGCAACTGTCTTGCACTGAAATCAACTATCGCCAAGAAGATATTGCGGGCGAATCTGCCGCGCAAAACTATGAAGACGCTGGGTTACCGCTCGGCAGAATCTATGTTGAAACACGAATCTGCTACATCGCTGTATGCTGCGGCCTGGCTGATCGAATCTAGCCAATGGGCCAAACGTATTTTAGCCGCCTACGGCAAATTGTCGGCCAACGATTTTGAACAACGCGCCATAGCTATCGAACACCCGACATCGAAGCGCTGGAAAGAACTTGGCGAAACCGTCGTGGCAGTTCGCAAGCACCATGTACTTAGCTTCAAGGAGCTTGGTTCGGTCGTTCTATTGCCCTTGCCGTCAAACAAGCCACCGCTGTCGATGCTGACAACGGCCGTTTTGACATTGCATGCTGTCAATGACATTCGAGCTGCCGGTACGTTTCTGAAACTACACCAGATGCAGCCCAACTTTGGAGGTGTCGTCCAACAAGTCGTACATGGCGAACCGATGCTGTCGTCAATCACGCTTGATCAACCAGTGTCGTGGCATAGTCTGCATCAATATTTTTCAAGGTTCGAGCAATCAGTCCGAACAGATATTTTCGAGCCGCTAGTGACTGCCGAGGAACTAGCCTGGACGTCTGTCGAACAAGTCCTCAGTCGCATAGAGCCGTCGCTTGAGTTCTGGCACGATACGGCCCACGTCGGCATGCTGAGTGGTGGTCAACCGGTGTCGTGTAATCTGACAGACTCGCTACTAAGCCATTGCAATCAATTGAAATTTGACAACCGAGTCGTCCAATATTTCAAACAATCCCTGCGATCTGAATTGCTGCTGGGGTACCTTAGTCATGATAAACTGGAGCAGACAGTGTTTGATAATATACAGAGTAGTCTGGCGCCAGAAATGGCGTTAACATGAACATGAAAAGACAAAACATTAGAGAGGGAAATTAAATGTATCAGATTTGCATATCAGGAGCCGCTAGAGGTGATAGTGTCGAGGAGGGCAAAGAATTGGCTAGGGCAATGGGTGTGGCTATTGCAGACGCCGGGCATGCTTTGATGAGTGGAGCAACAATAGGACTGCCAAACTATGCGGCTGAAGGCTATAAAGCCGCTGGAGGCAAGATGAGTCTCGGCATCAGTCCGGCTAGCAGCAAGGTTGAGCACATCCGCAAATATCGCTTGCCGACCGAAGCATATGACGTTATCTTGTACAGCGGTCTGCACTATGTTGGCCGTGACGCGCTGCTCATAACATCCAGCGACGCCGTCATTAGCATTGGCGGACGGCTCGGTACGTTGCACGAATTTACCATAGCTATGGAAAGTGACACACCTATAGGTTTTTTGCAGGGTGCCGGTGGTATCAGCACTGAGATTGAGACTTTGATGGGATTTGCCCAGCCCCTACGACCTGGTGCTGTTGTGCTTTTCGACACATCACCGGAAGCGCTTATGACGAACGTCACGAAGGCACTCGACAATAACAACGCCAAGTACATGGATCTTTACTCCTAGAGTCTTGACGCATATCACACACGCTGTTGCCATTCTTATGTTATTACATATAGAACATAATTAAGGAGCAAAGAATATGCGTCATGAAAGTCCAATGCAAGGTGATGAGTCACGTCTAGGCGTAATAGGCTCAGATGTGCGGGAGTTGGGCACGAAGGTATTAGATGGTTGTCTTGCAGCGAATTCAATAGCGATGGAACAGACTCATGCAGCAACGAAAGAAGCTTTTAGATTAGGCATCAGGGCTACCGGTGAGGTGTTGAGCCATGCAGGCATCGACCCCGTAGCTAAAGTCGGTAGATTCCTAAAAGCGGAGACGGCACATACTAAGTTCGGTATATTGCCAAGAGAAGAAGTAAGTAGAGACAAACGTGCAATTTTATGGGCATACGACAGGCCTAAATCCGAAGATTCAGAAGCGGGCCGTACTCCGCGAGATATTCCTATTTTATTGGTCCCCCCATTGATGGGCAATTCAGAAATAATGGACAAAACCGTAGTACCGGCAACAGTCAATGGCGATCTTGACACCTACCGTCTCGAATTTACAGAGGTAGAGCGACTAAGCGATGAATATACGTTTGAGAAGTATATAGAAACCGTGGTTGACGCAATAGAGCAAATCAAAAGTGACCGTGGGGTTGAGGAAATTAGTATTTTGGGATGGTGTCAGGGCGCCTACCTCGTAACAATCCTCGCCGCATTGCAGGAGCAGATCGCTGAGCGCAAAGGGCTAGAGCGGGGTGATTTAGGAATAAAAAACGTCGTACTGCTTACACCTCCACTAAGCGTCACCGAGGAAGACAAAAAGCTCGGTGGATTTGCAGGGATGTCAGCCAGTCCAGGATTTAATCCTGAGGCAATCGTTAGAGCTAATGGTGGTATTTACCCCGGCGAAGCGATCAAGTTTGGCGCCAAGATGCTAAAACCTCGCGCGAACTTCGTCGAAACACATCGGTATCTATGGGATCTTGTGAAACAAGGAAATGAGCCTAAAATAAAGGCTTGGGAGCAAATGAATACCTGGGTGAATCAAGCTCCAAATATGGGAAAGTCATACCTATTCATCCTACGCGAATTGTATGGAAAGAACAGCCTTGTTAATGGGACTATGGAAGTCGACGGCATGCCGGTAAGCTTGGCAAACCTTAAGGCGTCAGTGGATATCATAGAGGCCGACCAAGACCATATTGTGACTCCAGACGAGACCAATAGGGCATTACCACTGATAGGTAGCGATGACCTGACTGTGAACGAGAAACACGGTGGTCACATTGGTGCTGTATCGGCCGCTACCTGCAAAGAGATAGTGGGCTGGTTGACAGAAAAGGGACGCTCCGACGTATCGGAAGAAGAAGGTTCCGTAGCCTAAGCCACAAGTGCATAGACGCGGACAGTAGACATGTGGGCTCATAGAGCACGTTCTTGGAACGTGCTCTATGTATATGTTCCCAGGCTAGACTCTTTACGGTCGTCGTCGGGGCGGCATCTGCGCTATACTTATGGGGTGAGCAAATTCCGACTACGCAGTGACTATACCCCGCAAGGCGACCAACCGGCCGCTATTGCTCAGCTTGTCCAGGGATTGCAGGACGGTGTGCGCGACCAGGTGTTACATGGCGTGACAGGCAGCGGCAAGACATTCACAATGTCGCAAGTAATACAACATGTACAGAAACCGACATTGATACTCAGTCATAACAAAACGCTAGCCGCCCAACTATATAACGAGTTCAAGACGTTTTTTCCGGACAATGCAGTGCATTATTTCGTCAGCTACTTTGATTATTATCAACCGGAAGCGTATATCGCTCGCAGCGACACATTCATCGAGAAGGATAGCCAGATCAACGAGGAGATTGATCGGATGCGTCACGCTGCCACCGATGCGCTGCTGACGAGGCGGGATGTCATTATCGTGGCCAGCGTCAGCTGTATCTATGGAATTGGCTCGGTGGAGGATTACGACGGTCTGTCGGTCAAGGTGGCGAAGGGCGAGCGGCGGGTGCGCGACAAGCTACTGCGCCAACTGACGGACATACAGTATCAGCGCAACGACATAGATTTTCATCGTGGGACCTTTCGGGTGCGCGGTGATGTGGTTGATGTTTTTCCGGCTGGTGAGGAGGTGGCGTATCGCATCGAATTCTACGGTGATGAGATAGAGAAGATTACCTGGCTCGAGCCGCTGACCGGCGAAGTACTGGCTAGTCTGGATGAGTTGAAGATTTTCCCAAGCTCGCACTACGTTACGCCGCGCGACAAGCTCAAGGCCGCGCTCGGCTTCATTGCAACCGAGCTGGGCGATCGCTTGAAACAGTTCAAGTCCCAGAATAAACTTGTCGAGGCGCAGAGGCTCGAACAACGTACTAAGTTTGACCTGGAGATGATGGAAGAGACCGGATTTGTGAAGGGGATTGAGAATTACTCCAGATATCTGACGAACCGTGAGCCGGGCGAGCAGCCGGCGACGTTGATGGATTATTTCCCAGATGACTATTTGCTGCTGGTCGATGAATCGCACATGACGATCCCGCAGATTCGAGGCATGTACAACGGCGATCGGGCGCGCAAGGAAGTCCTGGTAGAACATGGCTTCAGGCTACCTAGTGCGCTGGACAATCGGCCACTGACTTTCACGGAGTTTGAGCGTCATGTCAACAAAGCCATCTATGTATCGGCGACGCCGGCGGAGTATGAGCTGAGCCGTAGCCCCGAGCCGGCACGTCAGGTTATTCGCCCAACTGGACTGCTAGACCCGGTTATCGAAGTCCGACCGATCGAAGGCCAGATCGATGACTTGATCGCCGAAGTTCGGGTGACGATCGCCAAACACCAGCGGGTGCTGATCACGACACTGACCAAGCGCATGAGCGAAGATTTGACCGATTATCTCAAGGAAATTGGCATCAAAGTCACCTATCTGCACAGCGATGTCGATACGCTCGACCGAACCGATATATTGCGCGATCTGCGGCTTGGAATATACGATGTTGTGGTCGGTATCAACCTACTGCGCGAAGGACTTGATTTGCCGGAAGTTAGCCTGGTGGCAATACTTGACGCCGACAAAGAGGGATTCCTACGTAGCGAGCAGGCGCTAGTTCAGACTATCGGCCGGGCGGCTCGCCACATCGATGGCCACGTCATCATGTATGCCGACCGTATCACTGGCAGTATGCAGCGGGCCATCGGCGCCACCAACGAGCGGCGGCTCATTCAAGCCGCTTACAATACCGAGCATGGCATCACGCCCGAGGGCATCAGCCGGGCCGTCGAGAAGGGCATGCGAGCAGACCTGCCCGAGGAAGCCAAAACTGCCAAGCTGAATCTCAAAAAGATTCCGAAGGATGAATACGGTACGCTAGTCAAAGATCTACAGGGACAGATGGAATTGGCATCGGCTAATCTGGAATTCGAAAAAGCTGCCGAAATTCGTGACATCATTGCCGATATCAAGACGAAGTTGTAAAAATCGGCCAGCTATCTCAGCTTCACGCTGGCGGCGTTTGTGATCTGCCGAGAGAATCCAATTCATACGACAATGACCGTATGTCTTCGGCCGCTTGCCTGGAATCAATGATCCCAAGATGGCCTCTGCCTTCGGTTAGTCTGAGGCGCATAGTATCGGGGTGGGCTTGCTGAAGTGACGACCAGAGGTCTGGTTGATATAGGGGGTCACTGGTGTCTGCAATCAACCCAAATGTATTTTCCTCGCAGACCTGATCCATGGTGTCATAATCGACTCCGTTGATGAGTTGCAGTACCTGGCCACCAAGTGCCGCCCATGTTCTGGGGTGCAAAAGCTCCGGCCGCAAGCCAAAGCGGTCTGCGCTTCTAATGGGATGCTGTACTATTTGTTTGGTAGCGCCCCACAAGACGTGGGGGATAAGTTTCCGTAGCATAGCCTCTCGGGCAGCCTGAGGGGTCATGACGCCAGGAGCTAGGTAGGTGACGTCTTTGACGTCAATACGTTTTTGTGCGCTGTTTATAATTAAAAATTTGGTCGCAATAACACTGCCCATTGATACGCCGACTATCCTGACTCGTTCGTTTTGGCCGAATCGTTCGGTGGCGCGCAGTCGCCCGGCAGCCATGCCTTCGAATTTTCTATCGTAAGCTTCCCTCATGGAGGGTTGAGGGCAATGGCTACTGAGTCCATCCGTTGCGAATGATATGACTTTGCTATTCGGATTTAATTCGGCGATAAATCGGTGTAATTGCTTTGATGCACCTCTGTTGGGATTTTCGATGATGCCGGGAAGTAGAACTATCGTATCTTCTACGGGCTGTCCGACGCCAGGAGTGGTAAGTAAATATCCTATATCTATGTCAGCTTCGTCGTGGTACACACCGATATATTGCAAGCGGTTAGTAGGAACGCCGTGTACTTGTACGAATTTACGATCTAGTATCGTAAGATCATCTGTCGGTAGGAGGTCCTGAAAGAGCGAGGGACGTCGGCTGTTGGGCTCGAATTGATCTGTGCTCATGATGGCATGCCTATTCGTAAGTACATAATTGTTTAGCAGAGCACTCGATAGTACGAAGTGCCAGGTTATGTCATAATAACAAAAACTGATGATGGATGTCAATCATGATTATCGTAACCACGCAATGAAAAAAATCACATAAGTTTGCGGAGCTGTGGATAAATAGTCATTGCCAACCTAAGCCATTCAACCGTTATCATCGGTAAGTAGCCGTCAGACAGCACTAGCCCAGACACTCATGCATGGTAAATAATATGGATGGTGGGCACCTAGTCGTGGTTACCGAGCAGAAGGGAAACCACGAATATGACACAAAACTGGCGTACGTAATGATATAATCCATACTATATGGCCGACCTCACACGGGATGATATTTTGAAGCTAGCGCGATTGGCGCGTATTTCACTGGTGGACGATGAAGTTGATGAGTTTGCTTCGGAATTCAACGAAATACTAAAGTATGTAGAACAATTGAATGCTGTCGATACCGAGGGTCTAGAACCGACCAGTCAGGTGACGGGGCTCGTCAATGTGACTCGTGCCGATGTGATAGCGGACTATGGCTATGACACGAAAGCACTCCTGCGGAACGTTCCAGTAACGCAAGGTGCCCTGATCAAGGTCAAAAGGATGATTGGATAATGACGGACACATCTAGTAGCTCTACAAATGCTTGCATCTCGCAGTGGTTACCGATTGCCGAGATTGCTGCCAAGGTCGCAACTGGCGAGCTGAAGGCTGTTGATCTCGTCGAGCAGTCGCTACGGACGATTGCCAACAAGCAAGAATACCAGGCGATCATCGCCACGCTCGACGATCGGGCCCACGAACGTGCCCGGCAGATTGATGCTGATATTGCATCCGGCAAACCGGCCGGCCGATTAGCTGGTGTACCGTTTATAGCTAAGGATAACTATTTGGTGTTTGGCGCTGAGACAACGGCTGCCAGCAATATACTACGCGGGTTTGATGCACCGTATCAGTCGACGGTGATTGAGCGCCTCGAGGATGCCGGAGCGATCTGCGTCGCCAAGGCTAATCTGGATGCCTTTGCACACGGTGGCTCGACAGAGAACAGCGACTTCTTCACGACACATAACCCGCATGATATGACACGCGTACCGGGTGGATCATCGGGCGGATCGGCCGCCGCCGTTGTACTCGATATGGCTCCGTTTGCACTAGGATCTGACACCGGCGGCTCGATCCGCCAGCCAGCCAGCTTCAGTGGTTGCGTCGGTCTGAAGCCGACTTACGGCCTGACTTCGCGTTCTGGAGTCGTGGCTATGGCCAGCAGCACCGATGTGATGGGGCCGCTAGCGCGAACTGTAGATGACGCCGCATTAGTGTTTGACGTCTTCGCCGGTAAGGACCCGCTGGACAGTACTACTATCGATCGTGATCCAGCGGGGTATGTCGTGGCGACCTTACCAGAGAATACTCTCCAGGGCAAAACGATCGGTGTTATCAAAGAATACATGGGCGATAGTCTCGATGCCGGGGTCCGTGGCTGTATCGACGCCGCCATCGCCAAGCTGCGCGCTGCGGGTGCCGAAATCCGCGAAATCAGCCTACCGTCTCTGCCATTATCACTCGCTGTCTACTACATCGTTGTTCCGGCCGAAATCAGCAGCAACCTCAGTCGTTACGACGGTCAACGCTTCGGACATAGTTATCCCGAGGCAGCCGACCTAGATGAAAGCTACAGCCAGGCCCGTGGCACCGGCTTCGGCAAGGAAGCCAAGCGACGGATCATGATCGGTACCTATGTCTTGAGTAGTGGTTACTACGACGCGTATTACAAAAAGGCCCAGACTGTCCGCACTAAACTTATCAACGAATTTGCGGCTGCTTTTGAGCAGGTAGATTTCCTGCTTGGGCCCACGACTCCGACGGCTGCATTCAAGATCGGCGAGAATGCCAACGACCCATTGCAGATGTATCTGGCAGACGTCATGACTGTAGGGCCAAGCTTAGCTGGCCTACCCTCGATATCGGTTCCAGCTGGAATTGTTGATGGGCTGCCTGTCGGTGTGCAGCTGATGGCGGCGCAGAGGCAAGATCGGGCACTACTTAGCATTGCCGCACAGGCCGAAAGGTTACTGACATGAATTCACAAGGACTTCTAACCATGGATGCAAAGAGTATAGCTTTATTTGTGGTTGCCGTTGGCATTTTGCTCGTACTAGTCTTCGGAGCTAGTCTACTGGTGCGACGCCGTACCAGTGGCTTGAATGTCGAGGATTTCAACACCCGTTGGCGTGAACTTCAGAAGATGTGCGGCGACAAGACGACTTGGCCGCTTGCCATCATTGATGCCGATAAGTTGCTTGACGATGCTCTGCGAAAGAGTCACATCAAAGGCAAAACTATGGGTGAACGCCTGGTAAGTGTGCAACGTAGCCTGAGCAATAATGACAGTGTTTGGTATGCACACAAGCTTCGCAATAAGCTGGTACATGAGCAATACGATAAGTTGAAAGAACGTGATGTCAAAGACGCTCTAATCGGTTTTCGTCAAGCGCTCAAAGACCTTGGAGCTCTAAAATGATCAGCCCTGACATCCGAGCTCGCTACACTGTAACTATTGGCATTGAGTGTCATGTCCAACTCAAAACACGCTCCAAACTTTTTGCGTCCATTGGCAATGATGCCCGCGAAGCGCCGCCCAACACACTGGTCAGTCACATTTGTTTTGGTATGCCAGGGGCGCTGCCCGTGCTGAATGCTGAGGCCGTGCATCTAGCTGCACGAGCTGCCTTTGCACTGGGAACGGTGCCGCAGAAATTTAGCAAATTCGACCGCAAACACTACTTTTATCCTGATTTGCCGCTCGGCTATCAGATCACGCAGTTTGATCAGCCTATTGTGCTCGGTGGTTCAGTTGTCGTCGACGTGGACGGCACGCCGAGGACTATCGGCATCACTCGGGCACACTTGGAGGCGGATGCGGGCAAAAGTACACATCCGGCCGGTGCCGACTATAGTCTAGTTGACCTTAATCGGGCCGGCACGCCATTGCTCGAAATCGTGTCAGAGCCCGATATGCATACCGCCCCCGAAGCCAAAGCCTACGCCCACGAACTCTATCTGCGCATGAAATACGCCGATGTGTCGGACGCCAACCTGTATTACGGCAATATGCGGTTTGACGTCAATGTCAGCGTCAGTGCAACGGATGAATTGGGCACGCGTAGCGAAACCAAAAACATCAACAGCTTCCGAGCCGTCGAAAAAGTCGTCGAATTCGAAACCGCTCGCCAGATTGCCGTACTCGAGCGAGGAGACGCGGTCGTCCAGGAAACGCGCGGTTGGGATGATGCCAAAATGATTACGATCAGCCAGCGCACCAAAGAAGATGCCCATGATTATCGCTATTTCCCCGACCCAGACTTGCCGCCAGTAACGATGACCGATGAATATATCGAGCAGGTGCGGGCAGAGATGCCGACGATGCCAGACGAGTGGCGTGTACGTCTGAGTAGTCTCGGGCTCGATAGAGCTCAGATTGAGACGCTGATTGACGCCCAGGTCGAATTTGCGGCCGAGGGTTACCTAGTGCTGCTAGAGCGTGCCTTGACCGACCAAGCTTATGCCAGACAGCTCGCCAATTGGCTAGTCAATGTCGATATTCCACTGGTACGGGGATCTGGTCATGCTGATCCGACTGACGATATGGTCGCAGCCAACAGGGACGAATCATTGATACGAGTTGACCGTGCGGAGCTATACAAAGCTGTTTCCGACCTCGTCGTGAGCGGTAATCTCAGCTCGACCAATGCCAAGGCATTAATAGTGGAACTATTGCAGGTCAGTGAACTACCGGTCGACGTCGCCGCTTACGCTGAGCAAAAAGGCTATATCCAGGAGTCCGACGAAGCTGCAATTCTAGCCATTGTCGACCAAGTCCTGACGGATAACATTAAGGCTGCTGAAGATGTCCGAGCCGGAGAGATGAAAGCCATCGGATTTTTGACGGGTCAAGTCATGAAAGAGTCAAAAGGCAAAGCCAACCCAGCCCTCGCCCAGCAATTGATCAAAAAACAGTTAGGACTATAACTATGTTGGACTGGAAAAAATTATCCGAAGAGTCTCAAAAAATTGGCTACAAGACGGTTGTAGCCAAGCAGTTTCTGATGCCCGATGGTAAACAAAGCGAGTACACCACATGGGGCAAAGTATCGAGTCAAGTTGTTGCAGTCATCGCTCTAACACCGGAGAATAAGGTTGTTATCGCTCGTCAGTTCCGACCAGGCCCGGAGCGAGTTTTTGATGAAATACCAGGCGGCGGAGTGGAACCGGGCGAGGAACTAACAACAGCAGCAGCCCGCGAACTTCTCGAAGAGACTGGCTATGCCAGCGATGAGCCATTTTTGCATCTCGGTCCCGCCAACCGTGATGCCTATTGCAACGAAGACAGTAATTATTTTCTAGCCTGGAACTGTAAACAGGTTACCCAGCAACAAACGCTAGATGATGGAGAATTCGTCGAGATCGATACGGTATCCATTGAAGAGCTGATAGCAAATGCCAAGCAAGGCAGGATGAGTGATGCTGTCGCTGTTCTGATGGCATACGATCAGCTTATGAAAATACAGGAGTCGTCCTATGCCTAAAGTTACCAAAGCCGTTATCGCTGCTGCCGGATTCGGGACTCGGTTTTTGCCACAGACGAAGGCCATGCCGAAGGAAATGTTGCCGCTTGTCGACAAACCAATCATTCAATACATCGTTGAGGATTTGGTGGCGGCCGGCATCAAGGACATTATCATCGTCGGGAGTAGCAACAAACGGGCTATCGAAGATCATTTTGATTTGCCGAACGAGGATTTGTTGGCGAATCTACGAGCTGGCGGCGCCAAGAAGAAACATTATATTGACGAGATGGAGTCCATTGCGAACCTGGCGAACTTCATTTATATCCGGCAAAAAGGTCCATACGGCAACGCTACGCCGCTACTAAACGCCGCACATCTGCTAGGCAATGAGCCGTTCATATACAGCTATGCCGATGATTTTTTTAGAGCACAACCGAGCCGCTTCACTCAGATGATTGATCTGGCGAGTGAGCTGAATGGCTCAGTGCTAAGCTGTATCAAGGTCAACGAAGACGAGGATTACCGGCGCTACGGTATCATCGCAGGCGAGCAAATCAAGGGTCATGATGATACGCTGCGAATGAGTCGCATTATTGAGAAACCGGGCAAAGACGATGCGCCATCAGATCTGGCGAGCGTCAGTAGCTATTTGCTACAACCGGAGATCCTTGGATATATCGAACAAATGGCTGCCGATTTTGATGGCCAGGGCGAACTACAGATACAACCGGCTATGCAGGCCATGATAGCCGACGGCCACCCCTACTACGGGTATCAGATCCAGAATGGCACCTATTACGATACCGGTAATAAACTGGAATACATCAAGACGGTCATCGACTTTGCATTGGAACGCCCGGATATGCAGGACGATATCATGGCTTTTCTGCGGGCTAAATTGTTGCCATGATAAGACATCGTAGGCCGACAGGTGTGAATAATTTGCATCAATTGTTGAGCCTGTCGTGATATAACTATACATAACAGAACGCGCATTTCATTAAACAGGAGAGACTATGGATACCGCCACACAAGTACTAGTCATAATCGTCTCAGCGACGCTGACAGTTTTCCTCATCATGTCCATCGTACTAGTAGCTTTGGCCATTCGGCTGGTGGGCCAGCTCAAAACGATTGCCGACCGAGCTGAAAAAGCCGTTGATTCGGTGACTACTGCTGGTGATATGTTGCGTCATGCATCAGGACCGCTGGCTATTGCCAAGATGGTCGGCAAACTGATACGTCAGCATTACAAAGACCAGTAGACGGTCAGTCTGGGTGATTAGAGAACGTGTTTTTATATAAATAAGAGGGAGATATAGTGTTATGGATAAAGTCACCAAGCGAATTGCTATCGGATCTTTTATTGCTGGCCTAGTGGGTTTCGTAGCAGGTATTCTGACAGCCCCGAAAAGTGGCAAAGAAACCCGAAGTGATATTCGTAGTGCCAGTGACGTCGGAATCGCAGAGGCCGAGAGACAACTCAAACGACTACATACGGAGCTTAACCAATTGCTCGGCGAATTGAATAAAACGGAGGGCAAGACCAAACAGGCCGTGACGGATTTCGCGAAGCAAAAACGCGTCGTAGCACTGAAGGCCGAGCTCGTCGACAAGGCGTCGCAGGCTCGTCAAAAAGCCCGTGAAATGCTTAGTCTGCTACACGATGGCCAGGCCGATGACCGCGAGCTAGACAAGGCAGTCAATGAGGCGACCAAGGCCATCAAGTCCATTCGGTTGTATCTGCAGAAGTAGCCTTCTTGGCTGTGCTAATTTGCGCCTCGATTGACGTGTTGTAAATGTTGCCCTCGTAACTTAAGCCTAAAACTCTTATAATGAGTGGAAACATAAAGGGTATCAATATGGCGACTGAATCGGTCAAATCACTCAGTTCGAGTGATTATGTGCATCTGCACAATCACACACAGTATAGTTTGCTCGACGGCCTGACAAAGTTGCCGGCGTTATTTGAGTATGTCAAAGATACGGGAATGCAAGCGGTCGCCATGACCGACCATGGAACGCTGTCAGGTGCGATTGATTTCTATAAAACGGGCAAGGCCAACGGCATCAAGCCAATTATCGGCATCGAGACATACGTTGCATCTCGCCGACATACCGATAAAGACCCGCAGAAGGACAAACAGCGATTCCATCTCATTTTGCTGGCCATGAATCACAAGGGCTACCAAAACCTTATGAAATTGTCGACGGTCGCCAACCTCGACGGGTTTTATTACTATCCTCGTGTCGACCATGATTTGCTTGAGAAATACAATGAAGGCTTGATCGCGATGAGCGGATGTATGGGTGGCGAAGTCGGTTCGGCCCTCAAAACTGGACAGTACGAGCAGGCACGCGATATTGCCATGTGGTACAAAAGTGTCTTCGGTGATCGGTATTATCTGGAAGTCCAGGATCACGGACATCCCGACAATCCGCTTGCTAGTGTCGATCAACAGGCCATCAATGAACAAGTCTTCAAACTCGGCGCGGAGCTCGATGTATCGGTGGTGGTGACCTGTGACGCACACTATCTCAAACATTCCGATCAGGAGGCTCACGAGATATTGCTGTGTGTCGGCACCGGTTCGTTCCTGAGTGACGAGAAGCGCATGTCGTTGAAGAATTACCCGTTGCACGTCGAGGACCCGCAAGAGCTCATCAAACGCTGGGGCACGGAGCATCCGGAGGTTATCAGTAATACGCGTCTCATTGCCGACAGGTGTAATGTCGAGATAGAGCTTGGCAAGATACTGATCCCGAAATTCCCGGTACCTGACGGTGAAACCGAGAAGACCTATCTCGACAAGACTGTCTATAGCGGGCTGATGATGCGCTACCAGGGCATACCGGCCGAACGAGCCCGCGCTACAACTGTCGAAGAAGCCAAAAAGGCTTTGGCGCCCGATGTACTGAAGCGTGCTGCATATGAGCTCGGGGTCATCGAGCAGATGGGTTTTAATGGCTACTTCCTGATCATCGCCGATTTTATGAATTGGGGCAAAGATCAGAATATTGTCTTTGGGCCGGGCCGTGGCTCGGCGGCAGGGTCGATTATTTCCTACGCGCTCCGTATCACAGAGCTTGACCCATTGAAATATGATTTGCTGTTTGAGCGATTCCTAAACCCCGACCGTATTTCTATGCCGGATATCGATATCGACATTCAGGATACTCGGCGCGACGAAGTTATTCAATATTGCTCTGACAAATATGGTGCTGAACGGGTTTCAAATATTGCAACTTTCGGTACTATGGCTGCCCGTAATGCTGTGCGTGATGTCGCTCGAGTGCTCCAAGTGCCGTATGCCGAGGCCGATCGCTGGTCCAAGATGGTACCGGCACCAATTCAGGGACGTCATATCCCCCTAGCCAAATCAATAGTTGCCGACGTCGAGCTGAAACGTGAATATGATACCAACGAAATGGCCAAAAAGGTGTTCGACCTGGCAATTCAGCTTGAGGGTACAATTCGCTCGCATGGCGTTCACGCATGCGGGGTAGTAATTGCACCAGACGATATCGTGAAATTCGCGCCACTCGAGATGGCTCAAAAAGGCGTGGTTGCCACCCAGTACTCCAAGGATCCCGTCGAGGAACTCGGTTTGCTGAAAATGGACTTCTTGGGCTTGTCGAACCTGACTGTGATCAACAATGCGCTGCGTATCATTCGCAAAGTTTATGGCACGCAGATCGACATCAATACTCTGCCACTTGACGACGACAAAACATTTGAGTTGCTGCGCCGTGGTGATACGACGGGCGTTTTCCAGTTTGAATCAAGCGGCATGAAACGCTATCTGCGCGAACTCAAAGCTACCGAATTTGACGATGTCATTGCTATGGGTGCGCTGTATCGCCCGGGGCCGCTGAGTGCTGGCCTGACCGATAGCTTCATCAAGCGCAAGAACAACCTGGAGCCGGTTGCCTATGCTCATCCATTGATGCAAGGCGCGCTTGGTAACACCTTCGGAGTGCTCGTCTACCAGGAACAAGTGATGCAGATCAGCCGTGACGTCTGTGGGTTTACTGGCGGTGAAGCCGACACACTGCGTAAGGCGATTGGTAAGAAAAAAGTCGACGTCATGAACAAAATGTCGATCAAATTCATGGACGGCGCTGTGGCCAACGGCGTACCGAAAGCTGTCATCGAAAAGTTCTGGAAAGATCTGCTGGGATTCGCCGATTATTGTTTCAACAAATCACATTCGGCTTGCTACGGCATGATCTCCTACCAAACGGCCTACCTCAAGGCTCATTATCCGGCGGCCTTCATGGCGGCACTCATGACCAGTGACTTTGACGACACCGACCGCCTGGCTATCGAGATTTCTGAATGTAACAAGATGGGTATTGCGGTGCTACCGCCGGACGTCAATGAGTCATTCGTCGAATTTGCTGTTGTACCTGACCTAGAGAACCCCGACAACCGCTTGGCGTCGATTCGTTTCGGAATGGCGGCCATCAAGAACGTCGGTACTGGTGCTGTCGAGGAAATATTGCGGGCCCGCCAAGAGTGTGGCAAATTTACCGATCTCGAATCATTCCTATCGATCGTTAATCCACGGACCGTCAACCGAAAAGCCATGGAGAGCTTAGTCAAGGCCGGTGCCTTCGATAGTTTTACGACCCCCGTAGGCGAGCGCTCCAAACTACTCCACAACCTCGAGATAATGCTGGCCTACGCCAACCGCGTCCAAAAGGCTCGCAGTAGTGGCCAGGCTGATCTGTTTAGCGAGCTCGATGAAACTGTCGCCTTCAAGCCGCAATTGACGCTCGAGACGCCTACAGTCACGCACAATTCCCGTGAACAATTGCTGTGGGAGCGTGAACTGCTTGGACTGTATCTGAGTCAACACCCGCTCGATGCGTACACTGCATTTCTGGAAGAGCAGACAATACCGCTCAATCAACTCAAGGCTACTCATGATGGTAAGTCTGTCACCGTCGGTGGCGCTGTTACTGATGTTCGCGAGATTCTAACCAAAAAGGGCGACAAAATGGCATTTGTCAAAATTGCTGACAAATTTGGTGACACAGAGCTTATCCTATTCCCGAGTAGTTTCCAGCAGACGACTGGCATATGGGAACGTGATCACGTGATATTGATACGTGGCAAGGTAAATGCCCGCGACCGCGACGGCAATATAACCGACGACGTCAAGATAATGGTTGATGATGCCCGCGAGATAACATACGAGCAAGCCCAAGCCTACACACTACGTGGCCGCAAACAAAAAATCCCGAAGCCTAGCAATCCCGCCAAAAAAGTAACTATGAAGGGCCCAGGCGCTCGGGCGGCTGGAACTGCTACCGGCGAACGCACTCAATCCAACGATGACGCGGCCGCCCCGGCGGCACCGGAGCGAGTTTACGTCCGACTAATAAACGGCAGCGACAACGAGTTGCTCATGTCGCTCAAACAAGCCATCGATGAAAACCAGGGTCCGACAGACGTAGTTCTAGTACTAGGCGGGGACAGCCAAAAGCAAATCATAAAACTCCCCACCGGCATGACAAAAACCCTGCCAGCACTAGAGCGTTTACAGACCCTGGTAGGCCCCGAAAACGTCAAAGTCCACTAAGTCGACATCCCATAATAACATTCAGAGAACTAGTTTATGAATCCGACGGTACGTGTCAGGATGACGCTGATTACTATAATGCTTACTACGATGACGTCAAAGATTTTGTGGTGTAGGACGAAATCCTCGCTCTCTACTAGTACGTGGTGCCAGGCGATAGCGTGGCGGAAGACAAGTAGTGCGAGCGCGACGACCATTATGACAGACAATAGTGCAAAGCTCCACGGTGCCCGGCCGTCAGTCAGTGTCTGGATGCGGGATACATTGCGGTATGGCTGCTGGGTGGAGGCGCTGGTAGTTCCGCTGGCTCTAGTAACCACATCGAGACCGGACGATACGGATCGGCCGTATATGGCGACTACTACTGTTGTGCGGCCGTGACCCTGAAAATTCTCGGAGGTAGTGATGCCAAATCCGACATCCTGATAGTCTTCGTTCAGGATATTGGCGCGGTGCTCTGGGCTATTCATCCAGCCGGCCAGGACCGTCTGACCATTCATGAATCCATAGGCTAGGTTCTCGCCGGCAGTTTGGTAATCGTAGCCACTGCTGGTCACAAAACTCCACGGTGTCGTGCCGTCTGGTGCGCTATGCGACCAATAATCTCGTTGGACCATATCGTTTGCCTTGGCTTGGGCGGCGGCGTTCAATTTGACATTGACTGCCAGGTCTGGCTCTTGTTGTCTTGAACGCTCAATGTTTGTTTCGTGGAGCAGCTGGCTAGAGGTCAAATTGGTGGCAGCGCCGAGTACTTGCGTGTGAGATGTCCAGAAACTGTTGACGGCCAATCCGATGATAACGATCATCAGTAGCGGCAGGTAAGGCAAATAAGTTTTTAGATAATTCTTGTTCTGATGGTATCTATTCACCACCCTGAGTGACCTTTCTAACTGCGCCAAGTAGGCCGCTTGCGGCATACTTGGCAAGGATAACTTGTATTGCACTGAAAGCGGGA
>JAYTAB010000036.1:0-16617 GCA_043737735.1 Candidatus Saccharimonadota bacterium | reverse complement strand
TCCCGCTTTCAGTGCAATACAAGTTATCCTTGCCAAGTATGCCGCAAGCGGCCTACTTGGCGCAGTTAGAAAGGTCACTCAGGGTGGTGAATAGATACGAAGCATAGTCAAAACTACAGCAGGGTTGTTGTTGTTATTCCCAGCTGGAATGGTGCCGACAATGAAGATGAATTTAATCCACATTTTTCCTATCAGACGCTATAATTGGATCATAATGCAACAGACTAGCCTACCTATGTTCATCGAAGAAGAAGCCGAAACAAGCAATATTGAGTTCAAGACGACCGCCGATGGAAAACTACCGAAAAATATATGGCACACCATATCGGCCTTCGCTAACACCGATGGAGGCAAGATAATATTCGGAGTAACGCCCGGAGGCGTTCGAGTCAGTCTCTCTAGAGATACCATCGATACACTCCAGCAAGACATAGCATCGCTCTGTAACCAAGGTTTCAGCAGTAGCATTACGGCCGATATCCAGTACCGCGACGAGGTGCTGGTAGTATTCATACCTCCATCTCCTGCTCAGCTTCGACCCGTCTACATGAAAAGCAAAGGAGCCGGTACCGGTACTTACGTGCGTGAAGGCTCAACAAATCGGATTGCCAACGACGAGATGATCCGTCGCTTTAGCGTGGCTGCAAGGGGAGGGGCCGAAACTCTAATCTTTGACGAGACCACCTATCAGGCATGCTTTGAAATGAAATTAGTGGACGAATATATTGAACTTGTCAATAAAAAGAAAAGTAATATGTACCAGAATTTTACGCCCGTTGAGGTATTGGTAAAATTACGAGCAATCACAAAAACACTCCATCCTACACTGTTCGGTCTTCTGGCATTCGGAGAGGCAGCAACACCCCAGGAGTTAATCGCCCCCACCGTTAACGTCGTAATCACCCAATACCCTGGGCTCACCAAGGTCAACGAGAGTGATTTATCGGAAACCTACATAGATAATCGTGAGTTTTACGGCAATGCCAAGCGCCAATTCGACGATGCATTCGCTTTTATGAAGTCCAAGCTCCCTGTGCGAGGTACCATCGACAATAATGGCAAGCGCCGTGATTATTTCGTAATACCAGAGGTCGCACTTCGTGAGGCTTTGGCCAATGCCCTCGCTCACAGAGACTACTCTACATACTCGTCGCCTATCCAGATCGATATTTTTTCTGACCGTATTGAGCTAATCAACTCTGGTACCAGCCTTGTGCCTATCGAGCAGCTCGACAGTTCTCCTTCCGCCACTCGCAACCCTCTGCTTATGAGCTACTTGAAAGATTATGGCATTACCGATCAAAAAGCCCGGGGCATACGTACCATCAAAGTATCTCTAAGGGCAGCTGGGTTACTGGCTCCAAGCTTTGAGAACATCGGACAATCTTTCAAGGCTACTCTGTTTGCATCCGCATTTATCTCACAGGATGACAAATCTTGGTTAGGTAGATTCGCTTCGTTCAACCTGAACGAACGACAGCTCAACGCTCTAGTGCATGCCAAGAATAATCCCGAAGGCATCAACAATGGCAGCTACCGTGATTACAACAGCATGACAAATGTCCGTGATGATAAAAAGGCCAATAAAGAGCTCCGTGAGCTTGTGGATAAAGGCATCCTGGCAAGAGACGGGGAGAATAAGGCACGACGCTACGTCCTTAACAAACTATATGCATAACAATCCTATCGCCCCACTATCGCCTACTTATCGCCCCATGACTACCTCTGTTAGCTATACTCTATCGCCTACTTATCGCCCCAATTATCGCCCCACTATCGCCCCACTATCGCCCCACTTATGGCCAACACTTAAGAGGTCCGTATGATTGCGGATATCACCAAGAGGGTTGTTGTAGTTATTCCCAGCTGGAATGGTGCCGACAATCTGCGCGCTTGTATCGACTCGGTGCTTTCACAATCCCTGAGGCCGCATCTAATCGTCGTCGATAACGGTTCGGTGGACGGCTCTGTAGCCTTGATCGAGAGATACTACCCGAGCGTTGAGCTAATTAAACACTCTACGAACAGAGGTTATGCTGGCGGCGTAAACCCGGGTTTCCGGCGAGCTCTAGAACTAGACGCCGCCTATGTCGCGCCCTTCAATAATGACGCGGTTGCAGACGTCAAGTGGCTCAGTACGATGGTGGATTACCTAGATAGTCATCCTGAAGCCGGGATTGCTAGCTGCAAAGTTGCCAGCAGCGACGGCACACACCTGGACACTACGGGGGATTATTACACGACTTGGGGGCTGCCATACCCGAGAGGTAGGGGTGAATCCGACGCCCACCAATACGACGCCGTGTCTAAGTCCGAGATCTTTTCGGGTAGCGGTGCGGCCAGTCTATACCGTGTCAGCATGCTCCGCCAAATCGGCCTACTCGACGAAGACTTCTTCGCTTACTACGAAGATGTCGACCTCAGTTTCCGGGCCCAATTGGCCGGCTGGAAAGTCGCCTATGTGCCGGATTCTATCGTCTACCACGAGACCAGCACGACTGGTAGCAAGATAAAGGGCTTTTTCACCTACCAAACACAAAAAAATCTGCCGATGCTGCTCGTCAAGAATGTCCCAGCTCGGTTGTTGCCGGTCGTCCTGCCCAGGTTTTGTCTGGTCTATATGTCCTTTTTCGTTGCCGCCCTGCAACGTGGTCAGATGTTGTACGCCCTGCAGGGAGCCGCCAAGTCCTTATTCTATGCGCCCAGGAAATTGCGCCAGCGACGGGCCATCCAGCGCAACCGTAAAGTCTCGGTAGAGTACATTTCGTCGATGCTACTGTGGGATTTGCCCCCGAATGCTACTCGGCTCCGCAAACTCCGCGCCGCCTGGTGGAAACTATCAAAACATATAGCCAAAAGTAAAGCAGATTAATAATTCTTACATTTGACAATCGCTTTACTTCTTTGATATAATGGCGTTATGAAAACGATGAAACTATCTAGCAAAAACCAGGTGGTCATACCGAAGTTAATTCGCACTAAGCTCAAGTTGACGAGCGGCGACACTCTGACAATCGAAAAGGTTACGGCTACTTGTGTCGTGCTCAGGAAATCCCCGAGCTTCCACGACCTTATCGGTACACTTCAGTCTCAGAAGCAAGACCCCGCAACTCGAGTACGCCAACTACGCGACGACTGGCGATAAAGACAATAATGGTATACGTTGACACCAACATCCTGATCTATCTACTCGAAGACACAGGCGACACTAGCACCAAAACAGCCGACATCTTTGAGCGCCTAAAAAGCCAGGGGCATGTGTTTGCATCGTCCGTACTGAGCATTACAGAGTTTATGGCGGGCACGACCGGTGGAACACTCGAGATGTTGCGGTCCATCCCTGGTCTTTCATTTCATCAGATCGAGGAATCGGTGGCGACAAAGGCAGCACTACTGCAACGAGAATCGACACTTCGGATAGGTGATGCCTTGCATCTCGCGACTGCTTTGGATATGAATTGTGAAGTATTATTCACAAATGACAAGAAATTTTCAAAGATTGCAGCCACGTACATCAAAGTTCAGATGATAGACTAAGGTATGGCAAACACCCCACCACTCAAGAAAATCGTCATCGACGCCCGCGAGTACACCACGACCACCGGCCGCTACATGTTCCGACTAGTGCAGTACCTCGAGAAGATCGACACCGCGCGACCGACTGGGCACGATTACGTTATCCTATTGAAGCCGCAAGATATGGGTGTCTACCCCCTGGCGAACCCGCGTTTTAGCAAAGTTGCTTGTCCGCACAAGGAATTTACGTTCGACGAGCAAATCGGCTTCCTAGGACAGATCAGGGATCTTAAGCCCGACCTAGTGCATTTCGGCATGGTGCAGCAGCCTATCGGATACCGCGGTCTGTCAGTTACGACGATGCACGATCTGACGACTATCCGCTTCCGTAATCCTGCGAAAAACGCTGTGGTTTTCGCCCTGAAGCAAGAAGTTTACAAGGGTGTTAATAAATACGTCGCTCGCAAATCGGCCAGAATCATCACGCCGACGGAGTTTGTGAAAAATGATGTCGTCCACTACTCCGACGTCTCGCCAGACAAAATCACCGTCACCTACGAGTCAGCCGACCGCATCGTTGACGACCCCGAGGTCATGAAGGCCGTGAATGGTAAGAAGTTCATCATGTACGTTGGCCGCCCTCTGCCGCACAAGAATCTCGGTCGTATGATCGACGCTTTTGCACTACTCAAGGAATCACATCCTGATTTGTCATTGGTACTAGTTGGCAAAACAGACCCGCTCTACGAGCAACACTACGACGATGTGCGTCAGCGCGGAATCCCAGACGTCGTATTTACCGGCTTTGTCAGCGAGGGTCAATTGCGCTGGCTCTATGAGAACTGCAGCGCTTACGTTTTCCCGAGTTTGAGCGAAGGCTTCGGCCTGCCCGCCATGGAAGCTATGTTGCACGGCGCGCCAGTCGTCAGCAGCAACGCAACTTGTTTGCCGGAAGTCTACGGCGACGCCGCTCACTACTTCGACCCGCTAGACGTCCGCGACATAGTACGAGCTACCGGCGAAGTTCTGGACAACGCCAAACTACGCAAAGCATTGATCAAAAAGGGAAGAGCTCAGGCCGCCAAATACTCCTGGCAGCGCATGGCCGAACAGACGCTCGCCGTTTACAACCAAGTCCTCGAGGCATAAACCTGAGAATTGGTTAGACTAGTCATTTGTAGAGCTGACTGTGAGTACCGACCGTTACGAAAAGTACTTTGGTCTCTGCAATAATCTTGTAGTGCAGCCTCAGATCGCCCCCTGCACTGATAGAACTATAGCCGAGCCACTCGCCTTTTAGCTCGTGATTACGAAGCGAGGGGACGGTCATATCATCCAAAAACATAGCTATAGTGTTTCTTGCTTGCTCTTGTTTTTTACGGGGTAGTTTGACGAATTGCTTATTGAACGCCTTGGTGAAGTCAGCGTCCATATTTTATTTTCCCATTAAACCATCAAGGTGAGCCAAAGCACCTTTTGTGCCTTTGGTATGCGTGATGTCACGGTCAGCCGCATGATCAGCATCTGCCTGCCTCATGACTTTTTCTAAATAGGGCGTTGGCTCAAGGTTGGTGCTCAGGACCACGCGACGATCTCGCAAAGCCTGTTTTACGACCATATTCACGAGCGCGGTACTAGATACGCCCAGCTCAATAGCAAAGCTCTTTAGATCTCGCTTCGTTTGTTCGTCAGTTTTGATACTCAGTAATACAGTATTCATAATACATACATTGTATGCTTATCGTATGCGTAAGTCAATACTATGGACGTATCAAGGAAGCTGCTTGTCGGCGGGTTTCAACACGATATGTCGTTCACGTCCCTCGCCGACTGACTCAGTAGATAGTCCGGCTTCCCCGGCGACCTTGTGAACTATCCGGCGGTCGGCGGCATTCATCGGGGCTAACGCGTACGGCTCGCCGCTATCCTGAACGGTTTTGATCCAAGCCTGGGCGGTTTCGGCCAGTCGATCAGCTCGCTGTTTTTTGTATTCGGCGACGTCGACGTTGACGCGCGTATAGGGATAATTACGGTTTTTGAGGGCGTTACTGACGACAAACTGCAGAGCACGCATCGTATCACCATGTACGCCGATCAAGAACCCGTTGAGGTGGGTTGATGGGATATCTAGCTCGATGACTTCACCATCCTCGGTCGTAGCGTGTACGTCGGTATTGAGTCCGAAGAAAGACAAAATGTCTTCGAGGTATTTGCGGGCAAATTGAATAGCCTCCTCGATACTTCCATCTGGATTCACGTCGCTAGTGTCATAGCTGACGACTGCAGCTATCAGCGCATCTGCAGATTCAGTTTGCACATCCTCGCTATCGTTAGCGGTGGTTTTGTCTTCGCTCATTATCGCCTCCTTTGCTTCTTACCGTACGTCACGCTGGTGACGGTGGATCCTGATTTTTGTTTGAATATTTTTGATTTTTCCCTTGATGACTTTTTCCCTACATCTTTTCCGGAAAACTTTTTCTCTTCTACAAGTGATGCATCGACGGCCGCACCCTTGGATGTAATGGGCGTAGCGACTTCGACGACCTCAGCTTCGGGTATCGCAGTAGTGTCCCGAGAAACTGCCTTACCACTCGACAACTCATCCATCTCCACGCCGTCATCACGCAGCACGATTGACTGCTGAATGAAGGCTACCAGGCCGCCGACGAACCAATAGAGGCCGAGGGCCGAGGCAATATTGATAGTAAAGACAAATATCATGACAGGAAGGAAATACCTGGTGCTGCGGCCGATAGCGGCACTAACATCTGACTGATCGGCTTGTTTGCCGGAACCGGCGTCGCGCATGATGGCGCGCAGGCTTTTGGCGTCCTTGTCATCGGGCATCAGCTGTTTGGCCTGGAAGTACTGCGTCACCGCACTGGCGAAGACGATAATCAGGGCCGGAATATACAACCCCTGGGGTCCGATAGCCGCTCGACCGAGGTCGACGATACCAAACAGGGAACTATCAAAAAGCTTAATATTATCCGACAATTGCTGCATCCAACCGAGGTTCTGGAGGGCCGGATAGGCGAAATCAAACATCTGATGCGGGTCTTTGATGACGCGTTGCAACCCAACATACAGACCAATAAGAATCGGTAATTGTAGTAACGCCACACCGATAGAGCCAAACGGATTGATGCCTCGCTCTTTGTAGAGCTCCATCTGCATCTGGTTTTGTTTGACGCGGTTGCCCTTGGTTTCTTTGGCAATTCGTTTCAGCTCCGGCTGAAGCTTGCGCATCATCTTGGTTTGATGAAGCTGCTTTTTGACAAGCGGCCACAGTAGCAAACGAATGATAATCGTGAAAATGATGATAGCCAAGCCGAAATTATGGCCTGGTATGAGCGCGTAGATCAGCACCAGCAGGTTGAAGATGGGCTGCACGATAAGGGTTGTGAACATGTCGAACATGGTTAAGTGCGCTCCTTTGTATCTACTATAGCATGTGTTTGGGCATGCGTTTGGTCTTTCGGTAACTCGACTGTCGGATTAGTTTGACCCCTATTCGACATTATGGTCGATTTCGTGATAGCAGTGACAATACCAGTGCGTTCCAGTTGCGATACTACAGCTTCGTGCAATTCCGAGGCCGAAACAACAGCCAATTGCTCACTGAAAACAGTCACGATAATATCATACGGCTCATGTATGTTGTCTTCCTGGCCCCTGATAATCTCATAGATTCGGCGGCGAATACGGCCACGTACGACGGCTGATTTGTGCACCTTACGACTGACCACCACAGCCGCCCGGTACGATGTGCGCTTCGGATTTCGTAGATATTTGATCGCCAGCATCGGTCCACGCACAGTCTGGCCGCGGCCATAAGCATGGCGCAGCGCATTATAGCCATGAAACCTATGTACACGGATAATCATAAATCTTATTTAACCCCTCGGAAGGTAACACTAACAAACACACAGTATACCATAGTACATGCCCATGGTTTATGAATAGCGATAGTCAACGTACAAAATACGAACAGAAGGGTGGTCCGAAGTTATTCGGTGGCTCCACTCGATAACAATCTCCTACGAGACCCTGTACACGTTCTAGGCGGAAAGTTTTTGGCGACCCTTGTTACGGCGGCGCTGTAGCAATGAGCGACCGGCACGGCTAGCCATACGCTTCATGAAACCATGAACTCGAGCGCGGTGACGTTTTTTGGGTTGATAGGTTCGCTTTGGCATATTGTTATATCCTTATATATTTTAATCAATTGATAGACCGTATTGGTAGTACCCCTGCCCTAGCCTTCATGGCTCTAGTTAAGCAGTGCTATGTAGTTTTCACAATGCTTAAGTGCTTGATGGCAAGATTTGACAACGTTTAACCCGTATTTAACCCGTATTTAACCCACTAATTTTACCAAGTTTTCCTCTTTTTAACAAGGCTTATCCACAGATTACCAGATGGGGACCTAGACTGTGCATAAATAATGCCCAAAAAGACACTCATAAAGCATAAGCCGCAACCTTACTCTGTTTTACAACAAAATACATGTGGAAAAGTCCCGCCGAATCGATTATAGTAGCCCGTAGACGCACGTTTGACATGTGTGGGTACGTAGAGATGGATGGCGATAGATAGCCTATGGACAGGCGGAGGGTAGAGGTCAAATGCATTCGGGTAATTTGTGGCAAGCCGTACTTGGTGAAATCGAACTATCTATTTCACGCGGTAATTTTATGACTTGGTTCAAGCCGACTCAATTGTTGAAATGCGATACAGACGCTGCTGTCATTGGCGTACCAAATGTATTTATCAAACAGCAGCTGGAACGTAAGTACACCGCCCTGATATCCGAAACTCTAGCCAAAAACGGCGTCAGCCCCAACAAAGTTGAATACAAGATCTACACCAAGGCTTCCAAAAAATCAGCCGACGATCCGATGATCTTAGACGAAGAACGCGGCCAGCAATCGAGGTCAGGCCCAGGATTAGGCCAAGTTCCCCGCCCGTCTGCCAATGGAACGCAGTCTAGATTCGGCACCGATTACAAATCTACACCGACACACCCTGGCGCCGGGCATGGCACAAACAGCAACGGTGGCGGCACGCCAACCAATACATATAGACAGGGCATCAACGAGCGTTATACCTTCGAAAACTTCATCGTCGGTTCTGGCAACGAGCTGGCCTACGCCGCTTGCCAAGCCATCGCCGCCGCCCCCGGTACCAAATACAACCCATTGTTTTTGTACGGTGGTGTCGGTATCGGTAAAACCCATCTTATGCAAGCCGTCGGCAATGCCGTACTAACCAAGAAGCCTGGCGCCCGGATCGTCTACGCAACCAGTGAGCAGTTTCTACAGGAGTTCGTCAAGGCGTTGCGTTACAAAACGATAGCCGATTTCACCGAATTTTATCGCACAGCCGACGTGTTGATCGTCGACGACGTCCAGTTTATCGCCGGCAAGGAAAAAGCTCAGGAAGAATTTTTTCATACCTTCAACACCTTACATCAGGCCAATCGACAAATCATCATCAGCAGTGATAAGCCACCGGCCGATATTCCAGGTCTCGAAGATCGACTACGATCTAGGTTCGTCTGGGGGATGAGCATTGACATGCAGATCCCGGACTTCGAAACCCGTTGTGCCATCATCCAAACCAAGGCCGGGTCTCACGCTGTGGAGCTGCCGGCCGATGTCGTCGAATACCTGGCTAGCCACATTCAGACCAACATCCGTGAGCTGGAGGGCGCCCTCAACCAATTGCTTGCATTCTGTGAAATGCGCGCTCTCGAGCCAAACCTGGCGATCGTCAGTGGTCTGCTCGGCAGCGCCAAGACTCGCCCCAAGCACATCAGTGCCAAACAGATCATCGAGCGCACCGCCCGGCACTTCTCGATCAGTGTCGATGAAATCACCGGCGCCAAACGAGACAAAGACATCGTTATGCCGCGCCAGGTGGCTATGTACATATTGCGGAGTGAATTGCATCTCAGCTTTCCGAAGATCGCCCGCGAGCTCGGCCGCAAAGACCACACCACCGCCATCCACTCGGTCGAAAAGATCGAGAAAGAAATCCATATTGATAATGATATTCGGGCGGCCATCAATGATATCAAGGAATTATTATATGCTTAATATGACTCATTTTAGCTGTGCACAAGCCTCTCAAATCTGGGGACAAGCAGTGCACTCGGCATGGTCTTCATGTGTAGGAAATCGCCGGTTACACACAGGCCGAGGCGTACTCATCACGCGTGCTGTGTGTAAACTAGTCGAGAATGTCCTAGTATTCACCCGTCTTACCCACATACTGTCCCACCATTTATTTGTTCATTTTACAGATGCGTCAGCCTATTTATCCACCCTTTCCACACCCCCTATAACTACAACTACTAAGTATATTAAGATATAGTAAGGAGCATCAGAATGAAGCTACAGGTCACTCAGGAAAACCTCAACAAAGCTCTCGGAATCGTAGCGCGAGTAGCGAGTGCACGGGGCACTCTGCCGATACTGGCTAATGTGCTCATCAGGACCGTTGACAACCGATTAAGCATCTCAGCCACAAACTTAGATATCGCCATTACGCAACACATCGGAGCCAAGGTAGCCGAAGAAGGTGCTATCACTGTGCCTGCCCGCCTGATGCAGGATTTCATCAGTAGTTTGCCAGCTGGCGTCATCGAGCTACGTCTGGAGGACAACAAACTACACATCACAACAGATCAATATCAATCGGTCGTGAATGGCGTAATGGCTGACGACTTCCCTGTTATGCCGGCTATCAGTGCCGATAGCGAACAAAGCCGAACCTGGACCATCAACGCATCAGTGTTCAAAAAGGGACTGCAACAAGTCATCATGGCTGCCAGCAGCGATGAATCACGCCCAGTACTGACAGGAGTACTGCTACAAACTACCGAAGGTAAACTGTATGCTGCCTCGACCGATAGCTACCGTTTGGCTGAGAAAAATCTCGGCACCAACAAGCAAGACGTCAAGCTACTCATCCCAGCCACTGCCATTCAGGATCTACTACGTATCCTCGGTGATTACGACGAAGCAGTCCAGGTAACGCACGATGACCAGCAGATTTTGTTCCAAGCCAATGACGTCGATCTGGTGGCTCGCCTGATCGAGGGAAAATACCCAGACTATCGCAAGCTGATCCCGGCAGAGTTCGCAGTGCGGTCCCGCGTCAAACGCGCCGACCTAGTCAACGTCACGAAGGTTTCTAGCCTGTTTGCCCGCGAATCTGCCGGAAGCGTAACCATTAACGTAGATGAAGCCAAAAACGAGCTGAGCATACGCTCTGTGGCCTCACAGCTCGGCGAAAACACGGCAGCCGCCACCGGCACGATCACCGGAACCGGCAGCATCACCCTCAACTCGCGTTATTTGCTTGATGCCCTGCACGCCTTCGGGGGTGATGAAGTCGAATTCTGCTTCAACGGCAAACTAGAACCAACTTTGCTGCGCGACCCAGGTAGCGATGATTATGTGCATATCATTATGCCTTTAAAATCATAGGGCCAGCATGACCGGTGATAGGCTTGACATTGCCCGCTGAGTGATCTACAACGTAGGCATGAATAGTGCACAATCCATATATTTTGGCCGTTATACCGATAATTTGTATAGTACACTTTACAAAATAACCCGATATTCTGTATACTACAGTTAATTATGTATATAGATAGATTCATAGAAAAGCACATTGCCAGTTTGCTAGACCACAATGATAATAAAATTATTATCCTATTAGGGGCACGACAGGTAGGAAAAACCACCTTGATTGAGCCATTTGTACGCAAGGAAAACGGGCTGCTATTGAACTGCGACATAAACGTAGACAAAGCTCGCATAGTAGCCGCGAGCACGCTGGCGCCCGCAGAGGCAGTGCAGTTCTTGGGCAACCCATCAATCCTTGTGGTTGATGAAGCCCAAACCCTGCCAGAAATAGGCAAAATAGCAAAGAGTTGGTATGACTCACGGGTGCCTATGAGGATTGTGTTGCTCGGATCCTCTAGTCTCAATCTGCTAGATATCGCGGCCGAACCCCTGACGGGTAGGAACGAAAAGGTTTATCTCACGCCACTACTATTTGACGAAGTTCTCCACAGCCGGTCATGGTATACGCCGCAGATTACCAAAGCAATGCTCGATAACCAATTTGCGACCCAACTACAAACACTCCTACTTCAACAGATGGTGTATGGAAACTACCCTGCAACCACAACGGCAGACGACAAGGAAGAATACCTCCTGAATCTCACGTCAGACTACCTGCTTCGTGATGTGCTGCAAAGTGGTCTCGTGAAATCACCCGAGCCTATCAAAAGTCTCTTAGCCTCACTTGCTTACCAGGCGGGTTCGGAAGTGTCGGTTGATGAACTTTCCAGGAATTTGCGGATTTCCAGGCCAACGATAGAAAACTATCTTGAACTTTTAGAGCGCTCTTATGTTATCTTCCGTGTTCGTGCATACAGCACCAACCAGCGTAAGGAAATAGCCAAAAATACTAAGATTTTTTTCTGGGATACTGGTATTCGTAACGCGCTACTCAAAGAGTTTTCGCTTTCGCCGCTTCGCAGTGACATCGGTTCATTGTTTGAAAACTGGGCTGTTGCTGAGGTTGCCAAGCGCAACCTTATGGATGGAGATAAAAATAATATATATTTTTGGCGCAAAACAGAGGGCAGCGAAGTAGATTTAGTCGTGAAAGGTACGGGCATCTTCAGAGCGTATGAGTTCAAATGGTCGAAGCAGAATAGTACCGTAGGCTCAAGAAGTTTCACGAATACATATGGTATACCCGTAGAGATTGTTACCAAGGATACGGTGGTTGACTTTATTCTGGATGGCAAAGAATAGTTACTCTGAATGATTTCCGATATCCGTCTCCAACAGTTCCGGTCGTATAGCGATGAGACGTTTGAGTTCACGCCGGCCGTCAATATCATCGTCGGGTCGAACGGCAGCGGCAAGACTAATTTGCTAGAGGCAATCCTGGTGGTGGCCCGTGGTTCGTCGTACCGAGCCAAAGACAGTGAGATCATTCAGCACGACCAACCTTGGGCGCGGCTAGATGCCCACATGGATCCGACGGCGACCGGCGAGGGCGAAGTTCGGACGGTCAAAATAGTACAAGAACCGGTGCCCGGCAAAACCACCAAAACCTATGAAATAGAGGGTCGCACCTATCGCCGGCTGATGGCCAACAAGGCGCTGCCGATCGTCGTCTTCGAACCAAACCACCTCTATATGCTAACCGGTTCACCAGAGTTGCGGCGCAGTTATCTGGATGATCTGCTCGAGCAAATCGATCCAACCTATGGCAGGCAACGCAAAGACTATAAGCGAGTGCTGACCCAGCGCAATGCCCTGCTTAAACGGCTCGGCACTGGTGCGGCGAGCCAGATTTTCCCCTGGAACGTCCGGCTCAGCGAACTGGGTGGCAGTATCGTCCAGGCTCGTTTGGAGCTGCTACGTAATCTCAATCAAGACGCCAGCGAGCTCTACGGCAGCTTGGCGCACAGCTCGACCGAGATTGAACTACGTTATGAAACCAAGCTGCCGCTCGACAATTACGGCACTGCCCTGCTGCGAGCGCTGGAGGCCAACTTCGAGCTCGACGCAGTCCGAGGCTTCACTGGCAGTGGACCGCACCGTGAAGACATCAGCGTTCTGATTCGTGGCCGACTAGCCCAGACTTCCGCTTCGCGCGGTGAGGCCCGTACAGCTGTCCTGATGCTTAAGGTTATGGAATTACGACTGATAGAGCAATCACGCAGTGTCCGGCCTCTACTGCTGCTCGACGACGTCTTCAGCGAGCTCGACGGCGCCCGGCGGCAAGCCCTGACCAGCTACCTGCAGGATTACCAAACATTTATTACTACCACCGACGCCGATGTGGTGATACATCACTTTATGGATAAGTGCACGATAATCCCGTTGTAATGATCGCTATTATTGTTCGTTAACACTTCTTAGAATGTCGCTCGGGATATCGGTGAATACCAGTCGACTGAGTGATATATTTGGCGGATTTGTTTTGATTATCCAGCTGTTGTTTTCTTTGTGGGCTACGAGTCGCAACGTATCAGCATTGAAGAAATCCTGGCCTTTGTATACCAGAGTCGTACCATACCATTCACCCAAGTGATAGAGTTTGCCTGGCTGGACCTCGTATTGGCTACTGGCAGGTATCTGTGTTGATATGAGCTGTTTGATTGACGGCAATTCTGAAGGTAGCAGGCTGGCGAGTTTATCACTCGAAAAATAGGGTTTGTAGGTGATGGTTTGATGTTTTTGATTCAAATTTACAGCTACATCACGGTCTTGGTAGTTAGTATCGGCTTCAAAACGTACGACATACGAACCCGAACGAAGCTTAATGGTCTGGCCTGACGACTTGATCGTCGAAACTGGCTTAGAGTTTTTGTCGATCCCCCGGCTATCGACTCGGTAGACGCTGACGTGTGCAATGTTCGAATAATTTACGGTCAGTTTTCTCATAGAGAAGTAATATTGAGCGCCAAAAACCATAAACAAACAGACGGCAACTATGAATAATTGTTTTTTGGTGATACGGAAATTCATTCTCCACCTCCCGTGTAAGTTAGCGCTAATGGATTTACGAAATCATTGAACTGAATCTCCAGATTGGTTGGCTCGAACCCCTGGCCACGTAACCACTTCAAAGCCTTTGCTCGACCGCTCGGAGAGCTATCAGTAATGATGATGACGGTACCGTTCGGTCGTGACGATGAAGCACCGTAGTCGATGGCGTAAGGGCCTGGTATCTCGGAACTCGTAGTCGGGAGTAGCTTGAGTAGCGGAGTCTCGGCGATCGGAATATCCCTTCCGGCGATACCTTCACGCTGCATTTGGTATGTCGGGTTGTCTGCGAGGTATTTTCTGCCTGCATCATTAGCTGGTGATAGCATAATGACTATATTCGATGGCTTGCCTGATTTGGTCGTGATGTGTTGTTCATCGGATGCAAAATTGTCCAGACTGGCCACGACGGTGTGGTTACCTGCTCCAAGGTAAATCGTCCCGGGCTGTACGGATTTTCCGTCTATCGTAACCTGCGCTGTGCTAGGTGCCACTTCTACTATCGTCTCGGATTTACTGTTGTGGCTTAGACTACCGATGAACCCGAAGATGACTACCATTGCTAATAATCCAAGTATCCCTAGGAAAAGTGCTTTTAGTCTTGTAGATTCCATAAGCTTATTTTACCCCTTCCCTACTGTATTAATCTGTACCACTGGAAATTTGAGAAATAGGCAGCAGATGCCATAGGAGCTCGCCCGTCCAAAGATGCGGATGCGCTGTTACCGCCGAATCCAGTCTGCTTACCGACATACATATAAGTGTGGGTGTCGTTGATGGCGATGTCTCCGGGCTGTAGGCCGGCAGTACTGGTTTGCGTACCCAGCTTCTTATATTTCGGCGAGCTACTCATGTATGCCTGTTGTGCACTGGTTGGTCCTTGTTTTGGATTTTTTGGCCCCCAGTTGTAGTTGGGATCGGCACCGCTATTTCGCATGACACGGGTGACGAAACCGCCACAGTCTACGCCTGGATACTTTATTCCACCGATGTATTCACCGTTGGCTTTGGCGGCAGTGACGGCCGCTGCGTAGGAAGGCTTCATAGTGATATATGGAACCTTGTGGTAGGCAGGCCAGGAGTAGTCCATAGCTAGCTTGATAGCATCAGCAACTGCACCAGTAGAGTTACTGGGGCTGCCACACGAACCTCCACCACCTCCACCTCCACCACCACCGCCTTGTTCTCGCAGGATGTTTTTGGCGGAAGCAATGCGGTCTGGTAAGGTTTTGGCTTGGTCGTCGGGACGCTCAAAACCATAGTATTTTCCACCAACCTTCTTGTTGCCTTGAAACGCCGTGGTAGCATCTTCGATGTTCGTCGTGGCTTTGATATCATCTCCGGCTTGTTTCTCCGCCTCTGGTCCTGTGCCCTCTAGTTGGTTCCACAAGAAATTCAGCTGTACCGCCAGATCATTGGCTTTGCTAATAGGATTATTGGTTTTGATGAACTTACTGGCTGGCGTCCATTGCACTAGTCCCCAACCACCACTCGTTACTTTTTCAGCCGGTGTGATGGTGCCGGATTTGGTCCCCTCCAAACGCTGGGGTTGAATGCCGGACTCGGCTGTCATATTACCCATGACTCCTGCTGCCTGGAATGGCTTGAGCCGTCCGGATGCTGTCAAGAAATTGAATACCTTGTCGGCGTCTTTGGACCCGACAAGCGTTGTGCTTGAGCTTGAAGTATTGCAGGCAGTGGCCTTATCGTTTCTGAGGTACCAGGCCTTGGAGAACTTGGCGTCTTGAATAGCTTTGTATGTTAATGCAGAAGCAGTGTTTATCGGCACGGACAACAACATCACGAGGGCGAGGCCGGTTATGATAAGTCTGTGTACTATAGGGTGTAAGTGTTTATTCATAGTGTTCTACTGTAATGGTATCGACTTCTTGATACTGTTATACAAACCGGTTTCGTATTTCTGGCTGTCGAAGCCCCTGCCACCGACTTCGTTGTAAACCCAAGGCACCTTACTGAACAGCTGGACCATCGCCAAGTTGCCAGGAGATAGGCCGGGGCGATTGTCAAATGAATTGTCCTTGATGGTTACGGAGCCGCCTTCGGCGCTGGCTCGTTCTGTCTTGAATATATCACCGTATTTTTGGCTTTTGGTAGCGACAGCCGCATCGTCGAAGGTGACTTTCTGGCCGCCTGCAGTCTGTCGGTATAGACCAACCTTTTGAACGTACACCTGCTTGAAGCTATCAAATGGCTGGGCGTGATCGTTATGAATGCTAACAGCTAGAGCGGCTTTATCGGCGCTGGCTTTGTCGGCACGCTGGCGGAGTGAAACAGTATCGTTTGCACCTGACTTTGTCAGGAAAACGGTGTACCCATCTGCTTCCAGCTTCTTCTTGAGGTTGGTTGCAATCGTGAAGGCCTCCTCCATCTCAGGATGGTTCGGGTAATCATGATCGATGAGTTTCGTGGTCGGATCGACGATTGACTTGTCGGTACCACTGTGGCCTGGATCAATTTCGATGATCGGGCCATCTGACGTGGTAGGTGTGTTATC
>JAYTAB010000035.1:0-26469 GCA_043737735.1 Candidatus Saccharimonadota bacterium | reverse complement strand
CCCCAGGAAAAGTGAGAGTCTGATCTATATTGCCATGACTCATATCATGCTAAGGAGGCTATATCCTTGCTAACGGGGGGATTTTGTCAGGCTCTAAGGACGTGTTTAGATAAAGGTATGGCCTTTTAACATCTTTTAACTTCCTGGCACGTCAAGAAGTGTCGAAAAAACGGAACAAAAAGAAAAAGACGCGATTGATTCAATACAGTATCTTTCGCGTCCTTATCTGCAGTTATTGTAGCAAACTATCACAAAATGTCAATGATTTTTTGTGATTTTGTGATGATCCTAAGCTGCTTAATCCGATGATTCTCGGTTGCCAGGTAAAAATTTATCCGCGCAAGAGCATTATGGTAATTCATACTTGTTCGCCTTAAATCAATCACGATATTCGAGGATTGCTTGCGAGCAGATCGCAAATTATTTTCCATAGTTTTCCTGCCATTACCCATCGGGCTCTTAATCTCCCACAAAACACCCCCTATGTCCAGGTCTGGTGTCCTTTGACGCCCTGGGCGCAAGAATGTTACGTCAACTCTAAAATGATCTGCAAGCAAAATAGCAGCTAGCACTTCGTGATCTTTGGGATAATCTTTTCGGTCGGTATCTACGATAACTTTATATTTCATGACGATTTTTACTATACATCATAGTATAGGTTTTTGAGCAAATCCGGGCAAGTTTTGGCAATAGAGCGTAAACCCCCCTGCTCTGACCCTCGCGCTCATATGACTCTGACAACTCCTTAGGCGTCGGGTGGAGTAGACGTCAGAAGCCGCTCCAGCTCACCCCGGCACTGCTCGAAATCGTGATACACGATGGCCTGCATGCCGACATCGCGGGCGCCGATGCAGTAACGCTCCTGATCGTCGATGAACACGCATTCCTCAGGTGCAACACCAAGCGCCTGAGCCACAGTGAGATAAGCGCGCTCGTCGGGCTTGACGTAGCCTGTGTCACATGACAGATTCACAACATCAAACAACTGGGCTTGCTCATGCCCAAATAACTCATCTAGCCAGTTCGCGCCGGCATTCGACAATAGTCCTATTTTGAACTTCGGTTTGAGTGAATGCTCTATATGCGCGAACAGCTCGGCGTTGAAAACATTATTCTCAATATCAGCACGTGCCTGCTCTGAAGTCATGCCGGCCAGCTCGGCAATACCTACGATAAAGTCATCGTAATCCGACAGCCCGGCATCAACCTGTTTGTTCAGATCAGTCGCCTGCGCTCGCAGCCGCGCATCATGGCCGAAATGCCGCCGCTTGAATGGAAGCCAGCCATCACTGGTTAGCACACCGAAACAGTCAAATATTATTGCCTTGATCATGGTCTTAAGTATACCAATCATACCTCAAAACTCGGATTTTCTGGCGAAGTATCAGTGAGACAAAATATTATCTTCTCCGAGTGAAGCATATCTTTAGATATGGTGAGTGTGAGAAAGGAATATTTTGGCCGCTTACTTTGACGATTGGCTCGTCAGAAAGGCCGGGTTTTGGGGTATGGTTGGTATATACTCGACAATTCGTCTATCCCGGGCTACAGGACTAGAGTGTGTCGCCGACAATTTCGTCGTAGTCAGGGATTTGCGCTACAAACAGACTCTTGATGATGTCTGGCTTTGCCTTGGACGTGGCAGCGCCGCCACAGGTGGTCGACCAGTAGCGTTGAATCTCGCGGTTGCCATCCTTGATACCAAGGACATAGCGATTGCCAGTAGCACAGCGTCCGCGTTCATCGGCCAGTGTCTTGTCGGTGCTACCGAGGTTGTAACCGGCCAGCTGGAGCGCCTGTAGGAAGTCGGCGTAGGCTGCCGAGTTATTGGCGTACGACTTCGTTGCGGTGATATGGCCCTCGTAGCCTTGTACAACATCAATCGACGACGAAGTGTTGCCGATGGTGACTCGCACCGAATTGTGCGTCAAATCAGCCGAGACGGGGCCTAGGGTTGTAAATTGCATTTCAACAGAGGTATTCGCATAATTAAGCAATTTACTGCCTTCTTTGTTGGTCTGTGTGCTCGAATCGCCACCGCCGCGAAAAATCATGACGAATACGAAGACGAGCAATCCGATTGTAACCAAAAATCCAATAATAAATTTCATAATACTACATTTCACCTCGCTCGTTTACAAAGCGTTGCGAATTTATAATATCACATACTTAACCATAATGCAAAAACCGGGGGAGTATATTTATCCTAAAAAGTTTTCTGGTTTATCTTCCGTAGCTCGGGTTTGGATTTGTTCGTGCCGCGGCAAGGCGATTTTGGCAGCCTGCAAGGCTAGCTCCTCAGGCGTAAGTAGAGCTAGCTTATCTGGATCGATATCCTCATCCGCGACTGTCGGAGTCTCGGCCGCATCGTCGGGCCGACTCCTACCGGCGTGGTCACCAGCGTAAAACGGCGCATCATCGGTGAGCGGGGGTAAGTTCTGAGGTGGTATAGTCGCCTCACCTGACCAAGTACCTGGTTTACTATGATCTTGTTCGTCGCCTTCCTGGTCCTGTCCATGGTCTTGGCCTTTTTCAAATTCCCCTGATTGTTTTATCATAATGCCGTCCTCCTCACTTATCACTTAAAGAAGGCACTTCTGTGTGCCTTCTGACCATAGTATGGACGCATCAGCATACGACAGTCTGTGAAATAGTTTATTGATTATTTATGAGGCTTAAGCTTATGGCACAATCACCACCGTTACAGTTCGCCCCAATTGTCGCCAATAGTAACGTCGACGTCGAGCCGGACTGGTAGTTTATAGATGTTTTCCATGGCTTGTTTGAGGAGTTTACAGATGTCTTCGGCGTCTTCCGAGGGGCATTCGACAAGGATGGAATCATGTATTTGCAATAGCTGTTTGGAATCGGGAAACTTCGAGTGCAGCAAGCGGTCGACTTCGATCATGGCCAGTTTCATCAGGTCGGCTTCAGTGCCCTGGATCGGCATGTTGATGGCGGCGCGCTCGGCGGCTTGGCGGACGATGAAATTCGCCGAATGGATGTCGGGCATCGGGCGGCGGCGGCCAAGCAAGGTCTCGACGTAATCCTGTGTACGGGCTAGTTCGCGCGTCCGGTCCATATAGTCGAAGAGCGGCCGCCGCACCTGCTTGTATTTGTTGATGAATGTCGTAGCTTGCTCGAAGCTCATGCCGGTTGCGGCGCTCAGGCCGTGCGGGCTCATGCCATACAAAATCCCGAAGTTGATGACTTTGGCGGCGCGGCGCATGCCCTTGGTGACATCTTCGATGCTACGACCGTACACCATGGCGGCTGTGGCAGTGTGGATGTCGGCGCCGCGGTTGAACATGCCGACCAGCTCCGTGTCTTCGGCCATGACGGCGGCTAGGCGCAGTTCGAATTGGCTGTAGTCGGCGCTGACCAGCTTGTTGCCAGGACCGGCCACGAAGGCCGTCCGGATGCGCCGCCCTAGATCGGTGCGCGTCGGGATGTTCTGCAGGTTTGGGTCGGTGCTACTGAGCCGCCCCGTCTGAGCAATCGTCAGATTGAAAGTGGTATGAATGCGACTTTCGCTATCGACCAGCTTCGGCAAAGTATCGACGTAAGTGTTCTTGAGCTTGGCGACTTCGCGGTACTGCGTAATGAGGTCGATGATCGGGTGCTGCCCGCGCAGTTTGGCGAGCTCGCTGGCCGCTGTCGAATAGCCGGTTTTGCCCTTCTTGATTCCGACCGCCGACAAACCGATACCATCAAATAATATGTCGGCTAGTTGGCTCGGGCTGGCGATGTTAAACTCCTGCCCGGCCGTCTCATAAATCTGTTGCTGCAAACTCTCGATCGTGCCGTCGATCTCGATGGCGAACTTTGATAGATACTCGGTATCCATCAACATGCCAGTATATTCCATGCCGGCCAGCACCGGAATAACCGGCCACTCGACGGTGCGAGCCAGCTCGGCTAGCTTCGGTTTGTCCTGCAGATCTTTGGCCTGCTGTTCGTGCAAAGCTGCGATCAGCGACACGAAATCTGGCGCCCGTTGGATGATTTCGTCATCGCTGAGGTCTTCCAGCTCGGAGCCGTCGTAGTGCAAGTCGGCCTGCGCCAACTCGGTCAGACTTTGCTCTCGGCGCAGCGAATTGAGTAGAAAGGCACCTATCATGATGTCGTGTTCGATGACTCCGGCGTCCGATGGCTCGGCTGAGACTATCTGAAGTGGCACACCCAGCTCCATGAGGACTTTGAGCGAAGATTTGACGTCGTAGCCCACCAATTTGACGCCATCCGCCAGATGGCTCGTCAGCAGTTCGGCAACAGCGTCGCGCGGCAATGTGGCAAGGTCGAAACTGTAAACTTGCTCGGCACTAGTGCCGAGCAGCAGTACCCGCGGGTCCTTGCCATGACGGCCAGCGGCGCGCGCGTGGATGATGATGTGCTTGGACTGCGGCAGTTGCAGAGCCCTCAGATCGGCAGCAGTTGCAACGATAGTGTTGTGAGCCAATTTGCCCTGCGCAAATGCGTTTTTGGCTGCAAATTCCCCGCCGCCTTTGACATGCATAATCTCCGGCAGTCTACGGACCAAGCTGCGAAATTCCAGGTTCGTCAGTAGCTCCAGGATTTTCTCCGGGTCGCATTTCGTGCCGTCGACTTCCGCCAGATCAAGCTTCAGCGGCGCATCTGTCCAGATAGCAGCCAACTGTTTGCTAAGGTAAGCCGACTCTTTGCCCGCTTCCAGTTTGCGACGTAGCGAATCCTTGATCAGCCCCAGATTTTCATAGACATTATCGAGCGTTTCGAACTCCTGCAGCAGCGCAATCGCGCCCTTCTCGCCGATGCCCGGCACACCCGGAATATTGTCGGACGAATCGCCCTTCAGAGATTTCAGATCGAGAAATTGATCAACCCGTATGCTATATTTTTCCGTAAAACTCTCTGGCGAAAACAGCTCAATATTACTCAGCCCCTTCTTGAGTGCATAGACATGGACGTGTTCGTTGACGAGCTGGAGCATATCAAGATCGCTGGTGATGAGCATAGTCTCGATATCCTGCGCCGTCGCCTGCGTAGCCAGCGCCCCCATCAGGTCGTCAGCCTCGTAGTCGTCCATCTCGTACAGCGGCCAACCAAAGGCTTGCAGCAACTCGTGCAGCACCGGAATCTGTGCCTTGAAATCCGGCGGTGTCGGTTTGCGCCCCGCCTTGTACTCCGGGTACAACTCCAGCCGACGCCGAATATTCGTCTTCGGTTTATCCCAAGCCACCGCCACATAATCCGGCTTGAGCCGTTTCAACACTTCCAGTGCCATCGAAGCAAATCCAAAAACACCGCCAGTAGGCGTGCCGTCCTTGGTCGACAAATTTGGCATAGCGTAATAGCCGCGGTAGAATACCGACTTTCCGTCGATGATGGCTAATTTCTTGCGGGGACCTGGTGTCTCAGTCATAGCACCAGTATACCCTGTTAAAACCCTATCCCCCTACTACCCCACCTATCTTGTTTGAACACACCAAAAAGTACTGTAGTTTTTTTCGGTACTCCTCAAAGGGCTCGAGGCCAACTGCCTTACGTCGTTTGTCTAGGTTAGCGCGATTTTCAACGTGCTTCGGGCCAAAGTTCTTGCCAGGGTTGTCGAACTGGGTGCCGTACAGCTGTGGTCTACCTTGAGCAACCCGTACTCGATCTTCTAGGTAAGCTAGATCAACTGCACGAACTTCATCAGATGGTAGATTCTTCATTAGATTCAAACAATATTGTTGGAAGGTCGGGTCATGATCGGCGTGCTGCACCAATAACCAAGCCGCATTAGATGCCTCCTTACCCACCATCGATATGGTCGGCCAACCGTGTGAATCTATGATTTCTTTTAGCGCTTCAGTATTGCCTTTGTCGATCGATTCATCCCATGGGGACATATCTTTAATTGCTCTTTCGCGCATCTCTTGGTCGGCCTTTGCCATCGCTATTAGCCTAGCTACAAGCCCGAATTTAGTAGCCATAATCACACCCTATCCTTTCCAACTCAAGAGGGTCTACTTCGAGTGCGAACAGATAGCAGCGCTTATGGCTCATAGGACGAGTATAACTTACGACGAACAAGTTGCGCCAGCTTATCTCCTGGATTCACGGAGTCTAAGAGGTGTCTATTGACTCCAAATCTAACATACTATTACAATAATAAGTACAAACTCCAACCAAAAACTACCCGTACGGGCGGCTGGTAGAACTACCTAGGTTGTCCCACCCTCTGCTTAGCACGGTGGTTTTTTTGATACTAGTGCCTCATATGCCTGCCGGCCTTCGCGGCGTAACACTGTTACGCCTTGTCGTCCGACAAGCATATGGGACAAAAATCATCGATTTTATGGCTTGAGGGTTGTTTGACAAATTAGTGTAGTTTGCCTACAGTGTAGGCATGAGTAATATCCAATATACAATTCGTGACGTACCGAAGCAAGTGGACGCCTACCTAAGGCGACAAGCCCGCATGCGCGGCCATAGCCTCAATAGTACTGTTCTGGACTATATAGAAAAGTCCGTAAAACGTGACTCGGTAAAGCAAGATGATGATTTCTTGTGGCTTATAGGGTCAGATACTATAGACGATTCCTCCCTAGAAGCCATAAAAAAGGCCAAAGAGTATGACAAACAAAAGCAACAGCAATAATAGTTCCAATAAGATAGCCCTGGATACAACCAGTTATAGTCATCTGGTTCGCGGCAACAGTGAGGTAGCAGCTCTGCTTGCCAGTGCAGATCTCGTCGTAATACCCCAGCCAACAATCGCAGAGCTAAAAAGTGGTTTTGCTTTCGGTTCACGGCAAGAGGAGAATGAAGCCAACTTAACGCGTTTTCTCTCGTCACACAAAGTCCTGCCTGTATACCCCGACGCGGTTACGACAGAATATTACGTAGCGCTATATGCACATGCACGTCGCCAGGGCCGACAATTATCACACAACGATTTGTGGATAGCCGCATTATCAGCACAATACGATGCCGAATTAGAGTCATTTGACCATGACTTTGATGGGTTACGAGATTTTGAGGGCCTGTGCGTCCAGGTACTTGTCGACAAATAAGGACTACGTGTTGGCGTACGCTTTGTGCTAGTATCCGAAAGCCGTTTTGTGGGCAATCAAGTACAAATCTCTGGCATCGCCGTGTTTGTCCCTATTCTCATACGAACTGAACTCACCCCCGGTATCTGCCGGGTCTAGCATATCGTCGCAGACGAATTGTTCGGGCGATATTCCGAGGGCCTGCATGGCCTCGTTGACATCGTGAAGGATCAATCCACGGAAGTCGGCGTGCCAGATATCCTGACTGCCTTGTGCGTCTACCATCGGCATGCCAGGCTGCCAATCGGGATTCGAGATATTGCGTGCAAATCCTGCGGCTTGCCATCCTGGTATGAAATCTTCCATCGCCGCTTCATTCTCAAAATTGTGTACGAAGTTTTCCGGCCGTATAGAAGAACTCAGGCGAATCTGGATCGACGACGGGTCGGCACCGTAATGCTCGATGGCATTCGCCAGCACAAACTGAGTGTAGGACACAGGCTCACCGTTATGCTGAAAGGCGTGCTTGCCATCTGCAGGCATATTTGGTCGACTACCATGTTCAAAACCGATTACCGTTTGTCCTGCTCTATCTTTGAGTTCAAACTCCAAATACGCACAATCCGCCAAGCGACTACCGATAGCCGGTACTTCGCTCGGGCGCGCAAAGAAACCGTTGAATCCAGGCAATTCCCGCCAACCCTCGGGGTTTTGAGTAAGTTTGCCCATCGCTTCATAGCTACCTAGCTGATCGCCAAATCCGACATCATTGCCAGTAACTGCCACCATGAGCACTTCTTGCGGCTTGAGTCCGATTGCCGTTAGACCGTCGACCAAATTACGATCGGCGCACTTTTTGTCAAAGTTTGACAAGTATTTGCTGGTTCCTCGCAATGCACAGCTCTTCGCACATGCCGTCTCGCCAACGGCAGCGCATGTCCGACGAAGAACATTTCCGGCGTAATTTTGATCGGTCTCTTCTGTTGCTAGACGAGTGATGACAGCGACACTTTCCCCACCGACAGGACGAACAATCCCCATGTCGGATCGCTCAGCTCGTTCTATTGCAGCCATCGTTTCTGGCAACGACAATGTCTCAGACATATTTTATACCTCTCCAGTCGACGACTCTTCGCTCGACTGTTGTGCCCTGATCCACTTCTCTCGTCGGATCGCCTGCTCGTTCCGTACCCCTGCAACGGCCGTACTCACTGCGCCCAATGCTATCGCACCTACACCACCAGCCATAAATGCTTGCTCATGTGCGGCTATAAATTCTGTGTTTCCAGCAGCAAACACAGAACCACTACCCATAAAAAGGAATAGGGCTGCGTGCGAAAGGTGCAATGAGGCCGATTCCCTCAGCTGCTGCATTCTATAATCAATACGGGGATCATTGTTCATTGTCATCGTCTAAATTCCTTTATTTACAATATGGCATAATTATGTCTTGCTTTTCGTTTATCGTCAACGTTGCTTGAACATACATACCTCTCGTATCTGTTAAATCTCGTCATGTTTGTGAATATCTGCTTCACAAACACTCAAAGCTATGCTACAATAAGCACTATGGAAGATCTTCTGATACAAGCCGGACTCACAGAACCCCAGGCGCAAGCATACCTCTACCTGCTCAAAACCGGTGAGGCTGCGCCGCCGAAGGTCGCCAAGGACCTGTCACTCACCCGCTCCAACGCCTACAAAATTCTCGACAAATTAGTCGAGATGGGCCTGCTAAGCCGTACCGAAATTGATCATAAATTTGTCTATCAAGCTGAGGATCCGATCGCCCTGGCGAGCATATTAGCAACCGAGCGCAACCGCCTGATCGCACTCGAAAAAGGCGTCAAAGACGCTATGCATCAGCTGCGCCACACCTACGAACAGCACGCTTCCGGCAACGACGCCCGAACTTACCGTGGAAGTACGGCGGTCACTTCTCTGTACAAATCTCACTCCGATCTGAAGCAACCGATCCGCTTTATCAAAAGTCGAGCCGACATTCCTGTCATGGGGTACGAAACAATGAGCAAAATCCGCCATTTCACTGACAAATTTGGAACAGAGCGCTACGGCATCACCCAGGATAGCCCGGAAGCCGTTAGTAATCCGGCGATCGACCGTCGCACCAACCTGACCCGCACCTGGATCGACGCCAACGATTACACCTCGCCCGTCGAGTGGTCCGTCAGCGGCGACGAGCTATTGATAGTTAGTTTCGAGCAAGAAGCCTCAGCCATAAGGATCAAGAATCCGGTTGTGGCAAAAGCCTTCCGAGAATTATGGCAACTACTCGACAATTCCATCCGCCGCGATCCGCGGTACAAAAAATTCCCGAGACACGCGAAGCGCAAAATCTAACGCGCAAAGCAATTTATACAGTACAATAGGTGCATATGAGTGATAAAAAAATAATCGCGTTTGTTGGCATGCCTGGGTCCGGCAAGGGTACATGCACTACCTACCTGTCAGAAAAGTACCATTTCCCCGTCATCCATTTCGGCAATATGGTCTACGAGGAAGTTGAGCGACGAGGCCTAGACAATGTCAAAGACGAGAAATTTGTCCGGGAGGATATGCGGGCCATGGAGGGTCCGAGCGTCTTGGCCAAGCACGCCGCCCGGCGGGTTGATGAGTTTTTCGGCGAGGGAGGCCAGATCGTTGTACTCGATGGTTTGTACAGTTGGACCGAATACAAATTCCTCCAGAGAAAGTTTGGGGATGATCTTATCTTGATCGCCACGACAGCCTCCAAGTCAGTCCGTCACCAGAGAATACTAGACCGTAATGATAGCCACCGCAAATACGCATCTGTACAGCAGATCATCGACCGTGAGATTGCTGAAATCGAAAATTTGGAAAAAGGCGGCCCTATCGCCTATGCCGATTTCACGATCCTCAATAATTCTTCAAGAGAATTCCTGCTGCAAGATCTCGAGATGTTGCTTAGACAGAACGAACTTATAGATCCAAGCCTACCACTAGCCGAATAATCGGGCGCGAAGTGCGATGAGACGCATCAGTACTGTCACGACATGCCAAGTGACGAACCCAGCGACGAACCAGACCACGTATAGCAAGGGCTGGTTAGAGCCCAGTGAACCCTGTGAACCTAGAGAGTTTAGATAGTCCACGAATACCGGGCCGCGAAATACTGCTGCCAGCGGGTCGAGCACGACAATGAGTAGCGCGGCGACGGCGACCAAGCGGAATGCAGTCTGTTCGGCAAAAACTTGCAGTGGACGATCGCGGTTGGCGCCTCGTGGCCATACATAGCCCCGGACATTGAGATCATCGTCAAGTTCGATAACAAGCCGCGACAGGCCACAGAGGAAGAGGTACACACCCAGACCGACGACAGCCCAAAATAGTCCGACGACAAGTGTCTCGGTGCGGGATGGACCGATCGTATTCATCAGAAGATGGTCCGCCCAACCAGCCAGCACCCGTGAAATCTGCAAGTCGTTTGGCAGTTCCAGATATTTTTTGATCATATCAAACTGGTTCAAAACGACAGTCAGGCCGGATAGGAGTACGTAAACCACGATTCCTTGCGAGCTCGGCGCGAATAACCCGAGGTACGCCTTGATGTTTGATTTTGACAGTTTAGATTTTATCATTCTAGCTTAAGCTTACCACATAGGCGGTGCGTGCGACTCAGGAGATGTCGTTTGGAGTTGCTATTTGATATAGTCGTGCAGTTTGCGCGCATCTTTGTGTTTGCGCAGCTTGGCCAGAGCCTTGGCCTCGATCTGACGAATGCGTTCGCGGGTGACGCTGAATTCTTGGCCGACTTCCTCGAGCGTGTGTTGTTTGCCATCTTCCAGGCCAAAGCGAAGTTTCAAGATCTTCTGTTCCCGCTCCGTCAGTGCGCCCAGAATCTCTTTGACTTGCTCCTTTAGCAGCTGATTGGTGGCTGATTCTTCTGGGCTAACGGTGTCTTCGTCTTCGATGAAATCAGACAACACCGAGTCCTCTTCGTCGTCACGGATCGACGCATCCAGGCTGGAGATATCCTGTTTGATCTTCATGATGTGCTCGACTTTGTCGACTTCGATTTCCATTTCTTTGGCAATTTCTTCATTGCTCGGCTCGCGGTTCAACTCCTGCGTCAGACGACGTTGAGTACGCAGCAATTTGTTGATGGTTTCCACCATGTGCACCGGAATACGGATGGTGCGAGCCTGGTCAGCGATTGCGCGGGTGATGGCTTGGCGAATCCACCAAGTCGCGTAGGTGGAGAATTTGAATCCCTTGTCCGGATCGAATTTCTCGACAGCGCGCAGTAAACCAGTATTGCCCTCCTGAATCAGGTCGAGCAGGTCAAGCCCACGACCAACGTAACGCTTAGCAATCGAGACGACAAGACGCATGTTAGCTTCGGCCATTTTGTCTTTGGCCTTTTTGGAGCCAGCCTTGATTTCGTAGGCTAGCTTTAGTTCTTCCTCCGAATTCAACAGTGGAATCTTACCGATTTCACGCAAGTACAGACGCACTGAGTCGTCGGCGACGTCGTCATCCAGGTAGACGACCTTACTGCCGCTACCAGCAACTTCTGGCTCGACTTCCTCTTCATCGGGTTCAGCGACCCAATCGTCAGTGAATGCCGCCGTGTCAGGATCGGTCGTGGTGACTTCGACGTTTGTCTCAGCGAGTTCAGTATACAAGGCGTCGAGAGCTTCGGCGTTCTCGGGAGTCTCCGAGATAACCGCGAAGATCTCGCGCTGTCCGATGTGACCGTCCTTCTTGGCTCTCACGATAAGCTGCTTAAGTTCGTCGGCGTTCACCTCGGTAGCCTGAACACCGGTAGCAGCCTTCGCAGCCAACGTATCCCTGTTGGATGTTTTGTCGTTTTTCTTATCAGCCTTATCGTCTTTAGGTGTGTCTGCCATGCATATCTCCTTTTGATAACTATTATAAATCGTCTTTGCCGCAGGCATACATGTCTGCCACCGCGCGAGATCACTTGGTTTTGTTCAAAAGCTGATCGAGCTCCCGGACCTGCTCGAGCAGGCTGCGCGTTGCCATTTCATCAGCAGTTGCTAGCTTGTCTGTTATTTGGAGTTTTTGCGTTTTGACATAATTTTCTATCAAGCGGGTCTGTTGTCGGATCGCGTCACCCTGGAGGTCAACAATCTCAATACCCTGATAGAGTTCTTCGTATGCTACGGATAATATTTTAGCATAATCCGCTATCGGCCGCAACACGTCAACCTTGTCAGCCTCCTTGCCTGTGAAATCCGGATGGTCCTGGAGAAATTTGAGCAACGTCCGGGCGTTCTCGCTAAACAGCATATCAGGCGTCATCGGCCTCAGGTAATGGCGCAGCGATGGCTGCATCAGAGCGAGAGCCAACAGCTGATCCTGCATCCGATGGTGCTCGGCAGTCTGACGGTCAACCTGCTCCGGCGTATAGGTCCGGCGCTTGCGGGGGGCTGGCAATTCGCGCGTTGTCTGTTGATATTTATCCGTCAGAGCGTCCTGACTAACACCGATAATGGTGGCTATGCGTTGCAGATAATGATCCTGTTCGACGCTGTCCTGTAGGCCACGTACCACCGGCAGCAGCACGTCACTAAATTCACGCTTGCTCTTGCCGTCGGATTGGGCGCTCGACACATCCAGCAGATGCTGATAGCGTTCGATCAACCAGTCGAGCGCGTATTGGTGCTTGTCGATGACGTCACGCCAGATCTGAGCATCCTGCTTGATGAGCTCGTCCGGGTCCTTCCCACTCGGGATGGTAATCATGCTGAGCGACACGCCAACTTTGCCAGCCACGCCTATGGCCCGCTCGGTGGCATTCAGCCCAGCCTTGTCCGTATCGTAACTCAGGCGAATGTCGCCGGTGAATTTGCTGAGTGCCTTCAGATGTTGCTCGGTCATGGCCGTGCCAGCCGTCGCCACCACCTGTCGAACGCCAGCCTGATGGCTGCTGATGACATCGAGATTTCCCTCGACCAGCACAACGAACTTAGACTTTCTTATCGATTCCTTGGCGAGATGCAGGCCGTAGACGTGGCGACTTTTGTCATACAACGCCGTTTGCGGCGTATTGATATATTTCGGAGCCTGCGGATCGTCTACCAGTAAGCGCGCCGTAAAACCTATCACCCGCCCCTGCGGATCGTGCAGCGGGATCATCAGGCGGCCACGGAACATATCGCGCAGACTATTACTACCCGAGTTGCCATACCTATTACCAACGCTATTTCCATATCTATTCGCGGAGCTCAGGCCAGCATCCCGGATCTCGTCCGGCGTAAACTTCTTAGATAATAGAAAATCACACAGCGCCGTGCCCGTGTTCGGCGAGTAGCCGAGTTGCCAGGTCAACGCCGTCTCCTTGGAAAACTGACGCTTACCCAGAGCATACTCCAGCGCCATCGAGCTGCGGCTAAATTGCACCTGATAAAACTTTGCCGCCAGTTCGCTGGCCGCGTACAGCCGCTCTTTGCGCTTAGCATTATCGCGTGATCCTCCCGCACCGCGAAATTGCTCCAGATCAACTCCGGCCTTGCGGGCCAGCAGCTCCAGAGTCGCCTTAAAATCCAGCCCCTCCATCTCCATAACAAAGCTGAACATATCGCCACCCTTGCCACTGCTAAAATCATGCCAAATCTGCTTCTCCGGACTAACGACAAAGCTCGGCGATTTCTCGCTGCTAAACGGACTCAACCCCTTATAATTCCGCCCAGCCCGCTTCAGCTCGACATACTCAGCAATGACATCCTCGATGCCCAAACGACTTTTGACTTCCTCAACAGCGTCCATACTACCCATAAGTGTGCCGCATCACGGAGTAAGTAGCAAGCGACCGGACTGTCTAATTCAACTTGTTTATGATTAAATAGGACATATGCCACCGACAAACAATCCGTTAGTACCGGGTCCTACGAGTTCTCTAGGCCCGCAGCCGCCGCAACCAGACCATCTACCGGTCGTGCCGCCCACGCCAGCCGAATCTCCTGCAGAGCAGCCGCCCACGCCAGCCGGCCAGCTGCCGCGGCCGCTTACACCCCAGCTCCAGCCCCTCCAGCAGCAACCTCGTCCCTATCAAGAGGCTCAGCCGACCCAGGCACCACAATACCCCGCACCAGATGGCACGACGAAACCTACCGCCGGTCGTTATGACTTTTTTCTCGATCCAGAAAAGCCCAAAAAATCACTAAAACCGGCAATTGACTCTACTTTCAAGAAGATATTGATCCTCGCTGGCGGTTTTATCCTGGTGCTCATTATTGCCTCCGTCATGCTGAGTATTTCCCGTAGCAACAAGAGCGCGACGGCTACACTCAGTACTCTCGTCACAACCCAGCAAAATATCATCAACACCACCGATGCCGCGCTACCCAGTCTCGGGTCAACCAGCCTCGTCAATTTCGCAACAACCGCCAAAATAACCACCGCGTCTGATCAAAAACAACTCATCGCATACATCGCAGAACGCGGTGTCAAGTATGACCCAAAAACTCTGGAAAAATTCACAGACCCCAAAGTCGACGAGGCATTGAGCTCCGCTGCAGCAGCCGGTACATACGACAGCACCTTCCGCAAGGTCATGCAGACAATGCTGACTGACTATAGCACCAGCCTCCAACAAATACACGACTCGTCAACCATCGACAGCGAGCGCGTCATCATCCAAAAAGACCTAGAGGCCGTCAAATTATTACAGCAAATGCTCGTACCGTAGTCGTCATCTGCCTACCCGGCTCAGCCCGTTACCAATACATAAGAATGGCGAATTAGATCATAAACTTCATCGTCAGGTACCTGCCCCGACAGCAACAACGTATTCCAATGCTTTTTGTTGAGATGATACCCAGCCATGATCGTCTCGTACTTTTCGCGCAATATCACAGCCAGCTGCGGATCACACTTCAGACTCAGGCGCAGCGGATTGCTACCCTCGGCGATCAGCGCAAACATCTTGGTCTCGCCACCCTGCACCGCCACCTTGTAGACGGCCACACCCGTACCAAACGGGTAATCGCGCACCACATCGGGCATATTCAATATAAATTCTTCGACAGTTTTATGATCCAAAGTTTGATCCATTACATGCATTATACCAAATAGGTCTACTATACAGTCTGATCGCCAGAGCTGTTAGTCACCAAGAACTTTTCGAGGTCCTCGTGTAATCCAGACTCGTGGGCCAGTATAGCCCCCGCAAATTCGTCTGCCAGAACCTGCGTTTTATCGCCTTCGTCCATAAGTTGTAAGGCCATCGAAGGAAAATCTGGGCCGATTCGCGTAATAACATCTGCCTCTTCTCGAATATATGCTACGTGCTCCTCTAGCGTTTCTTTCATGCGTTCAAACGTCACCGTATCGATCACAAACACAGCCACTTTATTTGGCTTAAATAACTTCACAGCCACTGTGTCGAAGAGCAAAGGCTCATCGGACCTCGCTAGTCTCCGGCTAATGCGCGATTCGCATGCAGCTATGAACAAGTCTGCTTCGGGTATCTCTAGCCGTATCGACATACAGTTAGGTTTCTTGGCGCTGCGATCGTAATTCATTACTATATTAATAGTATGAATGCAATCGTTTGTCAAATATTCCACCCCCGAAACGGCAGTGATTTCAGTCACGTTTCGCTTGTTCGAACCACTCGAGGTAGTGTTGCAGCTCGGCTATCGAAGCCTGAATATCATCGAAGGCGCGGTGGGTTTCCTTCTTCTCAAAATTCACAGCGTATTTGGCTTGCATCAAAATCTTCAGCGATGAGACATCCATCATGCGGTAATGCAGTAATGCGTCCACCTCGGGCCACCACTGACGGATGAAGTTCCGGTCGTTGTGGATAGAATTGCCGGCTAGGATCGCCGGCTCGCTGCCGAATTGAGTCTGAATGAAGCCGACCAGCTCACGCACGACATCCTTTTCCGGCTTGCCTTGAGTCCGCACCCGCTCGGTCAAACCACTAGTGTCATGCTGGTTCTGTGCCCAGGGGTTCATCCCCGTCAGTTTGGCTTCCGGCTGCAACACCAGTGCCTCATAGCTAGCCAAAGTCTTGAAATCGAAATCCGTCACCTCGGCAGCAATCTCAATAATGACGTCGTGCTCGACGTCCAGCCCGGTCATTTCCAGATCAACCCACAATAGTTTTGTAGGCAATATATTGCTCATTTCACTCATTGACTACAATTATACCCTTGTTCTCGCACCGTTACAAAACAAACAGCTGCCCCACTGGATACCGATGAGTGATTGAGATAGGTTCGTCGTATTTTACGCTGGGATCAATACGTCGGCCAATCGCGCCACGCTCAGCGCGTCGCTGGTCCACTTCAGCTCCGCCAGCAAGCCATCCAGAGCAGCCTGTGGCCCGTATGGGTTAGCCTTGGCGGCTTCAGTCAGATTGCCGTCATCATCGAGCAATTCACTCATGCCGGTCATGGCAACGGACTTTTGAATAGGCAGTGTCAGACCCTCGGACAAGATTTCCTTGAGATGCATAGCAGCGCGAGCACCACCAACCATACCGTGTGATACGATGGCCGATGGTTTGCGCTTGAGCTGGAAATCGATGTAATCAAACGCATTCTTGAGCACGCCGGGGATAGAGTGGTTGTACTCGGGGGTCACTACGATATAGGCGTCCTGCTCTGCCAGCTTGTCGAGCCATCGCTGCACCGTCGGGTCGATATCGCGGCTCGGGTTGTAGCGCGGGCTGACTGGCTCGGCGAACATAGGCATGTCATAATCTGCCAGGTCGATCAGTTCGACCTCGACGTCTGCGAGTTGCCGAGCGGTTGCTGCGACCCATTTTGCCTGCTTGATGGTTTGGCGGCCGGCGCGTGTTGTGCCGACAATAATTCCGAGTTTCATGTTTGTTCCCTTCTCTAGCGCACATAGTACCTATGTGCTATACTTTGTATAGTCTTAAGTATATAACTCATAGCTATACATTGTAAAGCATGGAATTAATCGATCGAGAAATAGCATGAAATCAGCCCAATCACCCGCCGAAATAGTCCAACCCACTCAAAAACTCCCCCAGCCGATCGAGCCACACATCGGCTGCATCGCCGGCGCCATGGAGATCATCGGCAACAAATGGACCGCGCTTATCCTACGCGACTTAACAAGCGGGCCAAAGCGTTTCGGTGTACTCGAGAAGTCCCTCGGTGCTATCAGTAGTAGCGCGGGAACCGCGAGCGCCAAGGCCATTAGCCCACGTACCCTGTCGCAGCGTCTCGATGACCTCGAGGCCCATGGTATTATCACCCGTCAGGCCTTTGCCGAGGCCCCGCCGCGCTGCGAATACTCCCTTACTGACAAGGGTCAAGATCTAGTACCTATCCTCAAACAGATGGCCGTCTGGGGCAGCAAGTACTACGAAGCCCCGTCATCCCCCGACTGCTGAGACCCCACGCATAAGTAGACATCCCATAATAATCTACGCCTTTTTGAAATCCAGCGCCGCCGAATTGATACAAAAATGCTTCCCCGTCGGGCTCGAATCGTCCGGGAATAAATGCCCCAGGTGCCCGCCGCACGTCTTGCAAATGGCTTCGGTGCGATGCATACCCATGCTATCGTCATCGCGCAGTTCGACGTTGTCGCTACCGGCGGCGTCCGCGAAGCTCGGCCAACCGACCAGTCCTGGCACAGTCGAGTCGTATTTGTCCTGGCTCGTGAATAACACCGTACCACAAGCCGCACAGGTATAATCACCGGTGTCGTTATTGTGCAGCAGTTTGCCACTGCCCGGCGTTTCGGTGCCGCTTTCGCGCAGTACGTGGTACTGCTCCGGCGTCAGCTTTTGTTTCCAGTCATCGTCGTTCACATCCGCTCCGGTGCCGTAATGCCGAGTAGCGTCAGACCATCCTTGAGCGTATCGGCATACTGCGTCACGAGCCGAAGCCGAGCGTCCTGACGCTCGTCGCCGATGACACGATTATGCTCGTAAAATGAGTTGAAAGTCTGGGCCAACTCATACAAATACGTGCAAATGTAGTGTGGCATGAGATCGGCCACGGCTTTGTCGACGACCTCTGGGCATTCGCTAATTTTACGTAGCAAACTACGCTCGCCAGGCTCGAAATTAGACTCTATTTCACCTGCCGAGACTTTTGAACCATCGTCAGTGACCTTGGCCAAAATGCTGCGCGCTCGAGCATGGGCGTACTGCAGGTACGGCCCGCTATTACCCTGTAGACTCACAGCCTCAGCAACATCGAAGGTTACATCACTACCGATGCGAACCTTGAGAAATTGATAGCGCAAAGCTCCAGCCACAACCTCGTCGTTCGATTGCCCACCGCGTGCCGTTACAGCGTCTGAGATTTGATCAAACAACCAGTTTATTTCTAGAACATCTCCGGTTCGTGAGCTCATTTTGCCAGTGCTGAGTTTGACTGTGCCAGTGGAAATATTGACCGTTAAACTGCTCAGCTCCGGTAGGCACAATTCGGCCGCCTTGATTACGCCTTTGAAATAATCGCGCTGCTCCTCGGCGGTTACGATATAGCTTTTGTCGGCTTTGGGATAATCACGATGCTTCAGCTGCATCAGACCAAGATCACGCGCACCGTACAGGCCGCGGCCAGTGCCACTGACAAAGACATTGTCGAAGCTGCCATACTTACTCCCCGCGAATACCAATGCACCCTTACTCTCCTGAAAGACATCAGGCACATGGCCACGAACCGTTTGCACGCCTAGTGAGTCGGCTTCGCTTTCCAGATAGCGACGAACCGTCGGCGTGTTACCAAGCCGTTTGACGATGTCGTCGATCTGCTCGAAGCTCCATTGTTTACAGACTTCGTACACCTGCTTATACAGCGGATCGTCCAGCAGAAACGATTGCCCAGCAAGAGCGTCTATTTCCGTTTTTGCTGCGTCGTTTTCCTTGTAAGCCGTCGCGCCCTCGGCGTACATTCGCGACATGAAACTATTTCGGTCGGTGGTGGGTACGTCCAGTAGTCGTTGCACATCGCCATCGATATAGCGCAACAAACTCCACATACTCTTTCCAACGTGAGCTCCAACGTCGCCGTGATAACTGACCCTATGGGCAGTCGCACCGCTGGCATCAAGGAGATTTGCGATGGTGTCCGCCAAGATCGCGTTGAAGGCGTGCCCTATGTGCATGGCCTTGAACGGATTGGGGTTATTGGTCTCAATGACAGCGTCGACCGGTGTTTGACCTTTCTGGGATGTGGGTGGCGTGGGGGATCCCGCTAGCGCCCGGTCATTCAATGTAAAGTTAATAAACCCGGGGCCAGCAATAGTCACGTCTTTGACCGCGTCAGCTAGTTCAGCGCGCAGTTTCACGGCCAGCTTCTCGGCAATCTCTCGCGGATTTTGCCCGAGCTGTTTCGACAGCTGCAAAGCAACATTGGTAGCATAGTCACCAAATTTCTCTTCGGGCCGCGACAATTCAGCGACTACGGTAGCTTCAAATAGTTCGGCAATTGCTGCCTGAATTGCTTGTTCAATATCGTGTTTCATTACACCTAGTATAACAGAGGCCCACATGAGACAAACCTACGGTTTTTCTCACGCTAGCGTGGAGCCGATGGCCTGATGGTGCGTATGACATTCCATATGAGAAGATACAGCATGCCGAGCAGAACCATAAATGATAGAATAGTGACGAACATTTGCGGGTGCGCCCGGGGGTTGATCAGGCGGTCCGAGACATCAAACAAGATGCCCGCCGGGTTTACAAACAGATCCCACGTGTTCCAGCGCAAATCTCGACCCAGATATACAGCAAAGCTGCACAGCAGAAGTATGAAGGCCACCACCCGTGCAGCGCTGACCGATGGGATACGCTTGCGCAGTTCGACATGAAACAAATACAGACTGATGTAACCTAGCGCCAAACCAGTGATAGCAAACGCCGTCAGCATAACGGCGTCGTACAGTACATCGACTCGCGGCGTGTCCAGTAGATGGATGTAATCCGTCACCATATAAAAACTGTTCGGCAAAAACCCCAGCCAGAGCACGCTCAGCGTAATCCCCTGCCAGCTCGACCAGCGTTTGTGCTGCAGCGTACGTTGCAACCAGATTATCAGGAGTAACGGCAACCAGGCCAAGAACAAATTCCAGATCATGTAGTTGTAGTCGTAAGTGTGATTGCGCACCACCCCAGCAGCAAACAAACCAATACTCGCGCCCGATGCGAGCAGCAATGTGCCGCTTAAGTGTGGCCACTGTCGCCTTACCTCAACCATAGTGTCCTTATTATAGCAATTAGCTGGCAATATAGCCTACAACCCAAATCTTATAGTGGGCTATTTGTTCAGTTCGACTTTGAGTTTTTCGACTAAGTCGACGGGAGTCGGATTGAGGCCGTTGAGCAGCGCCAAATAGAGGCTAGTGAAGTCGCTATAATTCGACGTCCAAACCAGTTGCTGCAACAACGTTGTCCCGACAGGCACGACGACATGCGGTGCCGGCCGGAGGCCGGACAATAGGCGTTCACTAACGACAAAACGCTTTTGCACCCGCTCGTGTTCAAGGTTGGAGCGAACTTCGATAACAGCGTACGGTTTGTCGGTCGGGTGGCTGGACCAGCCGATGAATTCGTTGTGGTTAAACTCCGGGTATTGATTGACCCAGGCGACGTTCTTGGCATTTTCGTTGGTGCAGATTTTCCATTTGTTGGCGGCCGGGAATAGCTTGGGACCACTGTAGACGACCAGGGATTTGCCCATCAGCTCCTGTGCTAGCTGTTTGGCAGTGTTTTGGCTCGTTGCAACATCCGGGCGCCAGCCGGCCGTTTGATCTTTTAGCCAATTTCCAGTTTCGCTCAGCTCGGCGGCGCTTCCGGCCGGAACAATGCCGAGAGGCTCAAGCAGCTGCACGAGTGCCGCCAAGAAGTAAAACGACGACATCCGAGGTTGTATGCCGCCAGGAACCAAAAACAGCGGGTAGTTTTGCTGGCGGGCATAGTCAGCTAGTTTGCCCCCAGCTGCAATAACCACAATTTGAGCGTGACAGGCTTCGGCTTCGGCCAGTGCCGACAGGGTTTCTTCGGTGTTCCCGGAGTAACTAGAGGAAATAAATAGAGTATGTTCGTCCACGTAAGCCGGTAGATTATAGTCGCGAACAATCTCAAACGGTACACTCGTGCCTGGCCAAGATCGCACGAAGGTTCCTGGGAAAGCCGAGCCACCCATCCCTGCCATGATGACATTTTGGATATTTTGGAACTTTGGAACATCGACGTCATAGACATACTGCATCTGTTGCCATTGTTTTTCGGCAACGCCCAACGCGTCATCTTTGTCGCGGCTATGAATCATTTTCAGGTCATCGAGCATAATTTTCCTCCAAACAGCTATTGCTTAGCGTTAAATTTTGGTATCATAAGTATTGTATATCGGATTAAACTATTTATGAGGGTTTTGGTGAATACTGTAGCAAATTGCACAGCAACCAGATCTTACCAGGGGGAGGGAAGAAAATGTTTGGACACGACGAAGAGGACCAAAACAACAACGGAGGAGTACCGGTAGCACACCACGATCCGGCGGTGCAGGACGATGTCCAGGCAGTAGTACCTCAGCACGACCAGCAAAACGATGGTAGCGACAGTGGTATCGGAGGATTTGAGGCGACACCAGAGACCCCAGTCAACACTCCCCCGCCGGCCGTAACCGACGACTTGCTCGACATAAAACAGGAAGCATTGCAGGCGCTAACACCGTTGGTAGGTCAACTCGATCAGACACCCGAAGAGCAATTCCGCACAACCATGATGATGATCCAAGCTTCTGACAATCATGCACTAGTCAGAGTCGCCTACAATGCCGCCAAGCAGATTAGTAACGAAAAAGAGCGCGCTCAAGCGCTACTAGACATCGTCAACGAGATCAACTACTTCACTCAACACACCCAGGCGTAGCCAAACGAAAACTTATTTACCGACGTGCGTTAAGTTTGCGCAATGTTAGTGCGCGATGAAGCAGTGCACCTCCTAGCGTAACCACCACAAACAAGGCGACCGTCTCACCTGGTCCAGTATTTACCAAAACTTGAGTTCCGTTTGTGACAGCGGTTGTGCCTGGCGTTGCTGTCGCTGATGGAGTTGAGCCAGCGGGAGGCGTCGAGGTAGGCGCAGGCTGTTTTGCACTCTCTTTGGTAGACGTCGAATCACCCGTAGAGCCACTGTCTTTGCCTGACTGCTTCTTGGTATCGGCCGAGTTAGTAGTTTGCTCTTTGGTCGAAGAAGAATCAGGCACATTCTGCGTCGAGGTCTGAGATGAACCCGTAGAGTCGTTAGTAGATTCGTCAGTCGAGAAATGACGCACCAATGACACCACACACCACACAAGTAACCCTATGACCACAAACAGTAGGACTACGCGTAGGACAGGCGCCACCCAGCGCCGCCAACCGTACCTCTGTGTTGAATAATAAGGCTGCAAATCCTCAGGAATGGAAGCTGTGTTATCGTCACTGCGCTTGAAAAGTCTCATATCCGTACATTATAGCGCACCAAGTCAATACTAGGCAATATTCCCATTCAAAGCACAATCTTTATGGTCTAGGCGCTCACTCACTACACCGGTCGCACACCAGTGAAGCCACTGCCCTTGGCCATGCCGATGTTTCCGGTACAGTAGTTGCTCGACGATGTAGTGGTCGCGCCTTCGTTGGTGGCGGCGTTGGTATAACCTCGGCCGAAATTGTTCATCACCATGATATTGCTGCTAGTGCTCCCGTTCGTCAGGGCGACAAAGTTAGTCACGGTAGCCCCGGTTTTGGTAACCGTGTTGTTCTGTATCACGACGTTACTGACGTTGGAAACATTGATTATTCTGGTGTTACCCGGACAATTCACCCACGAGTTGTTCTGTATCAAGAAATCTTGGCTCTGGTTTGACAGCACCACCACGTCGGTGTCATTACCCCAATTATACGTCACATTACCGTCAACGGTAACATCGCTCACGTTAAGGAAAGCCATGGCGCCAGCCACGTTACGATTAGCCGGGCCAGCGTCGATGATGTTATTCAGGATCTTAACTCTCATCGGCGAACTCGCTTGTGCACCTCCCGACCCCGCCCAGTTGTACCTGATGGCACCGGGCAAAGAACTGGTGATAATGTTACCCTCAATAACCAAGCCCTCGGGCGCAGCTGTCATGGCGTGCGGAATGAAGACGCTAATGTCACCGACATTACCGCCACAATCATGAATCCGGTTGCCCCGAATCACGATATTATTCAGCAAAACGTTCTGGTCGGCAGCGCTGTTGTTGGGTTCGATGTCGATAGCACCGGGCATACCACCACCGTTCCACATCCCGGCCGGACTACCCTCCAAAGAAGTTCGTGTCATGTAGTTGTTCTCCACCAGGATGTCGGTGCCCTCGCTGATGGTGATGGCGTTGCGGCCTTGCTTGACCAGTCCATCGAAGAAGCAATTCGTGATAGATATCCGCTCGTTATGTCGTTCTGTACCCGGACTGATTGTCATGTTGATAGATATACCGTCACCTTGGCTACCAATGAATCGACAGCGGTTAATCACCGCATCAGATACCCCTGCCATCGTGATCGCTGCCTCAAACTCAAAGAAACCAACAGTATCCCCGACACCTCGGAAGGTCAAATCCTCCACCAAGATGTTCTTGAAATTGGTGGCCGTGGACGCCGAGCCACCCGCGGCAGGGTCATCGCCGAAGCCAAATATCGATTCGAAGCCAGAAGTTGTGTGGGCATACAGTAACGTAGCGTTGCAGCCGCGGAAAGTGATGTTAGACCTGTTCGGCCGGATATTACGGCAAAGATAAGTGCCGGCCGGGAAAAATACCGTCCCGCCCGAAGCTGGGACTGCGGCAATAGCGGCCCGAATAGCTGTAGTGTCGTTGGCGACACCATCGCCAACCGCCCCGTAGCTTACGACATTATAATACAAGGCGCTGGCCTGAGACGGTGCCTGATTCTGCCACTTAGCCAACCCAGAGTTGTACCCCAAGACTTGATTATTCGCAGGGCTATTCAGCACAACATCAGTACTGCCGGCTATACTGTTACTTGCCCCTGGTCCTCCGAATGACATACCGAGCTCCTATATACGGTACCACTTGGTGCCATCGCTCAAGTAATCTTGGCTTTGCCACTGAGTAACAACCGAATCGGTTGCAAGGTTGTCGATCAGGCCAGATGCCGGAGCCACAGTGATGGCATTCGCGCTCGCATCAACTTTCTTTACACTCACCTTGGCACCCGATGCGACTGCCGGTAATGTTATCGTGAAACCACCAGCCGTGGCAGTACCTACTATGAAATCGTTGTTTGCGGCGGTGAAGTTGGCCGACTTGGCAAGCACATTGACGGGTGTTGATGTTGCAGTAGCCCATTTGATACCCGTGGTTTGCGTACTATCGGCGGTTAGAACTTGGTTGTTAGTACCTACGCCAAGTCTAGCCAAGGTAGCCGATGCTGTGGCCGCCAGCAGGTCACCCTTGGTTGTGGCAGTCGCTAGGTCAGCCTTGGCATTTAAGGCTGTTTGTGTGGCCGTGGAAACTGGTTTGTTGGCATCGCTAGTGTTTGTGACGTTCGCCAACCCCACGTCGGTAGAAGTGAGAGTAATAGCACCCGTTCGACCAGCAACACTAGTGACCGGAACGGCAAGGTTCTGCCATTTGCTCGTACCGCCGTTGTAACCAAGAAAGTTTCCTGTTACTGGACTACTTAGAACAACATCTGTGCCGGCAGCTATACTGCTACTGCCTGATCCGCCTCCAAATGACATACTTATTCCTCACATGCTTTCATATTAAACGCGGTACCAATTCGTACCATCACTTAGATAGTCCTGACCCTGATATTGGCTATTGAGAGTATCCGTTCCTACCGCAACCGCATCGATGTAGGAGCCTGAAGGAGCCGCAACTTGAACGCTGTTACCTGCCGGATTCAGTCGCTTGACCCGCACCGTCGCATTAGCCGCCGGAGCTGGCAAAGTGATGGTTATGCCATTAGACGTAGAATCTACAAAAATATAATCACTAGCAGTTGCCGTATAATCAGCAGTCTTGGTCGAGAAAGTATAACTTACACCGCCACCACCGGCAGCAGGAGTGGCCCATTTAACACCAGTAGCCTGCGTGCTATCGGCTGTCAGAACCTGGTTGTTAGTACCGACTGCAACCCGTGACACGGTTGCTGATGCCGTAGCAACCAACACATCACCCTTGGCGGTCGCGACAGACGAGTTAATCTTGTTGGCTAGACCAGGAACAGTCGGCGCAGTCGCTGTTCCACCGAGGTCATTGGCGAGCTGCACTATACCCTTCGCGCTAGTAGAGGCGTCACCTACGACCGATCCGCTGACAGTAGCAGGTCCCCACTTGCTGGTGCTTGTACTATATGTAAGTACTTGGGTGTTAGTGGCGCCGCCTGCCCCAGCCACATCAGTTAACGCGGCAAGCGTAGTCGGAGCGTTGTCAGCCAATGTAAGTGAGGCTTGGGTTGAACTATCGAGTTTCGTCCTAGCAATAGCCGCCGATGCACTAACATTGGCATTCGTAATAGTCGCGTTAGCTATATCAGTACCCGGGATACCACTACTAGGCTTAGAGTAGGCGCCAGCCGTCGTGACGGCGCCAGGTACGAGCGTACCATCCGTGTTTAGTGAAACCGCTAGAAAACTATTTAGTACGTTTCCCCATGTACCATCGTCTTGACCGGGTGTAGGTAATCTTTGTGCTGTCATCTGCTTGCCACTCCATTATTATTCCCTAATCTGGTTCAATTGTAGCATAAGCTCTTATAATTCAATACGTGAAATATTTCGTTAGTAAACCCTTATTCTTTAGCAGCATGTTCAGAATCTGAAATAAAATGAAGCATGCAATACCTGATATAGTTACAGGTATATATGCGCCTAGCCAGAATCAACACGTTATTACTGGTCCTCATCGTTTTAGTTAATCTATATGTAATAATGACGCCCTTCTTGCCGGCCCTGCTGTTTGCCCGCGAACGGAGTGGTGATAAATACCAGGCGCTGACACGCAAAGTCGTGACCTCATCACCCGACTCGAACCCAGCACAGATAGCTAACGGGATTACAATCCCCGCCATGCTCCTCGATCAGCCGATCCTCGAAGGCCGCGATACCTATGCCGTTCTCAACAAGGGCATCCTGCGCTGGCCCACCAGCAGCACACCCGATAAAGGAAGCAACACCGTCCTGGTCGGGCACCGTTTCACCTACACCGTCCCAAAAGGCGTTTTCTACCATCTCGACGTGGTACATACCGGCGATATTATTGGGATGACATGGAACAATAAGCACTACGTCTACCATGTCACGACGATCAAAACAGTACCCCCATCCGATACTTCGATCCTCCGACCTACCGCGCGTCCAACACTGACGATGTACACCTGTACACCGCTGTGGCATCCCCGGGAGCGCCTAGTAGTTATAGCCGAACTAGAGGTCGGGGTACTAAAGGATAAA
>JAYTAB010000034.1:0-11609 GCA_043737735.1 Candidatus Saccharimonadota bacterium | reverse complement strand
GCATCTACCGCTCCCGGTCCAACCAGATGCAAGCCGTCTACTACACTGGCACTCGTCGTGGCGCGACAGAGGCTAGCGTCACCTACTAGAACGACGAATGAATGCTCGGCAGAGTGCACTAGACCCAGCATCAATTGATTTGCTCCCGAGTATAACCGCTCCAAGTTGGTCAGTCGTACCAAGCGATGATGGATTTCATCTTCGGACGGGTGAGTGTTTGCGTTTGGAGACTAGCCGATGCCCAGCCTCATGAAGGTCGAGCCGGAGCCGGTCGAGCCGCCAGCTACGAACAGCCAGCCGACGTTGTTGCCTCGGTTGACTCCACCGGTGGTGTCGTCGATGGGTGCGCCCGCGCCGCTAGCGGTGGAATCCTGGACATCGACATAGGAGGCCGATGCGGCGGCAGTGTTGACGAACCACTTGGTGCCGGGAGTCGACGAGGCTGCTATGATCCGCCCGTCTCCGGCCTGGGCCAGATTACCGGTGATGGACACTGTCGCGGCGTTAGACGACGACTCCGTAAAGGTATTCGCACCCACCGTCTTGGTGGTGAAGTCGGCATCGAATACGATGCCACTACCGTCGTCGAGGACGTTGTTGCGGATTTGGGCGCGGTAGAATTTGCCGGCGGCAGGGTATTGCCCATTTCCCTGCAAACCGATATTCAGTGATTCAGCACCATCGTAAATGGACGCATACGCAATCGTCAGGTTTGTTCCGAGCTGGCTCCATGATGAACCATCGTCCGAAAGGAAATATTGTACTCGGCCATCTGATGCTCGCCACGTTACCCTCACCCACTTGATTGAACCGTTTGCCAGACCAGTAGCTACCGATGATTGTACATCCGTCAGATCCACCCCACTAGAGGACAATGAGAAGAACAGCGCCCCCGTTGAGATTACCAAGAACCGATAGGCCAGCTTCGCTGGCCCGAACTTAGTCACAAGCGCAGTTGAAGCCGCTGGTGTCCAGTCATCCAACGCTACCTTGCACCGGATATCAATGTCCCCAGTAATGCTCAGCGCCGCGCTGTCGGGTGCGCTGGCGTAGTGCCCAGATACCCCCGGCAGGTACATGTAGCCGTTAGTCGCCCCATTAACATTAAAATTGGTGATCGTATTGGCGGTGGCTGACGGCATAGTCAACACCCGACCCGAGCCGACATTGACCGTATTGAAGGTACTCGCGCCGGTGATGGCCAGCGCACCAGGCGAGTTGGCGACAGTGTAGGTGAGTGTGCCGTAGGTCTTACCACCCCCAGCAAAGGTACGAGTGTTAGCGCTGGCAACAGAGATCAAGATAGTGCTACTGCTGGCACTGAGCGTTAGGCTGGAGCTGACATCCCATATGGCGCCTGCGGGTCCGCTGAGGTAGATGGTCCCCGTGCCGGCTACCAGGCTCCTGGTTGCGGTACCGTTTGAAGTGAAAGCTGAGAGACTGTTGAGGTCTTTGTTGTTGAGGTCAAAAGTGCCGTTTATGAGAGCGAAGCCGTTGCCGCTACTGTAGTTGTCTTGGAGGGTGTATGTGCCACCAGCTGCATCTATGGTGACGGCGGGCAATGCCATACCCGCTGTGGTGATGGTGTGGTTTCCCCGACCTGCGAAAGAAACGGCGTTTCCACCTGTGGAGTTACGAGCCATACCTGCGGCGATGGTCAGGCTGCCGAATTGCGCAATCGATAATGCTGCATTCCAGTTGGGGTTGCCGGTGGTCCCTGTCCAGTTAATGTTTTTGCCAATACGCGGCATGTCCATAGTAACAGTTTGTGTGGCGCCAAATCCGAGTGCTATCACTACATCGTCTTGCGGCAGTGGTACGCGACTAGTCCAGCCATGGGTGCTCCAAGTGAATGATGCTGTCCCCGTAGCTGTTTGGGTAGCAGGCGCGTTAGCGTTGGTAGTCACGGCGCCACCGTTGCCAAGCGCATCCCCAATGTAAGCGTTGCCTGTGTTGGTCCAAGACGCCCCGCCGGAGTAGGCTAGATTGATATCCATGAAGTCTACGTCGCCGGCGATGACGTAGGCGGCGGCGGTGATAGTACGCTGTGTGCCAACAACGGTCGATTGAACAAGTAAGCGGTTGACGCCTTGAGTGGAATTGCCGCCAAGAGTGCAAGTGCCAGTTACGGTCACCCCGCTCGGTGCGTTGCCGATTTTCAAGTAGCCCGTCTTAGTCGCTGAACCTGTGATAGTTAGAGTGGTGCAGGTAAAACCTAGACCCTCAGCATTAGTTACTCCGCTCCAGATAACCGTGCCAAAGGTCCCGGCTGAGCGTACATATCCTGATCCCGACGCCATAGTCAGGGTCGAGGAGGCCATACTGTGGGTCAGCCCGGTGGTCGTAAAGGTATTCCAAGTGGGGCCTGTAATGGTGATCGACGAACTCCCCGCCAGGATGCTGCGGGTGTTGCTGTTGTCGGATTGGAAATCGCCCCACGAACACGTCTGCCCATTGGTATTGAGGGTCCCCGTAGTCAAAGTCACAGCCCCAACCACCGTAGACCCAAACCCAGAATGAGTCAGAGTCAAATCTGACTTGTTGATAGTGATGGTATTGGCGTTGGCAGTAGCTGTTTGGATTGTTACCGTGGCAGCGGTGCCGGAGTTGGCGTCAAAAGTGACATTATCGGCCGAAGTCGGCACGCTCGCCCCACTGCCCCCACCGGTGGTAGCTGACCAGTGGCTAGTGTCGGCATTATCCCAGGCTCCGGTGCCTCCTACCCAAAATCTAGCAGCCATATATTAGACCCACGCCCTATTTGTTCTTTATAAATTGCACAAATATCCGCACGTCGGCTACCGAAGTGGCACAGGTGGCCGTCCAGTTGGTGTTGACGGCTGTCTGAGGTTGAGGACTACCAAATGTTGCGCCTCGAGTGTCTCCGGCCGGTATGTAGAAGGCCATGATCACCGAGCCAGCGGTGGTGTCCCGGATGTCAACTCGAGTAGCGGTAGCGGATGTGTTGATCAGCATAATAGAGGTCAAATCCAGGAAAGTCGAAGCGACGGCGGTAGCGATGGTGGTCTCGGTGGTAGAGCTGGTAATGGTCGTAGTCTGAGAGCCGATGATGTCCCTGAAGCCGTTGGCTAGGACTACCTGCCGGCCGTATTTGTCGGCTGTAGCGCCAGTGAGGTTACCGGCCGTCGCGGCCGCAGGCAGTGCCGTCTGGGGGTTTACTCCCTGATAGAACGCATTGGCAGGCACGGCCGAGCCGGTCGCCGAGCTAGCGCCGACCGTCCAGGTGCCGGATTGAGCAGCCAGGGCACCGACGGTGTATGATTGTGCCGGCGTCGTAAAGAATGTAATGGTAAGCGTAGTTGTGCCAGCGCCGTTATTACTGGTTACGCGGAAGTATCGACCCTGCCGCGGACCCTCAAAGGCTGCAACAGCACTCGTCGTAGTGGCTGAAAGTGTAGTGGTGACGGCACCCACGGTCCGCAGGTTGATGTTGTTGGGGTTGGTCCCGGCGGCGTCACCGGCAGTTTGCCATGTCAAGGTCGCGGGCGTGGTGTTCGTCAAGATTGCAACTGATACCCACGCGTAGTTCAACATATCAAACCAAGCGGTATTTGGTGATCCTGAGTTTAGCGTCAACGTAGCAGTTGAATACCCAGTGCCGCTCACCAGCTGCGCGTTCTGCCCGGCCGCCGTCCCATCGGCCTTGAGGACATGAGCGATGTTAGTCCCATCAGTAATCTTGCTCTGCTGAGTCCCACCCGTCAGGGTGGTGTCGAGTGCCAGAGCGGAGGTATTCAGGTTAGTGCCAGCATTGGCGGTGATTGCACCGCTGACTGTTTGGGTGCCTGAGGGGGTGACAGTCACCGTACCACTGATAGGCTGAGTCACCCCACTACCATCAACCTTGAGAGACGTCATGCCAGATGCGCCCTGGACGCTCAGCACATCAGCCGAAGCCGTCCCAGCTGTACCAATGGCTGGTTGCTTGGCAGCCGTAGCTGCACCCGAGGGCAGGGCAGAGGAAGACACCACCACCGCTCCAGTATTGACCGCTGTAATCTTTCCATCGATCGATGCCAGGGTAGTATTACCAGTGCTCTGATTGGCAGCAGTTGAAGCCCCTGTAGGCAATGGCAAACTCCCAGCGCTAACCGGCAACGTAGACTGATCCGAAGCAATGACTACCGGCTCAGAGTTGGCACTAGTCGCTTGACCGTTCGGGTTTTGGGGGTTATATGCCATGGCGGCTTACTTTATGTACCAGTTAGAGCCATCACCGAAGACGGTTATGCTGACGTACCGCACGACGATAGGGACGGTAGCACTACCGTTGATGGTCTGGCCGCCTACCGTTGCGATAACGACACTATTGGTGGAAGCATCCTTCTTGTTGATGCTGTATTCGTGGGTATTACCAATGGCTGACGGCAGGGTGATGGTAACGCTAGCCGCCGTGGCGTCCACCAATATATTCTCGTCCTTGGTCGGGTCGGCAGTGTAGGCCAGCGTGTGAGTCGAGATAACCCGGCTGGTGCTGGTGACTTGGCTGTCGACGTATGACTTGTTGGCCACATCCTGGCCGCTGACTGGGGCTGTGACGTTGACGATCCTATGGAAGTTTACATCGATGTTGTCCGTGGCTGTGGGTATGGCGTCCAGGGTAGTTTTGATGGTGCCACTGGGATTATGCGCAACAGCCAAAAAATCATTGAGGACATTTCCCCACGTACCATCGTCCCCGCCAGGCGTAGGTAGACGACTCATGCTGTTATCTGTCGGTTTGAAGTGTTTGTGTGGCCTCGCATAGTTAAACTTCATTATACAAGCATAAGGGTTGATTCGGCAATGCATTATACTGTAACCATGACGAGAATACTTGGCATCGACCCCGGCACAGGGATATTGGGGTTCGGGGTGATAGATGTCATTCACGGGCAGCCGGTGATGGTTGATGCTGGAGTCATCCGCACACCGGTACACGAGGCCGACGCCGTACGGCTGCTGACGATTTATGATGAGCTGACCCAGATCATCGCCGAGACCAAGCCAACCATCATGTCGGTTGAAAAGCTGTTTTTTGCGCGCAATGTGACCACAGCCATGACAGTCGCCCAGGCCCGTGGTGTCGTGCTGCTGGCTGGCATGCAGGCTGGCATGGCCATCCACGAGTACACGCCGCTGCAGATCAAGCAAGCCATGACCGGCTACGGCAACGCCGACAAAAAGCAAATGCAGGAAATGGTCCGTATCATCCTGAAACTCCGGGAAGTACCGCACCCCGACGACGCCGCCGACGCCCTAGCGGCCGCCATCACCCAAAGCATGCAAATAAAAATCTAAGGCAAGCGGTTGGCTGAAAACATTGTATTGCCACCAAATTCAAGAAATAGTACAATCAGAGTCATGAACAAGCGTAGCTACACTGTTATTTATGAAGAAGATCCGGAAGGTGGTTTTGTTGCCTCGACGCCAAGTCTGCCTGGTTGTTATAGTCAAGGGGACACACTTAAGGAGGCTGAGGATAATATAACTGAGGCCATTGAGCTTTATCTTGAAACGCTGCACCAAGATCTCAAGGAAGCACCCGAAGAGCACTTGTGGCAGGGGCGGGTTGAAGTAGCGATCTAAGAGTCTGTTCAAGATCTCTCCATCCGGCCTGAAATCACCCACTTTTGGCTAAAATCTTTCCATGTCTCGTCAGTGTACCACCGGTACACTTCCTCAGTCATGAAAAGATTTTATCTCAAAGACTAAGGCAATTTCATCCTGGAAGGGAGTTTCCGAACAGGCTCTAAGTGCGCACTAAGTCGACGACTAAGAGCCTGTCCTAAAAAACCAACGTGCCACCCTTTCGAGTGGCAGCGGTTGGAACAGACTATCTCTTTGCAGAGCACCCATCCATACGGGACAGTTTTCGTACTGCATGTTTGTACCCATAGTATAACCTGGTAGTGCGTGTGGTGTCAATAGCCGCGTTAGCTGGGCGTATTTGCGTGTATGTCCTTCCTTGAAGCCATACCTTTATGGCTCGTGGCGCTGGCGTTAACACCAAGGATTTTTGACAACATTCTTCATCGATATGCTAATGATACAATGTAGGTAATGATTGCGACACTGACGGGGATTGTTTCGGAGAAATTGGGGGATATCGTGGTGCTCGATGTGCGCGGTGTCGGCTATGGGCTGCACGTGACTGTGGAGGACTCTGGCAGACTGACCACTGGACAGACAGCAAAAGTTTATATATATGAGCACATCCGCGAGCAATCGCATGATCTGTTTGGCTTCGTGGCGCTTGATACCAAACAACTTTTCGAGCAGTTGCTTGATGTGAGTGGCGTTGGACCGAAGATGGCTCTGAATGTGCTGAGCATCGGCACTGGCAGCGAAGTTCGCGTGGCGATTGCTGGCGGTGACACTAAGTTCATTCAGAGAGCAAACGGCGTTGGCAAACGGGTTGCTGAGCGCCTGGTGGTCGAGCTGAAGGACAAGGTCGGCCTGGTCGGCGTCGACCTTAGCACGACAGGCATGCTGCAAGGCGAGGGATTACTAATGCAGGACGAGGCTGTCGAGGCGCTCGTCAGCCTCGGATACAGCCCGCAGGACGCCTCTGTGGCCCTAAACAGCATCGACACGGCGCTTTCCACCGAAGACCGTATAAAACAGGCATTGAGAGGCTAACTATGTCTATAGATCGTATCGTCAACACCAGTGTCACGAACACCCCTGAGGACTCGGCTGATCCTGTTGAGCAGGAGTTCGAGAACAAGCTGCGGCCGCATGATTTTGCTAATTACATCGGGCAGGATCGGCTAAAGCAGAATCTGCAGCTGGCCATCGCGGCGGCACAGAAGCGCGGCGAACCGCTGGAACATGTGCTACTGTACGGCCCGCCTGGGCTTGGCAAGACGACGATGGCCAGTGTGATTGCCAACGAGATGGGTGCCCAGATACGCATCACCAGTGGTCCGGCGATCGAGCGGGCAGGGGATTTGGCCAGCTTGCTGACCAATTTGCAGGACGGCGACATACTCTTCATAGACGAGATTCATAGGCTGCATCGGACGGTCGAGGAGGTGCTTTATAGCGCGATGGAGGATTTCAAACTCGACATTATGATCGGGAAGGGACCCTCGGCCCGCAGCTTGCGGCTGGATCTGCCGAAGTTCACCCTCATTGGTGCTACGACTCGGACTGGTGCGCTGGCCGCGCCGCTACGCGATAGATTCGGCATGATTCACCGCCTGGAATTCTACAACCACGATCAGATTGGGCAGATCATCGGCCGGACGGCTGACATATTGAAGGTTCAGATTCACCCCGAGGCAGCGCACGAGCTGGCCAAACGCTCGCGCCTGACGCCGCGTATTGCCAACCGCCTACTGAAGCGGGTGCGCGACTACGCCGATGTCAACGGCGACGGTATCATCGACGCGGCTATCAGCAAGCAAGCTCTGATCTTGCTCGATGTCGACGAACTCGGGCTTGATCCGGCAGACCGGCTGCTGCTGACCGCAGTCATCGACAATTATAACGGCGGCCCGGTCGGTGTCGAAACTATCGCCGCACTAACTGCCGAGGAACGGACGACCATCGAGGATTTCATAGAGCCGTATCTGATGCAAATCGGGCTGCTAGAGCGCACGCCGCGCGGCCGCAAGGTCACGCCCAAAGCTTATCGTCATCTAGGCCGCCAGCAAAACCTGCCAGAGGAGACCGCTAAACCACCCCAAAATACGTTGCTCTAGAAGATTTTGGTCTATACTTATACACATGAATTCACAAGATCCACAAGACACACAAGGACCACAGCAAAACGATCCAATCAACCAGCCGACTCAACCCAGTCAGCCGCCATACAGCCAACCAGAACCAGCCAACCAGCCACAAGTCGTCTTCATGACACGGCCACTAGAGCCGCATCAGCAGCAGACGAGCCCGGAGATGCAACGGCTGCACGAAGAATCGAAACGCCTGTACCCCAAACTCAATCTCAGCCAAGGCGAATATGTCATCAGCTCCGTCAAACGCCATCCGATAGGCCTGTTCTCGATATGGGGAGTGACTGGAATAGTAATCGTCGGGTTGCTAGTAGCGGCCGCCATGGTATCCGAGGTTTCGCAGAGTGCCGACTATACCGGCCCTGCTGTTACTATGATGACTCTTGCGATACCCGCCTTTCTAGTGTCGATGCTGGCTGTGTTATTTGGGTTTATTGCCGCTACAATTTATAATGCCAACCGATTTTATCTGACCAACGAAAGTGTTATTCAGCACGTACAGATAGGCTTATTCAATCAGCGCGAGCAAACCATTAGCTTAGCGAATATCGAAGATGCTAGCTACAGTCAAAATGGAATCCTGCCCCATTTGTTTGATTATGGCCTGATCCGACTGTCGACCGAGGGCGATGAAACGACTTACCGCTTCGCCTATGCCAGCAATCCGCAAAAACAGATCTCGTTGCTCAATAACGCTGTCGAGGATTTCAAAAACGTTCGTCCGATGAACGACGAAAGATGAACGATGGGTGACTGACCACACGCCAAGAACCTACTCTTGAAATGGGCTGCTGCGGGCATTGTCGAACAGAGTTTGAACGTTGACGCTATTGTCTTGAAGCTGTTGGATCTTGTTCAAGACACCCTGATCGATGTTGGGTACGCCGGCTGTTTTGAGTTTGTCGGCAACTGAGCTTTGATCGGGCTGGACTTGATTGAGTGTGATGATCCGAGCCCCAAGAAAGCCGTAAATGGCCAAGAAGAAGAGCAGGAATATCGCCACAGTGTGTTTGCGGGCCAATCGGGCCGCATGTGTTGAACTGTTTTTGAGTGATGCAATGTCTAGTTTCATGGTTTTATGAACTCGTCTACGGTTAGTGTAAATGATACGAGATTATTATTGATAGGTGAAGGTTGTAGAATGATGCCAGTGACCTGGGCTGTGCGGCGGTTTTGCTCGAGGCGGCTTAGGAAATCGATGAATTGGGCATAAGGAACGGCAGCAGCAGAATCGAGCTGAATGGTAATTCGGAGATTATAGACCCCGGTGATGGTTTTGACGGGTGTCAGCTGTGATAATGCCTGCTGCTGCGCTACGGCGGCGGAAGGCTTCGTGTTGGCGCTAGGCGAGTTGCCGCTGGCACTGGTGACGCCGCCCAGTGTCGACGCTGGGAAGGCGATGGCGGTCGGCTTGATGCCGCTCTCGGCGGCGATATTTATGATCTCGCGGACGGCCTTGGCCTGATCCTTGTCCTGGGGCACGATAACCTTGGCGATCTTCTCGAGAGAGCTATAAGTTGCGATATCTTTTTTGGCTTTCGTCAGGCCGGTCTGTTCCTGGGACAACACCTGGTCTTGCAATTTGTATCCTGCCAGCTTGACCGATTGCTTTTGCAGCTCTTGATTTGCCAGATACGTACCGCCGAAGATCGCTCCAATCAACAGCACCAACACACCGATCATCAGGTAGAATGTACGTTTACTGTTCATGGTTTAGCTCCGCTCGTCGATGCCTTGTTAATAAACAGAAATGGATTGTCAGCGGCAAAGAGTGCTTTTAGGGTAATGGTGCAGGGGTATCGCGGGTTGGAGGGAGTGGGAACGCAGGAAATATTCTGTATGTCGGCTTTGCTGAAGATCTTGTTGGCTGGATCCTGTAGATTGACTTGCAGCTGCGTAGCGCTTTGATAGTCACTAGAGATAGCCGTTATGTCCAGCGAGCCCTGTACGCTGTTGATGCTCAGGTCAGTGAGGCTAGTATGCGAGGGAGTTACGGCGGCAATTTGGGTCAAGAGTTTGGAAAACAAGACCTGCCGCGATAGGACGTCGACGACCAGGTTAAGACTGTTGGTGATGTCTTCGGCATGTTTGCGGGTTTCATGGAGCTTTTGCTCCTTCAAAGTGTCCTCGGCTTCGACGACTTTATGACTGTAAGTATCGATAGACTGCTGCATGTACAACAAGCCGCCAGTCGTCACGATACCGACGCCCACCAGACCGAATAGTAATGCAAATCCCCAGTGTCGTAATGCAGTATTACGTCGTGCATAGAGATATTCTTGCTTGAGATCGGTCGGCAGTAGATTGATCATGCCCCAGCCCTCATACTAGCAGCTCCTGTGGTGGTATAAGACTCAGGCCCATGACGGTTGCGAACATCGGTTTGTCGGCTTTAGATGGCGGTTGCAAACCCTTGTGCTCACAATATTCCCAGGGATCGCATGACCGCACCGCTAGTCGTAGGGCATTGGTCATGTAGTCGGACAGCCCAGGCATGTTGGCACCACCACCCATGGTAATGACTTGACCGACCTTGCGTGTGTCACCATAGCGATCTTCGTAGTAGCGAATCATGCGACGGATTTCCTGGGCCAGTTGTTGAAGGACGGGTTCGATGGCGGACATGATCTCGGCTTGTTTCTTGCTGGAACCAAGACCGTATTTGGTTTTGATAATTTGCGCTTCGGCTTGAGTCACACCCAGCTTGTCACGTATGCGACCAGTGAATACGTCGCCACCACCCGTCACGGTGCCGCTGACGAGCATGTGTTGATCAAAGATAGTGATGTCGGCTGATAACGAACCGAAGTCGATCAAGACGGCTGGCACGTCACTCTGAGCGTCCTGTAAGAATAATTTACCAGCAGCATCGATAGTCGTTTCGACACCGACGGTCTCTAGCCCGAGTAAGCGCATTAGTTGAAGTTGTGTGTCGACTGTTTTGCGTGGCACGGCTACAGCGAAAACATCTAGCTTGTCTCCTCGGCCATCATGAGTTTGGCCGACCACATCGTAGTCTATATATAATTCTCCAAGCGGCATTGGTATATATTGCTCGGCCTCGAGCTCGACGGCTTCCCGGAGCTGTTTACCTGACAAGATGGGTAGATTGATAAGTCGAGTAAACGTTCGATATGCTGGAATCGCTACCACGACCCGTTTGGTGGTGATATTCCCGATCAGTCGGTGTTCGAAGAGGTCGAGTGTTGCTTTGGCGATGGCTTTTGGATCGACAATGACGCCGTCCTCGATAGCGGACGCATCGAACGAGGTGTTGCCGTAGCCGACGATGCGCGATTTCTTGCCGATGCGCTCTGTCTGCATGACTTTCAGCGAGCCATGGCCGATATCGAGCCCGAAAACTGGTTTATCTTTGAAAAAATGTGTTGATTTAATGTTGCCCACCGGTAAAATGGTCCTTCTAGGTTGTAATCCTTATGGAATCAATTATAACACTTATCCTTAACGTCTGGATGGATTATGACTCGTTAGGGTCAGAGGGCCTAGCTACCAAAAGGTCCGGTGCGCGTCAGTGGCTACCGGACCTTTTGGAGCTTCTCTAAGCTGAACTTCTAACTATTACTACTAGTTGTTCAAGCTGTTCAGAATGATGTCGGCACCACTTCCTTCGGGCTTAGCCGTCAGCACGTACTTAGCACAGTCGTTAGTCGTGTTGTTACATGCAGCGTCTGCGCTATCAAGTGGCGCGTAAGCATACTTGTTGACCGTACCGGTTGCGGCAAGCGAGAAGTCGTCCAAGGTGCCCTTGGGGTCGCGAAGCGCTTGTGGGTCAAGACCCTTCATGTCGGCCTTGATGAAGGTGACGTTGTTGGCGCTTGTTGTGCCAAGATCTGTGGTAGTCGGGTA
>JAYTAB010000033.1:0-16610 GCA_043737735.1 Candidatus Saccharimonadota bacterium | reverse complement strand
TGTGAGATTTTGTCAGGCTCTTAGGCGCTGCGAAAAATTAATCGCTTATCGGTGCTGGCCGCTGCCTGAATCTGACGCGTTTTCATCCGGAGGGCGTTCGTAAAGGCCGCCCCCTGGGCCGTCACTACGATCTCTTTGTCTCGCACCGTCACAGCGACGGTTTTTTGAAATGTCTCGAGCACGTAGCTTTTGATGGCCAATGCTTCGTCCGGCTCGTCGAAATTACGGCTGGCCAAAATGTCGAATAGGGAATTACTCATAGTCTAGTAATTATGACACATCGCATTGGGCATAGTTGCTACAATGAATATATGCCGGAATTACCAGAGGTTGAAACAGTCAAGCGTGGTTTGTCGCGGCTTTTGCCGGGGCTCACGATTACCGATGTGTCGAGCGACAATCCGAAAAGTTTTCCGAACGCCGAGCATGACGTCAAGGCATTTTTGCTCGGATCTCAGGTTGTTGAAGTGACGCGCCGCGCCAAAGTCCTGCTGATTGAACTGAGTAGCAAATACAGCCTGGTGATTCATCTGAAAATGACCGGACAGCTTGTGTATCGAGGCGGCCTGACGCTGAATGCTACCGGGGTTAGCTCCATGGAGGATCAGGTATGCTTCGGGGCGGGACACCCCAACGCCAGCCTGATCGGCGAATTGCCGGACCGCTCGACGCGGGTCACCCTGACCTTCGATAACGGCGCGCATCTGTATTTCAACGACCAACGCAAATTTGGCTGGATGCGGCTGATTCCGACGGCCGAGATTCCGCAGATCGATTTCTTCAAACGGGTTGGACCGGAACCATTGGCGGAGACGTTTACCTGGCAGATCATGCAGGTGCGGCTACAGCGCCGCAAAAACACAAGTATCAAGGCTGCATTGCTCGACCAATCGGTGATAGCTGGTGTCGGCAACATTTACGCCGATGAAAGCCTGTGGGGCGCCAAAATCCATCCGTCAACACTAGTCAAGCAAGTACCCGATGCACGCGTGAGGGCCCTTCACGGGGCGCTCCGTGACGTTCTACGGCTAAGTATTGACAAGGGTGGCTCGACAGACCGCAATTACGTCGATGCCGAGGGCCAGCCGGGCAAATACCTGACGTTTGCCAATGTATTTCGGCGAGAAGGTCAGCCGTGCACCCGCTGCGGCACGACCATTATTAAGACCCGCGTAGCCGGGCGCGGCACCCACACCTGCCCGAAATGCCAACAACCGAAACGCTAATCGGTCCTCGTACGCTGTTATTTAGCGAGCTTTTTCAGTAGCCCGTATACTTCCTCGGAAGATCGCAGGCGGTAGCGCGCGGCGGTTTGGCCACGGCCGACCTTGACGGTGTAGGCACTGAGCGGCAGGCTTTCGAACATGTCTTCGTCGGTGTAATCGTCGCCGATACAGAGGATGAAGTCGGGCTTTTTGTCGGCAGCGTACTGGTCGAGAAGTTGTCCGGTGGCGTCGCCCTTGTTGATGTCGGTCGGCTTGATCTCGAGGATTTTGTTGCCGTTGTAGACGCCGAGCCCGTGGACTTTGGCGAACGGACGCAGGATGCGGCGCAGGATGATGAGATGTTTTTGGGCGTAATATGGCGACGCACTGCGGTAGTGCCAAACTAGCGAGAAGTTCTTGACTTCGACGAAAGCGCCGGGTGTCTTGAGAGCGTATTTTTCGAGAATTGGCCGGACGGAGTCTTGCCAATCGGGCGAGACGCTAGTTAGGCGTTTCCAGCTGGCGTGATTGGGTTTTTTGCTGCCATTGCCACTATGTCCACTATTTTTGTATGGTCGTATCATCGCGCCGTGCTCAGCCACTAGGCTAATCGGCAGGTCGCCGAGCCAAGCTTCTAGCTCTTTTTGGCCGCGGCCACTGACGACGGCCATGCTCAGCTTATCGATATGGCTGAGCCTGTCGAGTACACTCTTCAAAGATTTTGATGGTGCTGCCTTGGTGGGGTCAGAGACGTGAGGCGCCAGGACTCCATCGTAGTCGAGTAACAGTAGCGGTCGCTGGGCTCGTTTAAACGTTTCGGCTAGGTCTTGGATGCGCTCGCGGGTCAGACTGTGTGTCAAGTGGTTGGTGCCCGGGATTGGCTTGGCGAGTGATTTCATAAAGTTACCGGCCCAGTGCTGGACGGTATGCGTGGATACCAAATCGTGCATGGTGGAGATTCGTTGCTTTAGCTCGCGCTTTGGCATTTTGATCGCGCTCGTTAGGGCTCCGACCAGCGATTCGCGTTTGCGTGGATTCACTAGCAGGGCGTCGGTCAACTCCTGGGCTGCTCCGGCGGTGCTGCTCAAGATCAGCACGCCGTCGTGGTTTGGCCGACTGGCGACGTACTCCTTGGCAACTAGATTCATGCCGTCGCGTAGTGGTGTGATAAATGCAATGTCGGCCACTTGGTAGAGGGCCGTGACAGCTTCGATCGGCATCGATGTGTACATGTAGTCCACTGGCTTCCAAGATTTCGTGCCGTATTCTTCGGTAATCGTCTTCACCAGGCCCTCGACTCGCTCGCGCAGCTGTTTGTACTCGTCAATCTCGGTGCGCGATGGCACGGCCAGCATGACCATGACGACTTTGCCATGGATGACCGGTGTGCGCCGTAGGAATTCGCGGTAAGCCTCTAGTCGTTCGGTCAGACCCTTGGTCGGGTCGAGCCGGTCGACGGTCAGGATGACCTTGAGTCCTTTGTATTTGCGTTGATGCTTGTGCAGCTCCTTTTTGACGCCGCTGAGTTCCCGGGCCCGGGTGAAGCGCTCATAATCGATTCCCATCGGAAAATCAGTCACCCGCGTGACGTGGACTCCTTGGAGCACTTGGTTAGGTGCTACGATTTCGTTCGTCAGTTCGCCGCATGCTTCCAGGAAATTTTCGGAGTAACGTCGAGTGTGTAGACCCATCAGGTCAGCTCCAAGCGTGCCAATCAGCAGATGCTTGGCCGAAGGAATCTGCCGAAAATGCTTGAGCGTCGGAAAGGGAATGTGCAGGAAAAACCCGATTTTGGCCTTCGGTCGAACAGCCCGCAGCAACGCTGGCAACAACAGTAGCTGATAATCGTGCACCCAGATAGTGCTGTTCGTGTTGCTCAGCGCCAAAACGACGCCCGCAAAGGCCGAATTGACCGATTTGTAGGCTTTCCAGTCTTTGTCATGATCCTCCAGCCGGGCCGGCAGATCGTGGAAAAGCGGCCACAGAATCGTGTTGCTGTAGCCGTTATAATACTCATCGAGCTGTTTTTGCGTCAAGAACACCGGATAACAGTTGCTATTACGCAGTTCGACGGCGATGTGCTCGCGCTCCGTCTTCGTCAGATCATCACTCGCAATGCCTGGCCAGCCGATCCATTTGTTGCGTTTGTCGTTGACGTAAGCGGCCAAGCCGGTGGCCAGTCCGCCAATGCTGGGGTAAAATTCTAACCCTCCGTCTGCCGACCTTTTGATGCTAATTGGCAATCGGTTCGAAACAATAACTACAGGTTTTGTCATAGTGCTAGATTAATTTGTACCACATTCGGCATATGTTTGTTGTGAGATTCCCCACATCGCCCTCACGCGGAAGAACGCACACAGGCTGCGCTCTCGCGTACCCGTACCCACGCACTAGGTAACTACGAAGGGGTATATTTACGGGGAAAATTTATAAGTCGATGATAAAATAGAACGTATGGGCAACCCAACAAACAATATCGCTTACGTAGATGGTCAGAACCTTTATATGGGAACTGCCAAAAGCACCCCAGAATGGACCGTTAATCTCGCCCGCTTTCGTATGTATCTAGCACAGAAATACAATGTCGAAGACGCCTACTACTACCTTGGCTATGTTCAAGAAGGCTCAAGCATCGAAAAGCTGTACGAGACTATTCAAAAGGCTGGGTTTATCCTCGTATTCCGTGAACATAACAGCGCTATGCTTGGCAAGAAGAAAGGTAACGTTGATGCCGACATCATTTTCTCAATCATGAAGCGGCTCTATTTTAAGGAAAAGTTTAACAAAGTGGTAATTGTGTCAGGTGATGGAGATTATAAAATGCTCGTCGATTTCCTTATAGGACAGCATAAATTTGAGAAAATCTTGTTTCCGAATCGACGCTATCGTTCATCGCTGTATAAAACTATAGGCATCGAGCACTTCGCTTATCTTGACGATGCAGATATTAAAAGAAAAATTAAGTAATAAAAAAGAGAAGTTTCCTTAGGTAATTAGCCGTTCGGGGCACTTCTCGTCTTAATAGGTCAATTGTATCACGTCGTTTGAGCTGAGTAAATACCTATTAGAACATGTTCTCAGAAGAGGGATTTGAGGGGCGGGTTTGCTATGATGAGAGGAGTGATACAGATATTGACGGGAACTAATAATTTTTTGCTGCGAGCCGAGCTGCACCGGTTGGTGGCGGCTTTTGAGGCCGAGCATGGCGATATGGCGCTAGAGCGGCTCGACGGGGAAGATGCCAGCTACGCGCGGATGCAGGAAGCGTTGCAGAGTTTGCCGTTCCTTGCGGCCCGCAAAATGGTCGTTTTGCAGGCACCAGGCACCAATAAGCAATTTGCCGAAAATGCCAAAACTTTGATCGAGGAATTACCAGAAACGACCGACCTGATCATCGTCGAGCCAAAACTCGACAAACGCCTCGCGTATTACAAATTTCTCAAAAAACAATCCGGCTTTACCGAATACAACGACCTCGACGAAATGGGCCTCGCCAAATGGCTGGTAGCACTGGCGCGTGACAAAGGCGCGCAGCTCGGCCTAGCCGACGCCAAATACCTCGTCGAGCGCGTCGGCAACAACCAGCAGACACTGGCCAGCGAGATAGAAAAACTGTCATTGTATGTGCCCGAGGACCATCCTGACGTCACCCGAACAACCATCAATCTACTGACCGTAGCCGCCCCGCAGAGCACCATATTCCAACTGCTCGAGGCCGCCTTTGCCGGCAATACCCGGCAAGCCATGGCGCTGTACGGCGAACAGCGAGCGCTGAAGGTCGAACCGCAGCAAATCATCGCCATGCTGGCCTGGCAGCTGCACGTCCTGGCGCTCGTCAAAGCCGCCGGTAGCAGCGTGTCGACCGACGACATCGCCCGCGAAGCCAAGATCAACCCCTACGTCGTCCGCAAGAGTGCCGGCATCGCCCGCGGCCTGACCATCGCCCGCACCCGTCAGCTGGTCGCCGACCTATTGACCATCGACGAACGCCTGAAGCGGGAGAGTTTGAACGCCGACGACGTACTGCAGGACTATTTGATTGGTCTGGCAGAGTAATCGATACTATGTCATAGGGCCTATGCGCACGCACAAATTAAAAACCGGGCACTTGGCCCGGCTATTGTTCTAATTCCTAAGATTTAGAAGGTTTATTTCTTGGTAGCAGTCTTTTTGACAGCAGGCTTCTTTGCAGCGACGGCCTTTTTGGTGGGAGCGGCTTTCTTGACAGCGGCTTTTGCTGCAGCTGGCTTCTTCGCGACGGCTTTCTTGACAGGCGCAGCGGCACCGGCGGCTTTGGCGACGCGGGCGAGCTGAGCTTTTTGGCGAGCGGCTTTGTTCTTGTGGATCAGACCCTTTTTGGCGGCTTTGTCAATGTTGCTTTGGGCTGCAGCGTGCGTGTCAGCGGTTTTTTCACCACCGGTGACGGCTTTGTGGAAGGCCTTTAGTGCGGTCTTGAGGGTGCGCTTGGTTTTGCTGTTGCGGATTGCGGCTTTTTCAGCGGTACGGACGCGCTTTTTGGCTGATTTGATGATAGGCATGTGGAGTTCCTCTTGTCTTAATGTAGTCTTAATTATTTTGTAGTCTAGTCGATGATAAACTATAACAGATACGTCTGGGTGTTGTAAAGAAAATATGTTTGTCAGGCTCTTGGACCCGCGAGTACTCATCGAATGATCTTGTTCGACACGATAAAATGATTATGCTAAACTATTGGTAAACCTAGTCAACACGCATAAACAATAGAAGAATACAAATAAAAGCATGAACCCGCAAACCGATCCAAAAGCTATTATCATCGACAAACTGAAATCTGCCAACAATGTTTTGGTGACGGTGAGCGCCAATCCGACAGTCGACCAGCTGGCGGCCTGTATTGCCATGACGTTACTGCTGAATAAGAACAAAAAGAACGCCACGGCTGTTTTCAGCGGCAAAGTGCCGTCGGTGCTGGAGTTCCTGCATCCCGACGATACTATCGAGAAGTCAACCGACAGTCTGCGCGATTTCATTATCGCCATCGACAAATCGAAGGCCGACAAACTGCGCTACAAACTCGAAGATGACGTCGTCAAGATTTTCATCACGCCATACCGGACGAGCATTACCGAGAGTGATCTGAAGTACAGCGCTGGCGACTTCAATGTCGATGTTATCTTGGCGCTCGGAGTGAAGCACCAGCAGGATCTGGATGCAGCCATCACGGCGCATGGCCGGATTTTTCACGACGCCGTGACGATAAGTATCAACAATGCTCCAGGCGGGGACTTCGGAATTGCCAACTGGGAAGATGTGGAGGCGAGTAGCCTATCGGAAATCATCGCCAATCTTATCGCTAGCCTTGGACCGAATCTGCTTGATCCCGACATCGCGACTGCGCTACTGACCGGTATCGTGGCTGAAACCAGCCGTTTCAGCAATGATCGTACACACCCGGGCACATTGACGGTCTGCTCGACTTTGCTAGCGGCGGGTGCTGATCAGCAACTTGTCAATACGAAGCTGCAGGATTTGATCGGTGTAGTGGTTAACCTAAAGGCAGGGGACGAGATAGTTCCGACGCTGTCCACGCAAGAACCGGTCCGCCACGATGTGGCCGAGGAACTTATTATTGATGAGAATGGAACGTTCAAACAACCCGAACAAGAGTTGGGCTTTGCTGAGCCAGCCGAAGCCCTGATACCTGAGCGGATCGAGCCGTTGGTGTCCGAATCGGCGCCTGCCGACGATCACCTAGATGACGCTCTCGGCGACCAATTTGCCGAAACAGATACGGTTGGTTCTAACGATACTGTCCCTGAGGTCGTCGCGGATGTACCAGTAAGTATTGATGATGATGCCGATTCGGCTCGCCAGGCCGTAGAAAATGCCCTCGGCACTTCCGAGCTAGACGCGCCCCAGTCCGCCGAGCCTCAATTCCAGACGCAGACTCCACCGCCACCCCTAACTTTTGATACTCCACCCCCTGACATGATGGATAATGTGAGTGACCCCCAGTCTCAACCAGAGCTCCAGCCAGAGCCAGGACCTCAACCTCAATCAGAATCCCAGCCAGAGTTTCCGCCCCAGTCGGAGCCCCAACTCCAGCTTCAGCCCTTCGAACCGTTATCAAGTCCGGCAATAACACCGATTGATCAGCTCCAGCCTTCCTACGCCAACCCAGCAACCATGACGCAGTATGATATGCCAGAAGTGCCCGAGCACGAGCCAGCGCCGCTCGGTATGTCTCCGGCCGATCAGGCGTTCACTATGCCGATGCCGCCCGCCAGCTCCTTGCCATCGACGCCACCCCCGGTTTTCCCGCCCGCACCACCCCAGCAACCACCAGCCGGCAATACACCACCGCCATTACCGCCTCCGATGATGCCGAACTAGCGTCGCACCTGTTAAGATAGGGGAATGCAAGGAATACTACTCGTCGATAAACCCCGGGAATGGACGTCGTTCGACGTCGTTAATTACGTGCGCCGGATTGTCGCTACCACCGAGGGAAAGAAGCCGAAAAATTGCAAAGTTGGCCACACCGGCACGCTCGATCCGTTAGCGACGGGGTTGCTCGTGCTGCTGGTGGGCAAGGAATACACCCGCCGCGCTGGCGAATTTAGCAAACTCGACAAGATTTATGACGTGACGATGAAGCTTGGCGAGACCAGTACCACCGCCGACGAAGAAGGTGAGAAGTCGGCTGTTTCCGACGTCGTGCCGACTGAGCAGCAGATTCGTGCCGCTCTTGAACATTTCACAGGGGAGATTATGCAGACCCCACCGATATATTCGGCCATGAAGGTAGGCGGCGTTCGGGCTTACAAGCTAGCCCGCGAGGGCAAGGAAGTCGAGATGGAAGCCCGCCCAGCCACTATCTACAGCAGCGAACTGACCAGCTACGACTATCCATTCGTGCGGTTCGTTAGTAAGGTTGGCAGCGGCACTTATATCCGCAGCCTGGTCGAAGACATCGGCCGGGAGCTCGGCACTGGTGCCTACATGTCGGGCCTGCGTCGCACCCGCGTCGGCGACTTTGTGCTCGAGAACGCCACCTCAGTTGATGATTACAACGCCGAGATACTCGCGACCGCACTGCAGGCCTAGCAGACCAAGATACAGCGAACGATACTTATTAGTTGCAAAACAAGCAAAAGCATGATACGCTAGTATTAATCAAATAAAAGAAAAACTATGTATCATGCGTGAAGATTATAACCAACAAATTCCCGAAGCTGCGCTATCGCCTACGGAGGACGTGCATACCGAAGCCGAACGTCGCAATGGCTGGAAACAGTACGCCGTTGTCGCCGGGCTTGCCGCGGTTACGCTGGCAGGTTGTAGCTCACCGGAAGTCAGCAACAAGACAGAACACCACGAGACCGCCCCAACCACAATAGTCGAGATGGTTCCGGCTGGCGTAACGGCTGACATCGAGAAAGCCATGATAGTTGACAAATGTGACACCCAGGTTACCGCCAAAGAAGTAATCACCACATATCAGCGCTTATTTTTGACGCATGAAGCACCCAATCAGACCCTACAACAACTCACCACGCGTTCCGAAAATCTAATTACTGACATCGAGAAGATGCGTAAAGAGCAGGGTTTCGTGCCACTGCCTGACAATTTCGATACCCTGAGCCAGGACGCTGACGGCGCTCGGCAGTTGCCACTTTCGACTTACAACAAGGCAGCCACTGCATTTTTTGATAAGTTTGGTGTTAAGACGTACATCGATTGGCCGGACCAATCAAACAGTTTAGATTTTCCATCAACCGAAAAGGACGTGACACTGGACCGGGTCGCTCCAGTAACAGACGAAAACCCACTGATACGCAAGGCTATAGTGAATTCCATGAATAGTTTTGCGAACTTACCGCCCAAACTTGTCAAGCAAGCCGAGCTGCAATCAATCGTCTTCGGCGACATCAAAGCTTCGTCCACTAGTGACTCCGATGGAAGGCTAGGCGAGTCTTCGCCCGGCCATCATGCAATAATCATCGATGTTAACAATGAAACCAATAACGCTGAAGCGGGCAGTCCTATTGATGAGTACTATAAAAAAGCGCCTAATCATGAGTTTACCCACCGCGTGAATTATCAGGTGTGTGGCCCACTGTTGGCCGGCTCTGGCTTCCTCAAGGGAACGGACCCGGCATATGAGAGCCTTAACAGAGGTCTCTATGAGTACACCGAAGAAACCATGAACACTATGGCTGCGGATGAGTCGGGAGATAGCAAGTACCGAGCTCTTGACCATGAAGGAAGCGGTGAAGTCGTTGCGACCCAGGCTTATAGTGGACTTTCAATAGCGGAAGACAAGGCTACGGCATTTGGCGAAACATTTCTCGACACTTCCTTTATCGAAGACTTGATCAGCAAACCGGCAAACAACATGGAGATTTTGAACGAGAAACTCGCTTTGCTGATGAGTCGCGTCAACAAGGAAGACCCCGGTATCCTACCGTACTACGCTAAATTGTTCGATGCTGTGCGACTCGAGAAGACCATATACGAATTACGCCTCAAGACAGTGGGTGACAAGGGTAAATATATTGATGAAGTGACCGCCACTGGAGGGCCGATTGACGGCGCGAAAGTTATGAAGATTGTAGCTGCACAGGAACCGTACGACAAGCTGCAATCCAGGCTTCAGGCGGCCGTCGACGGCTCACCCGTTGAGCGGTAATGTTCTAAAGGGTTGCGTAGTGGCTTCCCATCTGGTAGAATACCTTTCATATGATTACAAGTGAGAAGAAACAAGCTGCTATCAAGAGCACACAGACACATGCCAAAGACACTGGTGGCGCATCGGTCCAGGTCGCTATCGATACTGAGCGTATCAAGGAACTGACCGAACACCTCAAGGTCAACAAGAAGGATTTCGCGGCTCGCCGCGGACTGCTACAACTCGTCGGCAAACGTCGTCGTTTACTGCGTTACATCGCAGAGCGCAACAGCCAGGGCTACCTGGACCTGATCAAGAAACTTGGGATTCGCCGCTAACTGGTATAGACGTCGCGGAAACGCGGAAGTGTATAGACCAGGTTTCTCGATTGTCGCTGGCATCGCTAGTAGATACATCGAGGAACCGAGCTTGTGCACATTAAAAGGGCTAAGTGTTAGGGTTGGTTGCAGGGCTACAGATATATTGCGTCGATTCCTAGATTTTGATAAGGACGCACAAGCGAACGCATATATTTGGACCTTGCAACTGACTAGACCACCCAGAAAGTAGAGGTACTGATGAGTACAACCACAAAAAACCTTATGGGTAAGGACATTATCAAAGTAGAAACTGAGTTCTGTGGCCGCACGCTGTCACTGGAGGTAGGTCGCGTTGGCTTCCGCACCTCGGCATCTGTCATCGCACGCTACGGCGACACTGTCGTGCTAGGTACGGCCATGGTCAGCCCGCGCTCGGTGCATGGGATGGATTATTTCCCGCTGAGTATTGATTATGAAGAGAAATTCTATGCCGCCGGCAAGATCAGTGGCTCTAGGTACATTAAGCGCGAAGGTCGCCCAAGCGACGACGCTATCCTGATCAGCCGTCTGATCGATCGCCCGATTCGTCCACTGTGGCCGAAGGGTTACCGCAACGAAGTTCAAGGTGTTGCAACCGTGCTCAGCATGGACCCAGCCTTTCGCCCGGACATGATCGCTATGATCGCGCTCAGCGCGGCATTTGTGCTGACTGGTGCGCCATTTGACGGCCCAGTTGCTGGCCTACGCCTCGGTCTCGTCGATGGCAAGCTGACACCGTTCGCCTCAGCAGAACAGCTGCACGAAGGCGATCTCGACCTCGTTGTCGCTGGAACCAGTGAAGGAATCATGATGGTTGAAGCTGGTGCTGGCGAAGTCACCGAGGAACAAATCATCGAAGCCTTGGCCTTCGCCGAAAAGGCCATGCAGCCAGCGATCGCCCTGCAAAAGGAACTCGTCCAAAAGGTTGGCGTGACCAAACAAGAATACACGCTAGTATTGCCTGACGCCGACATCCAGGACAAAGTCGCTAGCTATCTCGAGAAAAAACTCGGTGACGACCTGCGTCATCCGTACCCTGAGCGCAATGAACTGGTTGCGACTCTACGCCAGCAGACGACTGAGCATTTCAAGGAAGAAGTTGGCGAAGAAGAATTCGCTAGTCTGAAGGCTGAATACGACGAAGCTTTCACGATGGCTTTGCACAAGGATGTCCGTAAGGGTATCGTGGCTGACCAGGTTCGCCCTGACGGTCGCAAACTCACCGAAATCCGCCCACTGTCCAGCGAAGTTGGCCTGTTGCCACGGGCTCACGGCTCCAGCCTGTTCACTCGCGGCCTTACGCAGGCATTGAACATTGTGACGCTGGCACCGCTCAGCTACGCACAGATGGTTGATACCATGGAACGCAACGACGAGCGCCGCTATCTGCACCACTACAACGCACCAGGTTGGACTGTCGGTGAAGTCCGCCGTCTCGGCAGCCCCGGTCGCCGCGAAATCGGCCACGGCTACCTGGCTGAGCGAGCCCTGATGGCAGTACTACCGTCAGAAGTCGAATTCCCGTACACTATCCGTGCCGTCACCGAAATTATGTCCCAGAATGGCTCGACCAGCATGGCTGCAACCTGCTCTTCGACCCTCGCGCTCCTAGACGCAGGTGTGCCTCTGAAGGCGCCAGTCTCCGGCATCGCCATGGGCCTAATGATGGACGGCGACACGCCGTACGTGCTCAGCGACATCGCTGACGCCGAAGATTTCGCTGGTGATATGGACTTCAAGGTTACTGGAACCACCAAGGGAATCACGGCGCTCCAGATGGACATGAAAGTCCACGGACTGCCAGTCGAGATCTTGGCCAAGGCCCTGCAACAGGGTAAAGACGGCCGGGCTCACATCCTGGAACACATGATCAGTGTCATGCCAACTCACCGCGCTGAAATGAGCCCATACGCACCGCGCGTCGAATCGATCCAGATCAACCCTGACAAAATCCGCGAAGTCATCGGCAAGGGCGGGGAAGTCATCCAGAAGATTACCGGCGAAACCGGAGCCGAGATCGACATCAAGGACGACGGAACCATCATGATCGCTAGCCCAGACGGCGCCAGCATCCAGGCTGCCAAAGATTGGATCATGAGCATCGTCGCAGAGCCAGAAGTCGGTGCCATCTACCGCGACAAACCAGTCGTCAGCGTGCTTGATTTCGGAGCTTTCGTGCAGATTATGCCCGGCAAAGACGGCCTGGTCCATGTATCTGAAATCAGCGAAGACCGCGTGGCCAAGACCAGCGATGTGCTCAAGGAAGGCGACAAAGTCACCGTCAAACTCGTCGGCATCGACGACCGTGGCCGCCTGCAACTCAGCATGAAAGCCGCCGCCCGCGAGCTGGAAGGCAAGCAGTAACCTATAACATCATAGGAGCTAACAGCAGATGAACAATTCAGAAAAAATTCAGAAATTACGCGTCAAGTCCGCCTATCTGTGGGGGCTTGGAATCGGGATCACCATCACGGCGCTCCAATTGACGCCCAATACCTCCAAATCGGGTGACAAGTACATGACGGCGACTATATTTGGAGTTACAGTATTGCTGCTAGCGGGCACTATGACATGGTATGTCCGACGTCAGGAAGTTGCAGTTCAGCGAAAAGACAACCTTACCACATTGACGGAGAAGAAAGGCTAGCATGAAATTGTTTGTGCGACTCGACAAATGGCATCAAACGAAGACGGGTTTACTCGTCTTCGGCCTGGCCGAACTGGCGCTAGCGTATCTGTTCGCCGTCTGGGCGATCGATTCGGGCAGTCTGCTGGACTGGTTTCTGACCACTGTATTGCTAGCCGGGTTCGTTCAAAATCTGGTGAGGTTTGCGAGAAAGTTGGCACAGGGTGAGCATTCTGACTAAACAACAACAGCTTGATGCTATTAAGCAACAAATTATGGACGATAAGGTAACCCCGGATCTGGCCGCCAGCGCGACGCAACTCGTCCTCGGTGGCGGCAACCCTGACGCCGACATCGTGTTCATCGGTGAGGCACCCGGAAAACAGGAAGATATCCAGGGAATGCCATTTGTTGGGGCATCGGGGAAGTTTTTAGACGAGATGCTTGCTATAATAGGTTTACAGCGCGAGGATATCTACATAACCAACATCGTTAAATACCGGCCACCGGACAATCGGGATCCCACACCCGAAGAGAAAAAGTCGTTCCTGCCGTATTTACAGGCCCAGTTGGAAGTAATTCAGCCGAAAGTCGTCGTGACTCTCGGTCGACACAGTAGCAATTGCTTCCTGCCGGATCTGCAAATCGGTAAAGACCATGGGAAATCGAAGAGCCTACAACTGGCATTTCGGACTGATCCGTCCTCAGGTCTATCAGAGACATTGCAAGTCGTCATCTTGCCGCTCTATCATCCAGCAGCTGCGCTCTACAACGGAGGTATGCGCCAGACACTGATCGACGACTTTACGCAGATACCAACTATCATTAAGAAAATTACATAATTATAACCAGTACTTTAAGAGATTACTGCAACAGAAAAGGAGATTCTATGAATCCACAGGAAAACAATTCCATCAATAATAACAGCGCTCCAACAAACGATGGAGCTAATCAATCGCGACCACCCCGGAGTCGTGGCGGTCGCGGTCGCGGTGGCCAAAACAATGGCCAAAACAATGGTCAAGGCAACGGCGGTCAACGCCCGTCGAATGGCCAAAACAATGACCAGCGTGGCGGTGGTGGTCAGCGTCAAGGCGGCCAGGGAGGCGGCAATGGCGGCCAGAGATCTGGTGGTGGCAGTGGCTCCAGCCGCGGTGCGGCAGTTCGTGCCCAAAAGCGTTCACAGATGGACGCCCAGAAAATTGCCAACCAATACCAATCGGCCAACGTCGACGCACAGCCGCGACGTGCCAATGTCGTCGACGATCGCCCACGCCTGAAAATCATCGGTCTGGGTGGCATGGACGGGGGTGGTTCCAAGAACATGATCCTTGTCGAATATATCAACGACGCTGTCGTCTTGGACTGTGGTAACGACCTAGGTGTCGACCTCCCCGGTATCAACTACGGTATCGCCGACACGGCCTACATGGAGACAATCCGCCACAAACTGCGCGCCTACATCATCACCCATGGTCACCTTGACCACATTGGTGGCTTGCCGCACATCGTACCGAAATTCCCAGCACCGATCTACGGTTCCAAATTTACCATCGGCCGCGTCGAGGAAATCTTCGAAAACTTCGGTTTGCCGATGCCCGACGGCTTTGAGCTGAAGACTGTCACCATGAACGAAAACACCCACGAAAAGCTCAAAATCGGTGAATTCTTCGTAGAACTAGTGCGCATCACGCACTCAATCCCAGGTTCGACTTGCATCGTCCTCGATACACCAGTCGGCCGTATCATCAACACCGGTGACTTTCGTCTTGATCCGAATCCACTCGACCACGAACGTAGTGACATCGAACGTTTGACGGAACTCGGTAACGAAGGCGTCCTGGCACTGCTCAGCGAAAGCACCACAGTCGAGCGCATGGGCCGCACGCCCAGCGAGAGCACTATTGAACAGAGCTTCATCGACATTATGAATCAGGCTCCTGGCCGGATATTTGTCGGCCTGTTCTCGACCAACATGAACCGCGTTCAGATGATCGTCAATGCTGCCGTCCATCACAACCGCAAGGTCGCCATGGATGGACGTAGTATGGTCAGCACTCTGGAGATGGCGATACGCCACGGATTTATGCACGTACCGAAGGGAACCTTCGTGCCAATTGCCTCAGCGGCAACCATGAAGGACACCGAGCTAGTGGTCGTCTGTACTGGTTCGCAGGGCGAGCCGAGCAGCGCCTTGCAGCGTATGGCCAACGGCGAACACCGTCATGTCAAACTGAAACCACAAGATACCGTCATCCTGAGCTCGACTCCTATTCCTGAATCAGGCAACGACATCAACATCGGTAACATGGTCGATGGCCTGACCCGCAACGGTGTGCACGTCTTCGAAGCTCGTAACCACGATCTTGACGGCGTTGGACCGTTGCACGTATCTGGTCACGCCAGTCGCGACGAATACGCCGACATGATCAACATGACCAAGCCGAAGTTCTTCATCCCAATCTACGGTGCCTACCGTGTCAAACAGCGCCACATCGAGCTGGCCATCGAGCAGGGAATACCCCGTGCCAATGCTATCAACGCCGTGAACGGTGAGGTTCTGTGTCTAACTCCAGACAAGATGACCCTCGAGGGAGAAGTCCCGAACGGCACAATCCTAGTTGATCAGACCGGTGCTCTAGTCAGCAACGTCGTCATCAAAGACCGCGTCCTGCTGAGCGAAGAGGGACTGGTAGCTATCGTCCTAACTGTCGATAAGCGCACTGGCAATCTGGTGACCAGCCCGGATATCATCAGTCGTGGCTTCATCTATATGCGCGACAACGAAGACCTGATGAACGGCCTCCGCGTCGAGCTGAAACGAGCCGTCCAACAGCGTTTCAAGCGTGTCGAACTCGACCGCTTCAAGTCCGAGATCAAAGACCACGTCACGCATTACCTATTTGAGCACACTCAGCGTAGCCCGATCATCATCCCGGTTGTGAATGTCATAACTGGCGGCGGTGGCGGTAATAATAGGGATGGCGGCGGCAAGCCTGTCGAAGCCAAACCAGGCGCAGTCGAAGTCAGAGCCAAAACCGCCGAAGAAATAGCCAGTGATCAGCAGAAACGCTTCAACGAGATGCGCGCCCGCCTACTGACCCAAGACGCCCGCGTCGACTAGCTAAGTCCGCGCACTAAGCATCAAACATGGTATAATCGAACTATGAAAACCAGCGTGTCCAATTATTTGATTATTGTCGAGAAAGAGCAGCAGGATGGCAAAACTGTCTATGTAGCGTATGCTCCTTCTTTGGGACTGTCCGATTTCGGTGCCACTATTGATAGGGCAGTCGCGAATACAGAGCAGGCTATAGCACTCTACTTGGAGACATTGGTTGAACTCGGCGAACCAGTACCTCCGGCAGATAACGATGATTTTTACGTTACGACACGCAAAATTACCTTTGGCGGCGGGACCAAACTGGCTATTGCATAATCTCTAACGCCTACAAAGTATGTCGAAAAAGCGCCTCTCGTACACACCGAAAGAAGTAGAGAAGATTCTGCTCAGCAAAGGATTCTCGACCAAGCGTCAAACTGGCAGCCATCGGATATATCATCACGCAGACACCAAGGCCGTTGTAGTTGTGCCATTCCATAGTCGGGATATCCCACCTGGCACGCTGCGAAGTATTGTGCAGCAGTCCAAGCTCGACGCCAGCGAGTTTTAAGCTTCTTTTTAATTGTGCTAACATAACTCACCTTACGCACCCCTCCCCAAATCCTGAGAGTTGAGGCATACTAAAAAGCAGATAACCTTAAAGGAC
>JAYTAB010000032.1:0-9727 GCA_043737735.1 Candidatus Saccharimonadota bacterium | reverse complement strand
GGCAGGTGCTCTAACCAGCTGAGCTACTGGCCCGGTTACGTCTGCGATTCTAAGCAGACAGCTTTACCGAGGTACTTTAGCAAATTACCTCTGTTTTGTAAAGTTATTTACGACGTGACTAGACGGCTGCGCGTATAATGAGGTTCGTTAAAAAAGGAGGGTGATATGCTATTACAATCGAAAATTTACGCCGTTGTTCCTGCCAAGGACATTCGGCGGGCACTGGTATTTTACTCGGATAAGCTCGGTCTGAAGCCGTCCCGCGAGGTGCCGGGCGGGTTTATATTTGAATGTGCCGATGGTACATCGTTCAATCTGTACGCAACGAATTATGCCGGTACGGCCCAGAACACCGCCATGGGCTGGTCGGTCGATGATTTTGACGCCGCTATCGCGGAGCTGACGGGCAAGGGTGTCATGTTCGAGAAATACGACTTGCCGGGCGCAGACCCACAGACGGGGATCGTCACTATGGGTGAGTCTCGAGCGGCTTGGTTCAAGGATTCCGAGGATAATATTTTGTGTGTGTCAAAACTAACCGAGTGATCCTCGAGTCCTATCGTGACTGACCGCGGCGCACGGCATTGATTTTGTCCTGGATGATCACGCAGTATATGGCGTGAGCTAGCACTATCGATGTAAACATGAAGATGCTCAAGATGCCGTGCAGCAAACTGACCCCTTGAGCTGCCTCTGACTGGCTGGATGGGTCAAAGGTTATGATAGGGTAGAGTGACAGTGGCGCGTATAACGCAATTGTATATGCCAGAAACGTAAAGCTGCTTTTGATGCGCCCGGCGGTAGCTACGTGCAATGATTGGCTGAGCTGCCAGATATAGTAGAAGCTGCCACCAGGTACAGCAAACCACCATAGGCTCGGAACGGCTCTTTGCCGTAAGGCTTCGGACAATTCTCGGCCCGTCCGATTGCACCACACGATGAAGTACAGGCCTCCTGTCAGGAGGTGGAACGATATTATTTTCTTGGTGCTAGGGGCTGGTCTCGTGAGTGTAGATGAGCTCATTGCTGAGTTGGTGTTTGTGGTGTGTATGTGTCTGTCTCTGTTTCTGACGGGGCTGGGTTTACGGATGCAATGGGTTGAATCGGCTGAGTAGGTTGAATAGGTTGAGCAGGCGGAGTAAAGGGAGCGGTTGGGGCGACGGGGGCTGGCACGTTTGGCTGATAATCTTGGGACACGGTCGGCGCCACGGGAGTGTCAATCGGCCCACCAAAGCCTGGTGCTGGAGCGTAGGCTTCTTGCGCAGGTGTGGGCGTAGACGCATATGTTTGCGGATTTGGTGCGGCCGCTTCCGGCGCTGCAGCGTACGTCTGTGGGTAAGGTGTGTCGGCTACTGGTGCCGAGGCGGCTGCGTTTTCTCCTACGTGATTGAATGTATCCTGGATGATTGCGTTACCGATCATACCGAGCAGGAACTGCAAGACAAATGCCATGATTGTCGACATTTTGACCGCACTTACTTTTTCGACGCCTTCGCTATATTTCCAGAGCCACCAGATGTTCACCAGTGGCACGATCATCAACCAAGCGGTTGGTATTTGCGCACCCAGCTTATTCATTTCGTTTTTGGTTTTGACCGACCAGACCAGCCCGTATATCCCGAATGTTATAAACGGTAGTAGTGCCACGGCGAATGGATTACGATTTTTCATGATTTTTCTTTCCTTTGGATTTTTTGATAATGTATAGCACTATCGTATACTATTCGTTGACTATATACAATAAGCATAAACCCCATGACCTACAAGGATCCGTGACCCAGCATCCGTATCTGTTACAATAGAAGCTATGAAGATTTTGAATGGCCGAGAACTGGCCGAATTTATCAAGGAACGGCAGGCCCGACAGGTGCGGGCGCTACGCCAGGCTCATGGCGTCGCTCCGAAACTAGCTATCGTCGTCACCATCGAGCACCCGGCTATCGATGTATACATGCGTATGAAAACGAAATATGGCGCCGATATATTGATCGATGTCGAGATTCACCGGGTTCCCCAGTCCGAAGCATTGGCGGTGATCGCCGAGCTGAATGCCGATCCGTCGGTACATGGGATCATCGTCCAATTGCCGTTGGAAGATCCGACTCAGACTGATGAAATTGTCGATGTTGTCACACCCGCCAAAGACGTCGATGCACTTGGTGAGTACGCCGTCTACGATCCGGCGACGCCCATGGCTATCCTGTGGTTGCTGGCTGGTTACAATGTCGATCTGAAAGGCAAAAAAGTCGTGCTCGTAGGCCGGGGCAAGCTAGTCGGAGCACCTTTGGAGCGCATACTGCGAAGTTCCGATGTTGATGTCGAAGTTGTCGACCGCAAAACTACCGATGTGGCCGGCGTGTGCTTGTCGGCAGACATCCTCATTACAGCAGCCGGTAGCCCTGGCCTGGTGACGGCTGAGATGATCAAACCCAATGCCGTCGTGGTGGATGCCGGTGTGGCTGGCGAGCAAGGCAAAACGGTCGGTGACCTGAGCACTGATGTTTACGAACGCGACGACCTGACCATCACTCCGACCAAGGGCGGTGTCGGCCCTCTGACGATCTGTGCGCTGTTCGACAATGTCATCCGAGCTGCCCGCGAAACAATCCCCGAAGTCCACGAGAATATCCCGGCAGAATCCTAGGCTACCGTGAACACCCACTGTACGCGCCTGTCTTGACAATACGTACGAAAACTGGCAATATGCTGTCATGAACAAATTTCCGAAACTCGAAACATCAGAAATATCACAATTACCACATGAAAGTTCTTGGGTTACCCCAGTTATCCTATGCGGCGTAATAGCTACGTTCGCGGGCGGAGTGATTTTGGGCATAAATAAATTTGCAGAGGCTCTTGAACCGAGCGTCCCAGACTTGGTCGGTAATGCCAGTACCGACAGTCGGCTTGACATGCGACGTACTCCGGAAACTAAAATTCCTCCTTACCATCCGCCTCAACCCACGAAAATCCCAGACTGCCTACCGGTTATTTCCGGTGTATGTGAATAGGCCAGGATTCACAGCTCAGATTAGGTAAGTTTATTGACGGCCGCCACGAACTGCTCGCCGCGGTCCTTGTAATTCGCAAACATGCCGAAGCTGGCGCATCCGGTGGAGAGTAATACGATGTCACCGTCTTGGGCGGCGGCGCGAGCTGTCTGCACGATACTGGTCATGTTATCACCGCCTGGCGCGAAATCTTTGAACCCGACGGCTTCAAGTGCCGCTTGAATTCGCGCAGCTTGATCACCGATCAGCAGGGCGCGGCGGACATTGTTGGCTTTGACGGCACCGGCCAGATCACCGTAGCTGGCACCCTTGTCTGACCCTCCGAGTATGATAACTTTTGGCTCCGAGAAGGCTTGCATGGCGACGATGGTTGTCTCCGGTGTTGTGCCGAAAGAATCGTCGTAGTATTTGACGCCGTCCAACCCCCGGACAAATTCCAACCGATGTTCGAGCCCGGTGAAGGTGGTCAGGACGGACCGTAGCGCCGACACGTTGTGAGTGATCTGCCAGACGGCAGTGACAGCGGCGCAGGCGTTTTGCCAGTTGTGTTTGCCGAGCAACTTCAATTCGTCGGTCGAGCAGATGACTTGTCCACCGATACTGATGTTACCATTGTCGACGATTGCACCGGGAGGAGCAAAGTAGGGGAGTTTAGTACCATTTCCAGCGTCCGCGATCGTTGCGGAATACTCATTTTCCGGATAGTAAATTGCGATATCGTCGAAGGTTTGCCAGACGAAGAGCTGCTGCTTGGCAGTAGTATATTCGGTCATGTCGGGATGCCAATTGAGATGTTCCGGCACTACCATCAGGCAGACAGCGATAGTGGGCGAGGATTTGAGATCGATAAGTTGAAAATTCGCTAGTTCTAGCACCACCCAGTCGTCGGGTTGTATGCCTGCGGTCAGTAGCTCGAGTGGTGGGATGCCGATATTGCCGCCCAGGTGGACAGTTTTGCCAGCTGCCTCGAGCATCCGGGCGATCAGGGTACTGGTCGTGCCTTTACCCTTGGTTCCGGTCACGCCGATGATATTGCGTGTTGGGCAAACGGCCATGAACTCATTGGTGCAGCTGGTAACTTTGCGCAGGATATCTGGAGAATTAGCCGCCACAATCGCACTCGGGTGCACGATGGGCGAGCGCACCAGTAGGTCGTAGACATCGAGCCCCGTTAGGTGGTTGTCACCCAGTTTGCTAGTAACATCATCCGGCAGAACCAGAGATGTGTCTTGATCACAGACCGTGATCTGATTGTCGGCCGACTTTGTCCGCCAGTACTTGTACGCCGACTGGCCCTGTAGGCCGTAGCCGAGTATCGCGATCTTCATTAGACTTCGAGGTGTTTCTTTACTAGCTCTGCGACTTGGCGCGGTGTCATGTCCGATTTCAGAACAACGGCGCTTACGTTGAGTGTTTTGATCGAGTCCGGAATCTCCTGCTCACCCTTGTTGGTTAGGATAATCACTTTGATGTCCTTGCCCCACGGCAACTGGCGCAGCTCGATCAGCATCTCGTCCCCGGTCATTTCTGGCATCATGATATCGAGCAATATGATGTCCGGTTTCATCTTTTCAATCAGTTCCAGGCCGAGTTTGCCGTTTTCAGCAGTATCGACCTTGTAGTTCTCAGCTTCAAACTTGAAGCGGTACATTTGAGATATAGCCTGATCATCTTCGATGATAGCGACTTTGAGCTGTGAATTTGTCATGGTTGCATTGTATACGAAAAAGTTTGTATAGCGCAAGACGCGCCCTGTTCTCAAACCGGCCAGACGTGCCCTAACAGTGAGATATTGATCGGGCTGCTTAGCCAAGAACTTCACGAATGATATCAACAATCTGAGCTGGCGTGTGATGGACCTTCGTGACGTAGCGGTCAACGTGCATAAACCGCAGCGAATGTGGCGCCTCGTTCTTGCTAATGTTTGTGAGGATTATCACGCGGATCTCACTGCCCCATTCCGTCGCCCGCATGCGCGCCAACATTTCGTCACCGTTCATAACAGGCATGCGCAGGTCGAGCAATATCAAGTCCGGTGTCTCGGCCTGTGCTGCCGCTAACCCCTCTGTCCCGTTTGTAGCCGTTGACGTCAGGAAACCCTCTTGTGTCAGTTTGTGCACATACAAATTACGGATGGGTTCGTCATCCTCGACTATAAGAATTCTAGGGGTATCATTGTGCGTCATGTGTCTATATGATTATTAACACGTCTTGCACGGTATTCAAAGCATAAGTGTAGCGTATTGGCAACTTTATTGGTACGATGAGGATGCTCATAAAGATTGATAATGATGACTCAATTACTCTACGCAACCACAAATAAGTACAAGATAATGATTGCCAACAATGTTTTGGAGGACTTTGACATTGAACTGGTAAAAATGCCGGATCAGGAATTTGAGGTTACAGAAATACAGTCAGACAACCAAGAAGAGGTGGCGATACATAAAGCAGAAAATTATTTTACTGTATTGAATAAGCCACTTGTATCAATGGATTCGGGCCTGTTCATAAATGGTTTGAAGGGTTTTCCAGGGGTCTACACAAAATATGCTCTGGATACTATCGGTGTTGACGGCATAATGCAGCTGATGAAAAATACCGAAAATAAAAGTGCTTATACACAACGTACCGTTGCTTTTACGGACGGCAATACTACGATGACTTTCGTGTCTCGTTGTCACGGCATACTTCTGTCTGCTAAAAGGGGCGATGAGGGTAGGGATTATGACGCGATCTTCCTAGTTGATAACTTTTCAAAAACCCTGTCAGAAATGAATGATGAAGAAAAAGGGATTGTCATGGGTGAGCCCTGGCGACGGCTCGGCGAGTGGCTGCAAAAGGACTATATACCACACAAGGATTCAACATATGGCGCATGACATCATCAACTTCGTCACCACCAATCCGGGCAAGGTAGCAGCACTCCAAAACAGTCTTGGCGATAGTGCCACGGTACTGCAGCTACAGCTTGACGTTCCCGAAATACAGGCTGATAGTGCCGAGGAGGTTGCTCTCTACAAAGCCCGGTATGCCTATGAACGGACCAAAAAACCTTTGATAATGCAAGACAGCGCACTACACATACGCGCGCTCAATGGCTTTCCGGGCCCCTATATCAAATTCATAAATGAGACCATTGGGCCAGAGGGGATACTGAGCCTTATGGAGAACAAAGAGGACCGATACTGTTACTTCGATGAGGTTGCTGTATATATTGACGATAACGGCGATGAACATATATTTCGAAACAGTGACGCCAAGGGCGGTACCGTAGCTACAGAGTGTCATGTACCAAAGAACCACAAAGCCTGGAGCGTCGTGTGGAAAATCTACATCCCCAATTGGGCTTCCAAACCCCTCGCAGCGTTAAGTCAAGACCAGATAGCCCAACACCAGCGAGAAAACGACAAGCACTCAGAAATGTACCATTTCTCCCGATGGTACAAATCGCGCGTCAGGTAAGGTTTCGACCTGGCTTCGGTTGGCAGGGTAATGGTCTTCCAGGACTGACACCAGCGCTTTGATGCAGTACCAGCTCGGAGTAATCCCTCTGACATGTTCGTAATGTGGAGGTGTCTCGTAAGCGTAGTACGACCATCCACTGCATGATGATAAATATCACAAAGTATCCATGCAAGTCACGCACGGCGGTTGTCAGGCTTCCGCTAAAATCAGTTGGCTAGATGTGTCCAAATCTAGTATGTTGAGGTTACAGAAGAAAATAACTTTAGGTAAAATTGTATATGCAACAGGAAGTAACTTCGAAAGACACAGGAATCGGGCTCGATTTCACCGAATCAGATTTCATGCACGCTCGCCCAAAACAAATTGTAAAAGCTACCAAACGGCCAAGGATCTATATTGTCTGGCCACACGCCAATGAAACTCTCGGTCCTCGTGTGGGCTACGAGATGTATGCTAACCGTCCGCGCCTACTAGATAATGTCGATTATGTTTGTGGAAATATACTGGCGAGCCAGAACTCACCGGCCATAATCAAACCCGGGGTAGCAGGAAGGTATACGAAAAACGGCACCGATCTTAACAGAAGTTTTCAGACTAACGGGTCGCCAGCTAGTTACGAAGAGCGACGTGCAGAAGAGATTTTGGCACAGATCAAAAACGGTGATTACGATTACGTACTTGATCTGCATACCAGCACGACTGAAGTGGGCAAATGCATATTGGTAAGTGATGAATATTTTCATAATAGGGCGGTGCAAGACATGATTGCGGCCTCGCCAATAGCACATGTCGTCGTTCTTCCTGCGTCAATTGCGCGCATGGGACTAATCGGCAACGTGCCCAACTCGATATCGATTGAATATCACGCACCCGTGGCCCAAAAAGCTGGGGTAGGTGACGTGCTTGCGATAATCAAGGGATTAATCGAAGGTGCGCCAACCGGCAACCCCATAGAGCGTGAAGCTTTTTATGTTTCTGGGTTAATCCCAAAATCCCAAGACCCAGGTCTCTCCTGCAAAAACTTTGAGCTCTGCAAAGATGGGTACTATCCCGTACTATTTGGAGAGAACACTTACAGGAATGATCCGTCGAAGGATTATCTAGGTTTCGCAGCTTCAAGACGCGACGTATTTTTTCTTTAAAACTACGGCGTTGTTTTTCTTAGATATCAACCGTAAAACCGTCTAGATTCGAATAGTTTGGCGCAGTATAGTGCTCGACACTTAATAATATATAGGAAGCATACGGATCAGCAAGCTTGCCGTGTCGTACGAATAGTATCTACCTTGATATACTCTGGCTATTTTGTTTATTATATAGTATAATACTAGCATTATGGAACAAGTACACAATCCTGTAAATCCCTTTGAGGCTGTTGCGGAATTACAGCTCAGGCATAAAGCCATCCTAGAAGGTTCTAGCGTTCTAAAGAAGATCGTTGAGTTTACTCGAGGCAATGAAGAATTGCACGAGACCGTTGTGAGTGGTTGGCCAAGTGTACTTGGATCCAATTATGAAGGTGTCCGTCATATTTTTATCGCTTTTAGGGAGCAATCTTCCTTATTTGAAGAGAGTAAGGTTCGTTCTAGATACTTTACTATCGGATCCTGTATTGGCGATGCGGTGATGCCGACGGCAAGATTTGGTCTTACGGACGAAGATTTCTATTTTGTAGATAAGCTCTTTGATGAAGCAGTCGTACTACGTGATACGGTCGCACCCGGATACAGTTTAGAGTCGGGGCTGATTAAGGAATAGACTACTGACCCACCGCGTATATTAATAACTACCCCCGGCATGGGAGTCTACTGATTCACCTTGGAAGGCAGGCCGACAAATTAACAATAGCTCCCAGTCAAAGACTACTATCACTCTTAGATGATGGTGAAGTATATTGTGTGTTATTCTACAGAGAGTACAAATCGCGGTTGATAAGAGAGGAGTATACAATGGCGCATGAACAAATTATTGATATGGGATATTCGCCTTTACAGCGTGAGGCAATGGCAGAAGAAGTAACGACACGAGCGATAGAAACTATCTATCCTTCTCCTGACAAATTGCGCCTTGAGCTACTCTCGGGACGACGAATGACAGCCTATATGGGCGTCGATCCAACTGCACCAGACTTGCATGTTGGGCACGAAAGTCAACTACTGAAGCTGCGCACCCTTCAACAACTTGGCCATCATGTCATCTTCCTCGTCGGCGATTTTACGGGCATGATTGGAGATCCTTCAGACAAATCAGCTGCCCGCGTGAAGCTGACGAGGGAAGAGGTACTCACAAATGGAGCAAGCTACAAGGAACAGGCCGATAAGATCCTTGACTTCAACCACCCTACAAATCCTATCGAGATGCGTTACAACAGCGAGTGGTTAGGTAAGATGACTTTCGCTGATGTTCTAGAGCTCGCAAGTGAGTTTACCGTCAGTCAAATGCTCGAGCGAGATAGTTTCAAGAAGCGTCTTACGGCGAGCAAACCCGTAGGACTTCACGAGTTTATGTACCCTATGATGCAGGGGTGGGACAGTGTAGCTATGGGTGTCGACATTGAAGTCGGCGGCTCTGATCAGATTTTCAATATGCTCGTAGGGTCAACACTAATTAGACGCCACTTTGGCAAGCAAAAGTATGTCATAGCAGGCAAAATACTTGCCGACCCTAGTGGCAGAAAGATTGGTAAGACCGAAGGCAACATGATCACCCTAACGGACAAACCAAGCGATATGTTTCATAAAGTCATGCTCCTAGGAGACGAGATCACCCCTCATGCTCTTGAATTATGCACAAATATGCCCATGCAAGATGTGAGGGCAATCGAGACACAACTTGCCGATGGCTCATTGGGCGGCCTTGAAGGCAAGAAAATCCTAGCTCGCCGTATCGTAACTGACTTATATGATGCAACTGAAGCACGTGAGGCCGAGAGCGCGTATGAGGCAGTTACAAAAAGGAGCAACGAAATAGACGTATCTGCCATCAAAATCGAAACTGCGGCCATAAACGATGGCATAATCGAGATTCTGACACGAAGCGGGCTTGCAAAATCTAACTCGGATGCACGACGACTCCTTACCGGTCGCGCCGTCCGCATTAACGATGAAAAAATAGACTGCGAATGGGTGATGCCTGAAGCGAACGAAGGAGTTATCCTGCATGTCGGCAAAAAGCGAATCGAGAATTTTCGTAATCTAACAAACAAATCTAAAGATAATTAGACCATTTCTTGCAAGCGGTTCTAAATG
>JAYTAB010000031.1:0-3403 GCA_043737735.1 Candidatus Saccharimonadota bacterium | reverse complement strand
TTCTCATATGTTTTTTCATTGGCACCCCTCCCTAATTAAGAGGGAAAGTTTACCAAGGTACTAGGGGGTTGTCTGTGAGATTTTGTCAGGCTCTTAGAGCCGTTGCCCGCGGACCTTCGCCTTCTATTTTGCGCCCAAGACCCATGCGTAATATAGACCCCTCAGGGTACGGCACACCATTTATCATTACCCGTACGAGTGATAGGGTCGATGGCGCTCCATATTTCTTGGTGATAGCGACCGGAGTGCCACCATCAACTAATATTCGCCAATTCTTAGCACTCAAACCGCTGTCGTCCCCCTCGCAAGCCATGATCGTTTCAGCAAAAGTCTCCTCAGCATCAGTGCAGACATCTAGGGGCCGTATAGGACCAGAGGTGAAAGCCGGGGTCACGCCATCGCCACTCTCTCGGTTCAATGAAGCATTTAGTATCCGTCGAAGCGCAACCTGTGTCGTGCTATTCTCGTCAATCAGCTCATTCGGTACGGGCGACGAGACAAGCTTTACATTCGGTTTCTACGGAGACCAGCGCCGGCTGCAGCAACAGCCTCAGACCATACACCAGAGTTGTAGCATGAATAAGCCCGCCCACCGGTCGCACGAAGTTCCATATCCAGATCCCTGCCAAAATCAGTACCAACCAGTGTGGGCAACCCCACGCCATTGTCCACACAGCGCTTCTCAAACTCTCTATACTCGTGTTTTTCTCCGTTCATACGTTCTTTATACTCGAGTTCGTCTCTATACATGCAATCTATCCACTCGTGGCTGGACATACAGTACCTATTGCTATTGCTCTCTACATGTTACAGCAGTGGTGATTTCCTATAATAAAGCCTACATTACGCCTAACTTTGTCATTCTGCAAGCATAAGCAACATGTAGTAACTTGGTGTGCGCTCAAGGCCTACTGCGCGAGCGGCGTATTATGCCTGGGATCGGGCTGATCATCGGCATCGATGTCGTCGCCACCGCCTCCGCCGAATACTTGCTCCAGACTGCTGACCAGGACTTCTCGTGGACGTGAGCCGTCGGCTTGGCCGATTATCCCCTGCTCTTCCATTTCTTCCATCAGACGAGCAGCACGGCCATAGCCGATGCGCAGACGACGCTGCAGTAGACTCGTACTGGCCTTCTTGCCTTCGATGACGACACGTACCGCATCGTGAAACATGTCCTTCTCGGCATCACTGCCACCGCTGCCCATATCAGCCACGACTCCGCCCTTGCCATTCAACTGCACCGGCTGACTAATAACATCGAGGTCGTAGGCTGGCGGGCGCTGCATTTTGAGAAAATCGGTAACTTTAGCGGTTTCGGCATCCTCGATTAGAGCAGCCTGGACACGCTTCGGCTTCGGCATGTCGCTTGTCAGTAGTAGCATATCACCACGGCCAAGTAGCTTCTCGGCGCCCATTTGGTCGATGATAGTGCGGCTATCGACCTGGCTAGCAACCGTGAAGGCGATGCGGGCCGGCACATTGGCCTTGATGAGCCCGGTGATGACATCGACGCTCGGACGCTGGGTAGCGAGGACGAGGTGAATGCCGGCAGCACGAGCCTTCTGTGCCAGGCGTACGACGAGCGCTTCGACGTCGCGGGCAGCCATCATCATCAGGTCGGCTAGCTCATCGATGACGATGACGATGTAGGGCATGCCCTCTTCCTTCTTCAGATTGTTGTATTCGCCAATGTTGCGTTTGCCGACGTCGGCCATGGTGCGCAGGCGGCGTTCCATTTCGGCGACTGCCCATTTGAGGGCGCTGATACATTTCTCGGGCTCGTTGATAACCGGACACAGCAAGTGCGGAATGTCGTTGTACGGTGCCATCTCAACCTGCTTGGGGTCGACCAATATCAGCTTCAGATCTGACGGTGAGTTGTGATACAGCAAGCTGGTCAGCAAAGTGTTGATCATGACGGATTTTCCGGAACCAGTTTGTCCGGCGACCAACAGGTGGGGCATTTTGGCCAAATCGGCGACGACGACATCGCCGGCAATGTCTTTGCCGATTACGAAGCCCAGTGGCGTTCCAGCCATCTTTTTCCAGTCGGCAGAGGTAAACATATTACCCACACGGACGGTTGCCGCTTTCTCGTTTGGCACTTCGATACCGACGGCGCGCTGGCCGGGGATTGGCGCTTCCATACGGATGGAGTGAGCTGCCAGGTCGAGCGCAAGGTTGTTTTCGAGCGCCGTGATTTTGGTGAGTTTGACATTGGTCGGTGGCCTTAGGGTGTATTGGGTGACGCGCGGTCCGATGTTGGCATGCTCCATTTCGACGTCGATGTTGAAATTGGCGAAGGTGTCGTGGATGATAGCGGCGTTGCCGTTGACATCGCCGGCATCGGGCTTGTCCTGCTTCTGATTGAGGAGTGAGACGGTCGGCAATTGCCAATTGGTATCACTAATCGTAGTCAATGCGTCCTGCGTTTCGGTGGCCGCTACTGCCAGACGAGCGCCACTGTTTTTGAGGCCACCGAAACGCTGGCGAACCGGTGGCTGATCGGCCTCGGACGCTACGTCTACTGGCGTTGTCTGGGTACCTTCATTGATTTTGAATCCAGTCGGTTCAGCCCTGACGCGCTTTTTGAGGGTGGCTAGATCGACGTCGCCGTCATCGCGTGGTGCTAGTTTTATAGATTTGATGGCATCCCAAATGACACTGAGCGGAATGCCAAAGGCATAGAAAAAGGCTGGGACAAACATCACGAAAAATAGAATTGCAGCCGGTATTTTGTCGAGTGCGCTCAGCACGAGTCCGCCGAATAGCCCCCCTACAAAACCACCCGTAGAAATGCCAGTGCCTTGGAGTGTGGCCTGGGAGGTCCATGCGCCATCAGGACCCCTTACGGCCATGACGACATACACGAAGCTCGCTGCCAGCAGTAATGACGACACGAGGCTCAGCAATTTGCCTATTGGCATTCGGTGTTGATTTGACATAAATTTGGTAACACCCCAATAGACAAGCGCCACTGGTACGAGGAACGCTATAACACCAAAAATCGCTTGAGTACCATGGAATAGCGACAAAGGTAGTGCCCCACCGGTGCCCAGGCCGCCAAGCAAGACGAATAGCGCTAGAAGTATCAAAAAAACCGCACTGGCGTATTGCCAAAACGGAGACGATTGTTTCGGCGCTGCCTTTGCCCTGCTTCTTGTTTGTCTTTTCTTTTTTGCCATAACTGTTTTATTATACCCTTTAGCGATGATCGGGTCTATTCCGATTCGACTGGAATTTTGTGTTGAAACCTGTCTGTACTATAGCAATTTATTGTGCTTATGTCAATCCGGGTCTCGGTATCTACTCACCACCCCGAGCACCTCAGGCGCTAGCCTGAAGTGCGTTCTGGGGTATTTGCTTGGCTTTGGGTTTGAGTTTAGGTCTTGTTTTAGGC
>JAYTAB010000030.1:0-28623 GCA_043737735.1 Candidatus Saccharimonadota bacterium | reverse complement strand
CGATGACACCACATAACGTAGAACCTACAGCGGAGGGATGGCCACGCAGGAGGGAATTTGAGCTTCCAGCCGAGTTTCGGCAGGAGCTTGCAGCCAAATTGGGATTAGAACCGGATGCCTTCTCGCACATTCGTGATCCGTACTTGGAGGGCCTAAGTAGTCACATGAGATGGCTCGGCAAGTGGGATATACTGGCACAAATTCTAACCGGCAACGAGAGGCTAGGTCGGGATGAGGTCGATGAAAATAACAAGCGCCATGGGCTAATCCATGCAGCCCGTATTGCGGTTAAGAATGCCGAAAGCTGGGGTAGCGAGCCCGGGGAGAACACTGTTCGAGCAGCCGCACTGGACATGCCCCCAATCGTCGGTAACTGGGGCTCATTCCAGGTTCGGGAGCTTCCCAGACTACCCGACAGCGATGGGAGTAGGCTGCCCAAAGGCATCTAGCTGTACCTAAGCTGCGAAACGGGCTATAATACCGGTCATATGAGCGAAGTAAAATTAGAAGATATAGTAAGTTTGTGCAAACGCCGCGGGTTCATCTACCCCGGATCAGATATATATGGCGGCGAAGCTGGACTGTATGATTTCGGCCCTTACGGTGTCGAGCTGCTGAATAACCTCAAGAGGTCCTGGTGGCAGGCGAATATATACGCCAAAGACGACTTTGTAGGTCTTGATTCGGCCATGTTCAAACATCCACGAGTTTGGGAAGCGTCCGGACACGTCGGTGGATTTGACGATCCATTGGCCGAGTGCCGGGCCTGTCACACCCGCATTCGCGTCGACAAAGAACTCGGCGCTATCGGTGTAACGGCTGATGAAAAAATGAGCGAAGCCGAGATCAACCGGCTGTTCGACGAGAACCGCAGCAAGATAAAATGCCCGAAGTGCGGCAACAAAGATTTCACAGATGTCAAAGGCTTCAATCTCCTAGTCAAATCCAACCTCGGCGACTTTACTGGTGTCGACGATCGCCCAGTATATCTCCCCGGCGAGGCTTGCCAGGGCATATACCTAAACTTCAAAAACGTCGTCGATACGACACCTATGAAAATACCATTTGGCATAGCCCAGATCGGCAAGGCATTCCGCAACGAAATCAGCCCCCGCAATTTCCTATTCCGAACCCGCGAATTCGAGCAGGCCGACACCCAGTATTTCGTGAAGCCCCACGAGAACAAAGAAGCCTACGATCGCATCAAGCAGGAGCGCTGGGACTGGTATCTATCCATCGGTATCAACGAGAGGAATCTGCGCTGGCACCAGCATGAAAATCTCGTATTCTACGCCTCCGACGCCTGGGATATCGAGTACAACTATCCGACGCTCGGCTTCGATGAGGTGGAGGGAATTCACGACCGGACCGATTACGACTTGTCGCAACATATGAAATTCTCTGGCGTAGATCTGCAATACCAAGATCCAATCACGGCCGAAAAATACATCCCATGGATTCTCGAAACCTCGGTAGGTCTTGGCCGTATGTTTCTAGCCGTCATGTGCGACGCCTACCACGTCGAAGACCTAGGAGAAGGCCAAACCCGCACGGTCCTAAAGCTGAAGCCCGAATTAGCACCCGTGAAGGTAGCCGTCAGCCCACTTCTGAAGAACAAGCCCGAACTCGTCGCCAAAGCCCGCGAAGTCTACGCCATGCTCAAAAAGGAATTTGGATCAGTCATGTGGGACGACAATGGCAACATTGGCAAACGCTACCGCCGCCAAGACGAAATCGGCACGCCGTATTGCGTCACCATCGACTTCGACACCCTAGAGGGTGACACCAAAGACACAGTCACCGTCCGCAACCGCGACACCACGGAGCAAACCCGCGTGTCCATCAGCGAACTTATAGCGAGTGTCCGGTAGGTTCGTGAAAAAACAGGTCGTTTACGCACAGTCCCGACTGGCTAGTTCGTAAACTAGCCAATGCCCAGTTTGGCTGTGCAGGCTGGCCAATTACCCCAGCCGCCGCGGGCTTGGAGGATCTGACCCCGTGCGATTTGCTCTTCGCGGCTGGCCTCGTTCGGCATGCCGGTGCCACCGACTGCTCGCCAGCTGGCAAGCGTGAATTGCAAGCCGCCGTAAAATCCATTGCCGGTGTTGATGGCCCAATTACCACCTGATTCGCACATTGCGAGCCGATCCCAGACGCTGCCGTTTGCAACCGTCGGAGCGGTTGATGGTGTTGCTACGCTCGGTGCTGTCGGCACGACTGCAGGTGCGGCAGGTGTAGCTACTGGCGGAGACGTTGATGCGAATGTAGGAGCCGGGGCAGGGGCAACGACGCTCTCCGGAAGCGGGCGAGGCGTGAGCACCTCGTCGGCTGTCGGAACCCGGAGATCCTGACCTGGCAGGATCAAATCAGGACTCGCAACACCTGGATTGGCGTCGTACAACCTCTGATAGCTGGTACCGTTGGCGGCTGCCAGTTTGGTTAGAGTGTCGCCCGGCTGGACAACAACCATCACCGGCTTAGGCGGCTCTGGCACTTGTGCTGCCAATGGCGCGTCATCTATCCGACCGCGGGCGACCGCACTAGGCTTCTTGTCCCGCGCGACTACTTGCACAGTTTCGGTGTGCGGTTTGTTAATAACACTATTAAAATGACGTGCGTCAGCGAGTGACGCATGGCTGCCGGTGGCCACGAACAAGGCACCACCGAATACAGCCGCAGTGATTGCGGCGTATTTCATATAAAGTATTCCTCCCAACAAACCCCGCGCGTTACCCTCTAAATAATATTCGATTTCATCTGCTATATAACATTTGCGTAACAGGGGTGAGTCTAATTGTGCTCACATCTCCATGCAAAAGGCACAAATCTCATATTACCGTATATGGTAAATCCTGTCAATGATAACGGGGGTCAGAGCGCCCAAAGATAAGACAAACAGACCGTATTTGATATACAATTGTTAATTCAGGAATTTGACCCACAAATCTCCTTCCGGTAGATGTGAGGCGTATGCTGCACGTAGCACGGGAGTGTATATACCAACCACACCCCAAAACTCGGTGTTTCTGCCGCGTCTCAGCGGCCAAAATATTCCTTTCCTCACTCATCGTATCTACGGATATGATTCACTCGGAGAAGAAATATTTTGCCTCGCTGATACATCGTCAGAAAATCCGAGTTTTGGAGTATGATTGGTATACTAACGGTACAAGAGTACTTAGGGAGCAGGGAGGCGCTATGACGAAAAAATTGTATAGATCCACCAAAGACAAGAAAATAGCCGGCGTTTGCGGCGGCCTGGCGGAATATTTCGATATTGATCCGGTGATAGTTCGAATACTTGCCGTGATATTGCTGCTGCCGGGCGGATTGCCAGGCTTGGTGCCGTACGTCATTCTCTGGGTAGTTGTCCCCAACAATCCAGCCAAGTAGGCTCAGAAGTTCACCCAGAAGCTCCCACAAAAAGTTCCATATCCATAGAACTATTGCAATAATATTATAATATTGTTAGTATAGTTGTATGATCATTAAATCCATCCAAAAAGTCATAAAAGTAGGTTCCTCACTCGCGGTCACGATACCTACGAAGGATGCCAAATACTATGGTGTCCAGGCCGGTAGGGAGGTCGAAGTCTCCATAAGACCGCGGCCTACAGGTGTAGCTTCACCAAAAACTTCGCTCGATTCCGAGTATCAGGCGTTCAAGGCCCAGTACGGCCAAACGCTCAAAAATCTAAAAGACAGATAAGCCATGCGGTACTTTAGCGTAGAAGATATTCTATTGTTGCACTTCAAAATCATCGAGGATTACGGTGGGTCGCACGGTGTGCGTAGTGAGGATCGTTTGCAATCTGTCGCCGCCGGGCCAGCACAAGAAGTGTTCGGAACCATGCTGTACTCCAGTCTTTTTGAGCAGGCGGCTGTGTATCTGCGTGGTATTGTCGCAGATCATCCATTTGTTGATGGCAATAAGCGGACGGCCGTAACAGTGGCGGGCATTTTTTTGTCGCGTGGTGGTCATGAGCTCGCCGCAACTCCTTGGCGGCTTGAAGATTTTGCCGTCCAAGTCGCCGTAGACCATCTCGACATACCGGCGATCGCGGCGTGGTTGCAAGCGCACAGTCGCCGCAACTAAAGCGCCGCCAATAGTCTGGACGTCTGTTCGCATTCGGAACATAATTCGGCATAGAAATAACCTCAGGAGGAAGACCCTATGAACGTAGAAATCAACTGGCTGGGAGTGGTGCTGGCCACGCTGTCGTCGATGGTAGCCGGCTCAATTTGGTATACGCCGAAAGTTTTTGGTAATGTCTGGATGCGCCTGGCCAAGGTGACGCCATCTGGCAAGTCCAAGGATGCCATCAAGCCGATCTTGGTCACGCTGGTGGTCAGCTTCATTACAGCCTATGTCCTGGCGCATGTAGCGTACCTGTCGAATGCATTTTTCCATCACTCGTTCCTGCAGGATTCCGTCACGACAGCTTTCTGGCTGTGGCTTGGTTTGACGGCGGCTCGATTCGTGACGCATGACGCCTTCGAGGGCAGGTCTTGGAAATTGACGCTACTGAACGTATCGCACGAACTGGTGACGATCTTGCTGATGGGGCTAGTCATCGGTCTGCTCGCACCATCGAACCTCTGTATCATACCAAGTGGTGATGATCCTGCTGGTGTGTGTTTTCGGGCTAGCTAGCACCGCCAACTCTTGTGACTCTTTAGCAAAATCTTTCAATGATATTGAACCCGTACCGTAGGGGATGGTTTTCGAGCGGCCATATATACCCTCCCAGGAAAGTATCGGTCGACGGCTATACATCGAAAGATGTTATGCTAATGATTGAAAGTGCGAAGCATAAATGAATAAGAAGAGGACAACATGACAATTTATCATACCGACGGCAGCGCCAGCCCGAACCCCGGTCCGGGTGGCTTTTCAGTTGTCAGCGAGGGCAAGCCAGTTGTGCTCGGCGGTGAGCCAAGCGGTGCCGTGACGACAAACATTCGCATGGAAGGTTTCGCGATTATCGCTGCCCTCAAGCACGCCGGCGGTGAGCCGTGCGAAATCTACACTGACAGCGAATTCTGGATCAATGTCATCACCAAATGGTCGTTGCCGTGGGAGGCAAATGGCTGGCACAAGAAGGGCGGCCCCATCAAAAACCTAGACATCGTCCAAGAAGTTTGTCCGCTGTACCGTCAGTCCCAAGCCAAACTCATCTGGGTCCGTGGCCACGTCGGTGACCCCGGCAACGAGCTGGCTGACCATTGGGCCAACGAAGCTCGCAAGGGGGAGAGAATATGAGGGAAATTGAGATAAAAGTTCGCATAGCCGATAGACAATCGATCATTGACGCTATAACGCAGCGCGGCACGGCGGTGTCTGCGCCAGTCATGCAACACGACCGGGTCTACGGCGTCCCTGGGGTGTCCGGCGGGGAGGAGCAGGGCCAGCCGTGGTTGCGTATTCGCACAGAAACTCGGCCCGCCGAGACCAAAGATCAAATCACGAAGCATTATTTCACTCTCAAAAAATCAATCACCAGCCAGCTCGACAGCATCGAACATGAAACCGAAATTGCCGATCCCGCAGAATTGGCGAAAATCATTCAACACCTCAATTTCGTCCCATATTCGGACCTGACCAAATCCCGCCAAAAGGCCCGCATAGGTGAGATAGAAATCTGCATTGATCACATAGACGAGCTTGGTGATTTCGTGGAAGCCGAAAAACTCACCCCGGAAGACGCCGACTACGAAACGGTGATAGCAGAGCTGTGGGAATTGCTCGAATCATTAGGAGCTGAGAAAGCCAACCAAGTCACCGATGGCTACGACGTCCTGATGAACAGACACCTCGGCCAGAAGCCTCCAGACAACTCGTAATCCTCGACGCCATAAGCTATACTAGCGGTAATGGATTTGCTGATTGCGACGATATTAGGAATTGTTGAGGGTGTCACCGAGTTTCTGCCCATCAGCAGCACCGGGCACCTGATAGTGGCCGAGCGCTTGCTCAAGTTTCATGATGTCCAAGACCTATTTACGGTAGTGGTGCAGCTGGGCGCGATTGCGGCCGTCGTGTGGTATTACCGCGTTGATTTGATCGACAAAATATCTGGGCTATTTCGGCATCGGCCCGACGCTTTGATGTTTTGGAAGCTGCTTATCGTCGCCACCTTGCCAGCTGGCGTTATCGGGCTGGCACTAGACAAGAGCATGAATAGCCTCACGACGCCACTAGTGGTTGCTATCGCACTGATTGTCGGAGGTGTAATCCTGTTGCTGGTAGACAGGGGACCTGTCTCGACAGAGGTCGTGAAGCCCGATTTTGGCCAGATATCGACCAAACAGGCGTTGCTGATCGGGTTGGGGCAATCGGTAGCGATCGTGCCGGGCGTGTCACGTTCCGGTGCGACTATCGTCGCCGGGCTGGCAACCGGCCTCGGCCGCACGACGGCGACGGCATTTTCGTTCTATCTGAGCATCCCGGTGATGGTGATGGCGAGTGGGCTCAAGCTAGTCAAGCATGGCAGTGAACTCGGTCAGCTGAGCGGTGGCGCGCCAGCACTTATCGTAGGTATGATCGTGGCGTTCGTGACGGCACTGGCCAGCATATCCTGGCTGCTGCATTACGTCTCGCATCACAATTTCAAACCGTTCGCGTACTACCGCATCATCGCCGGAACACTGATATTGCTACTGCTCGTCACCCACGTATTGTAGATATTTCAAAAGTTAACCCACCGGTAGAGAACTTGTGAGTATCTGTCAGTCGCCAAAACCTCCGAAAATGTCGCCGATGAATGATCCGCGTCCTTCTTTTTTCTTGCCATTGTAGCCCCGACCTTCGTCGTCATGTCTGCGCTCATTGTCACTATCATGTTGTCCACGCCCGTCTTCGCTACCGCGGCTATAGCTATTTTCCTCCCGCCTATGGTCGCCCGAGCTGTATTCATTCTGCTCCCGCGACGATCCCTGAACTATTTTGTCTAACTCACCACGGTCGAGCCAGACGCCGCGGCAGTCTGGACAATAATCGATCTCGATGCCGGATCGTTCGGACATTACTAGGGTCGCGTTATCTACTGGACATTTCATATGTTTTCCTCCGTTAATTGTATTAATTTTTAGCACCTTCGTCCGTACGTGTCTATAAGTTTTTGCTAGTTGTAGGCCGTAGGATTAAATTCCCGACACACCGGAAAATTTCCCGATGGCATACGTAATAGCCATAGCCAGTGCGCCGCCGATAATGACGCGGATGATCGCTCGACGCTTCCTGGCACCACCGGCATGAGCGCTAGCCGCACCGGTTATAGCGAGGGCCAAGATAACGGCCGCAAAGGTGACGGGCACCCGCAAATGGACCGGTGGTATCAGTATGATCGTCATCGGTATGGATGCGCCGGCGACAAACGCGCAAGCTGACGCTATGGCGGCATGCCATGGATTCGTCAGGTCGTCGGGATTGAGGCCGTGCTTTGCCTCGGCATGAGCCCGGAATGCGTCGTGGCTTGTCAGCTCGGCTGCGACGGTCACGGCTGTTTTCCTGCTCAGACCTTTAGACTGGTAGATTGTGGTTAGCTCCTCTAGTTCGGCATCTGGGTTGGCGTCCAGGCTGGAGGATTCTTTTTCGAGTAATGCTCGCTCGGAGTCACGTTGGCTGCTGACCGACACGTATTCTCCGGCCGCCATGGACAATGCTCCGGCGACAACGCCCGCCATTCCCGCAGTCAAAATAACTCCCTTGGAATCTGTCGCACCGGCAACGCCAACTACTAGTCCGGCGATAGACACGATACCGTCGTTGGCACCTAGGACAGCGGCTCGTAGCCAGTTAAGTTTTTGGTTTGAGCTACCATCGATTTCGGCCGAGCTCGGCGTGTTTTCGTCAGTAGATGTATTTGCCATACTACTTATACCCCATGGCCAATCTGACCAATCTGACCAATCTGGCCATGGTCGTCACTATGATTTGACATAGATACTCCTTGTCTTAAAGTTGTTAATCTATTACGTGTGCTAGACAGAACATCTTTGAGGGGCAAATTGACTTTGCGCGGTACTAGGAATGTCGATCAACAGTACGTAATATTTGAGACAAAGATTGGCCGCACACTGGGAATAATACCCACTGGTCAGGCGTGGAACATAGGTACCGAAGGCAGCTTGAAATAGGTCGATAAAGTCGTGAATTCGGGTGCTAATGGCGTAAGTAATATTTACGGACATGCTAGTATTATAGCAGCAATTATGTGTGGTGGGACAGACTGAATGTTATGTAACAGAACAGCTCAAGTCGTAGCGAGCCTAGTAAGTATCCATATTTAATCACGGAAGTGCGCCTATAATGTGCTCAGAATGGTATGATATTAGCATGATCAACGACCAGAACCGACCACAGAGGTCCTCCAATATTTACGCTTTCATCGACAGCCAGAACCTCAATGTAGGTGTCCAGAAATTTGGCTGGAAGATGGATTGGCAGAAATTTCGCAAATGGCTGGCCGACGAGCACGGCGTTACCAAGGCCTTCATGTTCATCGGCTATGTGCCGGAATTCGAAGCCATGTACGAGCAGCTCCACGAGGCAGGCTACATGATCGTACTCAAGCCGACTTATGATATGACGCGTCCACAGCCGTTACCGTCCACAACCGTAGCAGACCCGGCAGCCGAGAAAGCAGGCAAGGGCAAGGACGGCAAAAAGCCCGAGCCGGAGGAAAAAAAGCCGGTCAAAGGCAACATCGACGCCGACCTAGTGCTGTGGGCTATGAAAGAGTTGTCAAATTACGACAAAGCCATATTGGTGTCCGGCGACGGTGATTTTTACTCGCTGGTCGAGTATCTGGAAAGCAAAAAACGCCTTGGCAAGATCCTGACCCCCAGCTTCCAATATTCACAGCTCTACAATCGATTCGAAGATTACATCGTGCGCCTCGATCAACACAAACGCGAACTGCGGTATTACGACCGCCGCAAAAAATCCTAGAGATTTCTTGTCGGTCGGCGCCTCAGAACGTGTTCTCGGAGACTTCTAGTTTTTTGTGGCGTCAATAACGCTCAGCAGGGCAGCGACAGATATGCCGATGCGTGGGTCGATCGGAGCCTCAACACCAGTCATGTCGAGGCCCATTTTGACGACGAAGGGATTTTTGCGGTGTGTTATGCGGGCACCGACGCCGGTGACGGCTCCGCCGAGCATACTGTTGATAGTATAGGTCAGTGGTGCAACCATCAGGACTAGATCGGCGATAGGCCCAACAAACGGTATGATGCCAACGTAGCGGCGCACTAGTGCCAGCCCGCCACTGGTTTCTTGGACATTGGCGATCATGGTGTCGTTAGCGTCCATGATGTCCCAATGGTCGCGTACGAATGTCGATCGCAGGCCCTTGCGTCGCAGTGAAAACAGTAGCGTATCGGATGAGCTCTCGAAAACATCATAGGTCGCACCGAAGTCGATGATCGAGCGGGCATGGATGCGTAGCAGCTCATGCTGTTTGGTATTGTCGCTGTACAGCCGAATGTCCTCGCGCAGCTTCCAAGCCTGCATCTCTATGTAGCCTATGGCGTCTTCCGTATCAGCATCATTAACGCTGATAGACGCCCCAAAAAACTTCCAAAATTTACGACGGAATTCAAGTTTTGTATGTTGTGAATAGTCCAAGGTTACCCCGTTACTTAGATTGTTACTACTTGTATTGTAACCTAAAATTCCTAAGTGCGAACTATCACGGATACATCCACAGAGAATTTTACAGCAGATTTTTGCCTCACTGTCTCGATAAATGAAGTAGAATAAGACAGAATAAGGGTTAAGATTAATTGTGCCGCTTGCAACTGCCGACGGCCGGATATTGGGGAGATTATGTCACAGGATATTGAGATTGATAATACCGCTGAAACCAAGGTGCCGGCAGTCGTTGAAATAGCTGAACCCAAACCGAGTGAACTGCCGGCGGACATATTGGCGGCCGACCAGGACGTCATTGATAATTACAAAGAAACCGATGTCTTCGCTTGGGCCAACAACCTCGTGCAATTCAAAGACGAGCTGAAGATCGAGCTGTTTTTCTTCAACAAGAACAATGTCGTTTATCGTACCAATATGACCGCCGAGCTGCACAAGCAGCTCGAGCCGCTATTCATCGACGAAATCCTAGAATACGTGCTGCAGGGAGCTGACGAAGGCATGATTGTCCGTGGATTCGAAGAGGCCGAGAGCGAGAACAACGTGCTGATGCGCACCCGCCTGCACAAGGTAGATAAGGCCCGCGAGATGCTCAGCTGGCTGAAGACACAGGAACACGAGATAGAACTGTTCAACGAAGAAGAGCACGACATCAAACGCGTCAAAGGCATCGTGGCACGTTGTAGCCACCGCGATATGCCGATGAAGTTTTATGTCATTAAGGCGTTGCCACAGTCGCAGGTCATGAAGGGAAGTGCCGGCTGGATGCTGCGCGACAACAAATTTGTCAAGTTCGATGCCGATGCCGCACTGCGTGTGCCATCGGACAACCAGCTATTAGTGCTAGATCAAGATATGTACGTTTTCAGCCAGGCAAAGCTCAAAAGCCTGTTCGGCTACGACGCCAAAGAAGCCAGCATCGCCGAGAAAAAAGTCGAAGAAATCCAAGCCAATTTCAAGCTCAGTTTCAGCGACGGTGAATCAATCCAAAGTCTCATCAAAGGCAACCGTGGCATCATCAAAAAGCTGCAAAAGATCGAACCGAGTCTAGTGAAACAAGAGGACATCATTGACCGCTCCGACGAGCTCGACATCGGCCTAATGCAGGACGACAACGGTGCGATCATCATTATGGATAGCAAAGACATGACCAAATTCGTCAATCTGCTAAACGATGATTACATGGAAAGCCCAATGACCGGCATCCGTTACGAAATCCAGAAAAAGCGCGAACTCAAACCGACCGAAGAAGACGAGAACGCCGGCCTGCTACGCGAACTGAGCTAGACGCGTGCCCGGTATATTCATCAGGATAGGGCTGTTGGGGCACTAGACGCTAGGCCTGCTCCTGAGTCCCGTTAGTACCTATTGTGTTGATTACGTACGATTCGGGTACGCGACTTAATCCATACGTCACAAGACCGAGTAAAGCAATGCTGCCTGCATTTTTGCCAAAATCACCGAAGTCAAATCGGTTTGCACGAGTTTGGGCTTCTTTGCCGTACTGTTGTAATGCGCCTATTGAGGCGCCGACTTTGAACTGATCGTTGAGGCGACCGACAAGGCCAATGGATGCACCTTCCTCTCCCAAACATTGCTGAGTGATCTGGCTTATCGCTGCCTCGGGGGTTTGATTGGAGGTGCAGGTGCTGATAATCCGCGCATCATCTCCCTGGGTATTCGAATTGCCTATTTCCAGTGCCGCACCAAGCCCGATCGCTGCGGCTGCTGCGCCAGGGAGGACTGCCCATTTAGCTATTTGATTTGGTCTCATAATGCGCGCCTCATATCGTTTAGCGAATGTTATTTAATTCCACGATGATAGCACTCATGACGCATGGACGCAACACACCAAGCTACCTCGGCTCTATGTACGATAGAGGAAGAAAAATCGGTTTTACACTTCGCTGTCGTCGCGAATACCTTATGAGCCGATCTCCTACGTCCTGAACTCCTTGGTAGCCACACGATTCGATTGCTGAATTGTCATCATCAGATGGATCTACGGGGCGTGCGTACATACTGGCGAGAATAATTTTTGGAGTAACTATGTTTGGAGCCTGTGTCGATGGTCGAAAGTATACACGTAGTCGGCCGGCCTCCAGGTCGGCTTGCGTATCTGCCCATTTCATCATTTGAACTTCAAATCTACAGGCAGTAGCACCCATGCTACGTCTGAATACCTCGGCATGTCCTTCTTCGTGTATGACGGTATTTTCGAAATCGTAATTGTCTACACCGCCAACTACATCGACAGCTGCACGCAGCAGATTGTCTAGGTCCTCTGGATATTCTACCGAGACAGAATTGAGTGGGGTTGTATAGTCAAAATTCACTTTTATCTTTGCGCTATCGCCCAATCTTTGCGTATGGTCCATCTTGTTTGTGTACGTGACCGAACCGTTCTCCGCGACCATGCCCCCGGAAGTATCGAATAATTCAGCCGGCGCATACAACAGTGCTCTCTCGAGATCATCATGATATGACATATGTATGTACAGTATCACGAAGTCTGCATATAGCGATCAGTCAATCCTCGAAGGTTTTGGCGGCGGATTTGTACATACCCAAATTCGTAACACCGCAGCCCAGGTCCTCGAGCAACTCAATGGCTTTGAGGGCATCGGGGGGCTTGGTTTCTATGTCGATGTAAAATTGGTATTTCCAGATCTTGCCACGGATCGGTCGCGATTGCAATTTTGTGAGGTTGATGCCGGCATCGGCAAAAACGCCGAGCGACTCATACAGAGCGCCTGGCCGGTGAGATGTCGTGATGACCATTGACGCCTTAGTGGCATCGACTGGTGCTTGACCACCTGGCTGTATCGCCAAAAATCGAGTGTAGTTGCGATGCTCGTCCTGAATGTTAGGTCGCAGCACGCCCATGTCGTGCATGTCGGCGGCCATCCTGCTGGCGATGGCGGCGGACGCGTGATCGCCAGCATGTTTGACGAATGCGGCGGAAGCTGCCGTATCGTGATGCTCGATTATTTCAGCATTTGGCATTTCTCGATTAAGAAATTCGGAGCATTGCGCCAGTGCCACCGGGTGTGAGTAAACGCGGGTGATCTGGCCTAAATTCGCACCAGGGAAGGTGATTAGGTTTTGGTGGATACGCTCTACAACCTCGCCTACAACCGGGTAGCCGTGCTTGAGCAGCAGGTCATATACCTCGGCGATCGAGCCAAATAGCGAATTCTCGACGGCTACGACTGCAGTGTCGGCGCGCCCGTCGCCAAGCGCTGCGAAAACATCGCGAAAACTATCACAACAGACATATCCATGCTCGCCTCCGTAGAAATGCTGCGAGGCAATATGATGAAACGAACCAAGTTCGCCCTGAATAGCAATTTTCATAACCCACCTAGTTTACTATATGAGCGAGGGCTTGGCACATATAAAAGATCGCGCACTTCCCGGGCGATTGTCTAGTATACTAGGAAGTCTATGGATCAGGCGTTAACACTGGAGATTATGGCGGAGGGGCACAACGTGCTGCTGACTGGCCCGGCTGGGTCGGGGAAGACGTATGTTTTGAATGAGTTTATTCGGCGTGCCAAATCCCGCGGCAAATACGTGGCAGTGACAGCGACGACCGGGTTGGCGGCGACGCACCTCGGTGGCAATACCATTCACGCTTGGAGCGGCATCGGCATATCCGATCAGTTGCATCCACACTTTGAGGAATATTTGCTAAAGGGTCGGCGCGACATCATCGAAGCCACCGATGTACTTATCATCGACGAGATTTCGATGCTGCACGATTATCGGCTCGATATGATCGATGAGGTCGCCCGCAAAGTCCGCAAGCGCGACGTGCCGTTCGGCGGGATCCAGGTTATCTTGTGTGGTGATTTTTTCCAATTGCCACCAGTCAATCGCAATGATTCGCGGCAGGGTGGGTTTGTGGTTACTTCGGAGGTTTGGGAAGAATTCGACCCGGTGGTTTGCTACCTCGACGAACAGCACCGCCAGGATGATGAAGACTTTTTGGAAATTCTGAACGCCCTGCGCTCTGGCGATGTCCGCCGCCGCCATGCCGAAATGTTGCTAGCCCGCGTCGATGCCGATCTCGGTCTGGGAGCCGATGGCAACCCCATGGAAGCGACCGAACTGCACACCGTCAACATCGATGTTGATCGTATCAACACCTCGAGGTTGAAGGGAATACCCGGCACCGAAAAGCATTACGCCATGGCAACTACCGGCAAAGAATCGTATGTCGAAACACTGAAACGCTCATGTCTGGCGCTAGATGTATTGACGCTCAAAAAGGGCGCGCTAGTGATGTGTGTCAAAAACAGCGCCGAAAAGCGCTACGCTAATGGCTCGCTCGGCACGGTCGTCGATTTCGAGAGCGGTAGTGATTATCCGATTGTCGAATTGCAATCAAACGGTCGCCGTATCACGATGGAGCCAGAGACCTGGGAACTACGCGACGGCAACAAAAAGCGGGCTTCGATTGCCCAGATTCCGCTGCGCCTGGCCTGGGCTATAACGGTACACAAGTCGCAGGGCATGACGCTCGACGCTGCCCGCGTGGACCTGCGTCGGGCATTTGTCGAGGGCATGGGCTACGTCGCGCTGTCACGGGTTCGCCGACTTGATAACCTCAGCCTAGTCGGTATCAACCGTATGGCACTGCAGATCAGCCCCGAGGCTCTCGAGATCGACAAGCAACTCCGCCGCAAATCGACCAGTGATGCTGCCAAGTATGAACCGCTACGGGAACGGGCTCTCGAGAGGGCCGCCGCCGAGAAACTCAAGCCGAAATCATCGAAACCCTCGTCCGGATCCGGCAGTTGGGCGGACAAACTTGCCAAAATGCGTGCCGATTATCCCAACGCCTACAAACCCTGGAGCAAAGCCGACGACGCCAGACTCACCGACTACTTCAGCGACGGCAAACCCAAAACTGTCAAAGAGCTAACGGCCATTTTCGGCCGCCACCCAGGCTCGATCCGCTCTCGCCTCAAAAAACATTTCGGCGAAGACGCCGTAGTCGAACTCAAAAACAAATAATTCGCAAATTGACCTTGCCGTGCGCACATTGACAGATATACCCCCATCTCACCCAAAACCTGTTATAGTAGCATCTATGAAAAAAGGCAAAATAACACCAAACGGGGTAGTGCTTCATACGCACGAAAACGCAACGGTGGTATTTTTGACTGAGCAAGGCTTTGATGTTGAGTTGATTCCACCAGTTCAGCGAAAAGGTGCAAGAACACCCGATATTCGGATACTTGATTTGGAGTGGGAGATGAAAGGCCCAAAAAGTAACGGGAAATACACTATTGAGCATAGTTTTCGGTCTGCGCTTAAACAGTCGCCAAACATTATTTTTGATATTCGCGGCTCCAAAATGCCAGAGCAAAAGTGTATTGCCGAGATAGAGCGTCGTTTCAATGATTTCAAGAAAGTTAGCAGAGTAATGATTATCACAAAGCATCGAAAACTACTTGATTTTAAGAAGAGAGTTTAGTACAATTATAACATGAAATGCGACCTCTGCTGTATAGCTCGGGTCGCATTTCTCTTTTCTCTTTTGGCTCTCTTCCACCCGTAGCCAACTCCGGCGGTACGCTAAAACCTACCCCGGTCGCCTTAGAACCTCGCCACCCGGCCTGAAATCACCCAATTTTGGGGTATGGTTGGCATGCAAAAGCTGTTAATATTTGCGGTTATCTCTCGTGTAAAGAGCGAAAACGCTCTTGCAAGGCAAATGTTGCGGCGTCAAGTGCGAGCTGCTCGTCTAAAAGCCCACTGAGCTCCTCGCGCGTAACAGCTCTCTCGCCCAGAATTTTTACAGGGTCTGCCTGGCTAACTTCTACGGCTGAACGATTAGATTGATTTACCACGCCTAATGCTGCTAGCGTGTCGGATGGAGGTTCTATTCTGCGATCCTCTCGTGCATAAAGAATAGCTGCTCGGGTAGTAGCAGTGCCTACGCCGCTTACGTAGCTAACAAAATCCGTAAGACCTCTCGTGCTTATGGGTGGCGGCGTCTCGCCTTCGATTAAGGCAAGCGTCGCCAAGGTTACTCCTATTGCTATCTCTCGCTGCTTTATGGCGCTTTCGTGTCTATTCGAACCGGAACTCGATAATGGTTTTTCTTGAGTCATGCCAATCTCCTCATAGTTATAGAATTACGCATAGATTATTACACACGCTCGCCGTAATTGAACAGGGTAAACCCGGGTGTTGTCAAAAAAGTTTTCAAAATGTTTGGCATGAGCGTAATGAAAATGCAAATATACCGGCATAAATTAAGTGAGGGTAGTGGAATGAAGCGCAGCAATAGCAACAGAAGCGGTATGCAGTGGGCAAATATAAGGGGATTTCAGCCGATAGCTCGGGCGATAATCGTGGTTTCGGCAGTCGCCGTTCTGGCTACGGGCGTGACCTATGCGGCACTGCAAAGCCAGACAGCTACGCTGACGGGTAACTCGATCTCAACGGCGACTGCCGACCTTCGTATCGGGACGAGCGCTTCGACATTTAACAATACTCGCACAGGGTTCAACTTTGCCAATATCGTACCTGGCGCAGTGCCGTCACCAACAGAGGGTAATTCGTTTTACCTGAAAAATTACGGCACCGCCCCAATGGCGCTCAAAGTTTCCATCGGCACAGTTCCGACAAATGTCTCGAACGTCGACCTCACCAAAGTATATGTCGTGTTCACGCGAGTTGACACTAGTGCGTCACAGAAGCTTTCGGTCGCGTCATTGGTTGCTGGGCACACTTCCGGCGGCTCGGCTGTAACCGACGTCCTAGCAGGTGGTGCGATCGCGCAGTTCAAGACCCAGGTAGTCATGGACGACGACGCATTCACTGGCCAGTCGGCAACGGTCGATGGCATTGATCTCGTCTTCACCGGGACGGTCATTCCGCAATAATTTCCGCACGCACTCAGCGAGCGCACATATTAGTGCGCGTATAGCGCAGCGTACGAGAACAATAATATGAGACGAGCAGCAACCATCATGGCAATCACGGCAAAGTGTTTGATGGGGCTGCTCGTCTTTGTGCTCCTGGTAGGCGCGGGTGTGCTCGGCTACGCCCGCAGCCAGGGGTTGCAAGTGCTTAGCGTCCAGACAGGTAGTATGCGCCCCGGTATACAGCCCGGCGATGCAGTACTCGTACTCAGCGGACAGGCGCGCCTCACGCCGGGTGATGTAGTGAGTTATCGCAGCATCAGCAATCCCAGGGCGACCATAACGCATCGAATTCTAACCATCGACCATAAAACCGGACAGATCGTGACCAAAGGCGACAACCTGCAAACACCAGATCCGGCGATCCAACCGGACCGAATCATCGGAAGGGTAGAGCATACGATCCCGGCAGCCGGCTATGGCTTTGATATGCTCCGCAATCCGGTCGGTCTAGCGGTAGGCGTCTATGCGCCCAGCATTGTACTGATATCGGGTGAAATCCAGCGTCTGATGCGCTACTATGACCAGCAGCGTTATCGGCTGAGAGCTTATCCGTGGTAGTATGTTTAGGTTAAACGGGAGCAAATACCATGAAAATTACTAAATTTGTCCATTCGTGTCTACTGGTCGAGATGCCAGCGCCAATCAATCGCACAGCGCTGTTTGATCCAGGAGTCATGAGCGAGTCAGCTCTCGATGTCGAAGCGCTGGAATATCTAGATAACATTATCATCACTCACAACCACCCAGATCATATGAGCATTCCGCTCATCCAGAAGCTCCAGGCCAAATTCCCAAATGCTCGTATCACGACGACAGTCGAAGCTGCCGAACAGCTCAAGGACGTGGGCATTGACGTTGTTACCGAAGAAACTCCTGGCATTACTATCTTCGACTCACCACACGAGGACACCAATCCGGTAGCGCCACCACCGCAAGAGGTGGGCGTCCATTATCTCGACATGTTGACACATCCCGGAGATAGCCATAGTTTTGCTGAAACCAAAGCTATTCTGGCTCTACCGGTGACAGCACCGTGGGGCTCGACCATCCGAGCCATTAACCTTGCATTGCAGCTCAAGCCAAAATACATAATCCCGATTCACGATTGGCATTGGCGCGACGAAGCTCGGATACAGACCTATAACAATCTCGAAAAACTGTTCGGCGAACATGGCATAGTGTTTGTGAAACCCGAGACAGGGATACCCTTCGTTATTCCTTCAATTGCTGAGTAGTATCTCGAAGTTCTGACACATCATTGACACAGAAGCACGAAAGTGCTAATGTTAATACTATGGTCAATAAAAATAAAAACAATACAAATACGGTAACTAGGATCGGCCAGGTCGCAACGCATGCTGGTCTGACTGTTATGATTGCCGCTACGCTAGTCGGTATGGCCGAGGTCGCCGAGCGCGAAGGTCGCCGAGTTATTGCTACGCTGCAGCCGTCGTATGCCTATGCTGGCGAGCGTAACAACCAGTTGGGTCATGGCGACGAACAGATGCGTCGAGGCGGGCGGGAAGAGATCCGTCACATGTCGACGTCCTACGATACGATTAAACGTTCCAATTCCATTTCCGGCACTTTGTAGCATTCGATCGTGTAGCGGTTGTTACCCAAGCATAAGCGCTATATCTGTGCATAAGTCAGCCTCAGTAGTCAAACTGTGGATAACTCCTACATAAAACGCTAATGTTTGAACGAAAGTACTTGTCGTGGGTACGAGTGGGTAGTACACTCTAACTAGTGGGTAATCGTGGGTAACCAGGAAAAGCAAAGATGCTTACCCGGGCCAACCATCAAAAAACAAAAACAACCACTAGCACTCTAAAACTATACTTATGGCCACAGTAGATTATTTCCAGCGCAAGCTCGACGACAAGAGGCGGTTAACCATACCGACCGAACTTAGAGCCGAATTTGCCAGCGGGGTAGTCATAACTCGTGGATTCAAACAGTACCTGCATGTCTACCCCAAAACAGTTTGGGACGAGACGGTCGAGCCGCTTCTGAAGGGAAATATCCTAGACGAGCAGGTGGCTGACCTCAACGTACAACTGCGAATGGGTAAAAGTGAAGGCGACATCGACGACAAGCAAGGACGCTTGGTCATCGATCAACATTTGCTGGACTATGCGGGCATCACCAAAGGTGTAGTGGCAGTGCGCGTCGGCAAGTACTGGCGGCTCCTCAAAGAAGAGGCAGCCGATACGTAAGAAAAACCGTACGTCTCATAGCTCTTTAACAACCTAATCAGTAATACAAACCGAAAACTCACCAAAATCCTTATTTTCAGACATGTAAGCAAAAATATGCCATACATATCAGGAGACTGGGAAGAGCAGCCCGCATGGCGGATTTATTCCGACATACGGCGCGATGAGAAACCTACGATAGTAGGTGTCTCATTACACTTCTCGAGGTCAGCTATTCGGTAGTCAACAAGTGGCACCACGGGGCACCACTCTAAAAACCCTAGCACATTCACCAAAAACACCTCCCAAAACTCCACCTCACACAATTAGATCTCTCACTTGTTTCCGGGGCCTCCCGGAAACACATCGGTCACTTGCTCGCCCAGAAGATCAAGGATTCCTCCAAATTCTTGAATAATACTTCCAGGCATACAAACAAGTGATCAACCAAAAAACAAAAACGTTCCAAACAAAAAACAAACATGTTGACTACCGAATAGGTGACCTTGCAATAGCAACCAAACTGTTACGAAAGTGACAGCAGGTTAAAAACAAAAATCACCAAACAAAAAACAAAATTAACAATTTAGGAAGATCGTTCGTTTCGGGCTAGAATAAGATGATCAACCATCAAATTATCCCAGACCGAGAAGAACAGCCAGCGCGCGAAGAATTGCCTACAGATGTAGGTGTTTCGTCGTATGATTCGTTGCACATACCTGTGCTTCTAGAGGAAGTCATCCAGTATCTCAATCCGCAGCCGGGGGACAGCTACCTCGATCTGACGGCCGGATATGGCGGACATGCCTCGAGAGTACTCGAGCGTACACAGAATCCTCGCGAGACAGTACTAGTCGACCGCGACAGCAATGCCGTCGTCGAATTAGCAACACGCTTCGCCGCGGAAATCAGTACAGGCACCGGTCCAATAATAGTCCAGGAAGATTTTGAGCTTGCATCCAAGCAACTCATCGACCAGGGCAGGCGCTTTGACTGTATTTTGGCAGATCTTGGGGTATCATCACCACACCTCAATCAGGCTACGAGAGGATTTTCGCTCGCCCAGGATGGTCCGCTGGATATGCGGATGGATCAGAGCCAGGAGCTATCGGCTGACAATATTGTCAACGGTTACTCCGAAACTCAATTGATCGACATTCTTGTGCGATACGGCGAAGAGCCAAAGGCCCGGGCAGTCGCCCGAGCGATCATAGCGGCTAGACCGGTACGAACTACCGTCGAACTCGCTAGTATTGTAGCCAGAGTATGGCCCGGTCACAGCAAAGTGCATCCGGCGACCAGGACTTTCCAGGCGATCCGCATAGCCGTCAACGACGAGCTAGGATTACTCGATAGAGCCTTGCCGCATTGGATCAATCTACTGGCACCAGGCGGCAGGATAGTGATAATATCTTTCCAAAGCCTAGAAGATAGGCGTGTCAAGAATCTACTGGCTGACAAGAGCGGCCAAGATAGATACGACTCAGAGATCCAGCTACTCACCAAACGACCAATTACCGCTGGGTCCACCGAATTAGTTCACAATCCACGGTCTCGCAGTGCAAAGCTACGAGCCGCAGTGAAAATAAAAAAATAAACAAAAAGGAGGCATTCATGCCCATCCAAATCAAAAGCACATCACGTGCTTACAAAGTTCACGTCAAAGTAGTCTAGCACTGCTTTGACCGGGGAAGGGCAACACTCATGTTGCCCTCTTTCCGTCCGCCCCAGACCTCCCAAACTAAAACAAAAACTCTAAAATAAAAGGAGTGCTCAGCCTATGACGTACTCTAGTACAATCTCGATGTCACGTGCAACGGCGCAGAGATCATCGCGCGGCCAACACCTCGCTGGCAGAAACCAAAATGCCATAGATTTTCGGCGTAGCGGCACCAAACTCGGCCCGATCAGCAACACCGTAATCCTCATCGTCCTAGCATGCTTGCTCGGCTTATTATATTTGACGCAGGTGACCAAAACTGATGCTTATGGTTATACTATTAATACACTACAAACGCAGCAGTCGCAGCTCAAACAAGAGAACGAAGATCTGGTGCTGGCGTCGGCGCAAATGCAGTCACTCGACCGCGTGCAGGCAAGTCCGCAGGCAACAGCTATGGTTCCGGTGGCACCATCTGGCACTGTTCGCCAATAAGGCAATAGTCCCGAACAAAGACAGCAACGGTGCCTAATGTTCTGTATAATAAAATCCTAGCCTATGTATATTCAAGCGAACAACCTACATAACGACGGCGCTCAGTCGGTACTACGCGTCCGTATCTGGTACGCGGCTCTTTTGTGTATACTGGCGATCTTTTTGGTGCGTTCGTTTTATATTCAAATAATTCGCTACGACCACTACAAGAACTCGGCCCTCAGCGATCAACTGAAGCAATATGAAATTCCAGCATCGCGCGGTAGAATTTTGGCTCATGGCGGTAATAGTACGCAGACATTGCCACTCGTGCTCAATCAGAAGCTATATCTGGTGTATGGCGATCCACTTTTCGTTAAGGATCCGGCGCGGGCTGCTGTGGCCGTTGCGAAAATAATTGGTGGTGATAGTAACGCCTACGAAAAAGCCCTGAGAAACAAAGATAGCCGCTACGCCATCCTAGCCAAAAAGGTCAGTGAAGATCAAAGAGCCAAACTGGCGGCCCTGAAATTTCCAGGTATCGGCACGCAAGAGCAGGAATACAGGACCTACCCACAGGGAGCTATGGCGGCGCAATTACTCGGGTTTGTCAATGACGGGGGCAAGGGCACATACGGCATCGAGCAGGCTCTCGACAGCCAGCTCAAGGGTCGACCCGGTGAGCTCAAGGCAATCACCGATGTCCATGGCGTGCCATTGGCGGCCAGCACCGGCAACACGCTGAAACCACCAGTGCCGGGCAAAGACGTGGTGTTGACCATCGATCTGCCGATGCAGAAGCGGCTGGAGCAAATTCTGACAGATGGCGTCACCAAATCAAAGGCCGAGAGCGGCAGCGCAGTTATAATCGATCCATCGAGCGGGGCAGTCAAAGCCATGGCCAATGTGCCGACCTATGATCCTGCGAAATATTATGATGTTGTCGATGGCGCGCTGTTCAACAATGCCGCCGTGACGCACGCTATCGAAGTAGGATCCATCATGAAGGTGTTGACGACGGCTGCCGCGCTCGACAAAGGCGTCATAACACCGAATACGACCTATTACGATCCGGCTCATTGGAAAGTCGACGGCTTCAACATTACTAATATCGAGGAAGATGGTGGAGCCGGTACGCGCAGTGTGGCTGACATATTGAATCTGTCACTGAACACCGGGGCGACATGGGAGCTGATGCAAATGGGCGGCGGCAGCATTAACCAAAAGGCCCGCGACACCTGGTACGACTACATGACGAATCGCTACCAATTTGGCAAAGCAACCGGCATCGAACAGGGATATGAATCGCCCGGGCTGGTGCCGTCGCCGCGTGACAATGGGGCTGGTATCGATCTGACCTATGCCAATACATCGTTCGGGCAGGCTATGCTAGCCACTCCGGTGCAGATGGCCGCGGCTCTTGGCGCTGTTGTGAACGGCGGAACATATTATCAGCCGCGCCTAGTAGACGGGCCACCCAAAGTTGTACGTACCGGTGTCGTTTCTGGTAAAACAAGTCAGGAGATGATTCCACTGATGCAATATATCATCGACAAGCACTATATTTCGCCACCATTTGACCAATCGCGTTATAGCGTTGGCGGCAAAACGGGCACGGCACAGATCGGCAAAGATGGTAAATATTTGGATAATGATTTCAATGGAACCTACATGGGATTTGTTGGCGGCGACACACCGCAATACGTCATCGCGGTATTTATGAACAAACCGAAAAACGGCGGCTATGCCGGCACGGCGGCAGCCCAACCAGTGTTCGTGAATCTCGGCCACATGCTCATCAACAACTCCTACGTGACCGCCAAAAACTAACAACCGAAGCTGACTCACCAGGCACTTTCAAGACCTTTCACGCGCGACGCGTTTGGGCGCGCGACTCAGCATTTTCTGTATCGAGGGGGTTGCTAGTGCCACGTGCTGGACCCTGACGTAGTCAGGCGGACACACGTAGAGCGCACCCGAGAGACAGAAAGTGCTGATGTCGCGCATACACAACGCCGGGTTAGTTCAGTCGGCCTACCCTCCGCGCGTGAAAGGTCTCGAAAGTGCCTAGTGGGTCAGCTGCGGTTCATTCATGCGGCGAGGTATAGTATAATAAGCGCAGAAGTTAATCATGATACAAACACTCGATTTCACTGTTCAGATGAGCACGCTCATACATATGTTGACCTATGGCTTCATGGCCTTCGTACTCAGCATGCTGATTACGCCGATCTACACCAACGTTGCCTACAAGTGGCAATGGTGGAAAAAGCTGCGCACCGTCGCCTGGTCAGGGGAGAAATCCGCCGTCTATAGCAAGTTGCATGCCGCCAAGCACCTGCGTAACATCCCGACGATGGCCGGCTTGATATTCGTTATTACGATTACCGTCGTGACGCTTTGTGGCAACCTGAGCCGCGGCGAAACCTGGCTGCCACTAGCAGGCATGTTGGCTGCTGGTAGCGTTGGGCTGATTGATGACATCATGAACGTCCGCGGTACCTCGGCCATCGCCGGTATGCGGGCGATAGTCAAGTTCGGTCTGCAAAGCGCAATTGCGCTGGCCGGTGGCTGGTGGTTCTTTAGCAAACTGGGCGTAACTGACGTATATATTCCTGGCTTGCAGCATGTTTATATTGGGGCGATGGTCATCGTACTATTTTGGTTTATCGTCATCGCGACTGCCAACTCCGTTAATATCACTGATGGTCTCGATGGGCTGGCCGGCGGACTGCTAGTGTCGTCGTTCACGACATATGCCGTCATCGCCATGGTGCAGGGCAAATATTCGCTGGCGGCCTTCTGTCTGACGGTAGTCGGAGCATTACTTAGCTACACCTGGTTCAATATATTCCCAGCGCGGTTTTTTATGGGAGATGTCGGCGCTTTTGCGCTCGGCTCGGCGCTGGGCATCGTGGCAATGCAGACCGATACGATCTATGTGCTTCCGGTGATCGGGGCTGTTTATGTCATGGAAACGGGCTCGGTCATCATCAATCGTTTGTCACGCAAACTTCGCCACGGCAAAAAGGTATTTTTGTCATCGCCAATCCACCACCATTTTGAGGCGCTCGGCTGGCCGGAGACGAAGGTTACGATGCGTTTCTGGATACTAGGCCAGGTTGCCGGTGTGTTGGGGCTGATTCTATTCTTCATCGGGAGATATAGGTAGAATGACATATGACGAAGGTATGCATAGCGGAAGACTTCCCGGAAGACAGTCTAGCAGACAGGTTAGGAGCCCGCGTTCAGCCGATGCTCGGACGGCTTCGTCGAATGATCTAGGTCGCAAGCATCGCCCCGATTACTGGCTGGTTATACTCTGTTTGCTGATGTTGGTGGTTGGTCTCGTCGTCGTCTACGCTATCAGCCCGGCGCTCAGCGAGGCTGCTCATACTAGTCAGACGCACTACGTTGTCAAACAGCTGGTGGCGATCGGCTTGAGTATCGTCGCATTTATCGTCATGGCCAAAACCCCATTGCATGTTGTCCGCAAGGCGTACCTGCCACTACTCATTCTGGCCGCCGTTGCAACTTTGGTGGCACTAGTAACACCAGTGAATCCGCTTTATCCGGCGCATCGTTGGGTGCGACTTGGCGGGTTTTCGTTCCAGTCGGTAGAACTTTTGAAATTCGCTATTCTGATTGCTGCAGCTGGTTTTCTGGCGGAACGGAGCAGGGCGGGGATGCTCAATGATTGGCACAAGACTATCCGTCCGTTGTTGATAGCAACAGTTGTACTCGGTGTGATTGTAGCCGGCCCAGGTAAGCTGCACGCCCAGAGTGATTTGGGGTCGACGATGGTTATTCTAGCGATGCTTACGACGATGGCCTTTGTAGCCGGTATGTCCCTAAGGCGTTTGGCGATGGGTCTGGTGGTGTTGGCAGGCATAGTTGTGCTGGTGGTGTTGCCATCAGACTATCGTCGAGCCCGCGTGACGTCGTTTTTGCATCCAGATCAAAGCTGTCAGCAGGCGGCTGGCTACCAAGCCTGTCAGGCGATGATAGCCGTCGGGTCGGGCGGCATGATCGGGCTCGGGCTGGGGCGGAGTGTCCAGGCTTACGGCTACCTGCCGGAAGCGGCCAATGACTCAATCTTCGCGATCTATGCCGAGAAATTCGGTTTTATAGGGGTGACGGTATTACTAGGCATCATGGCGGTGTTCTTCGGTCGACTCAAGAATATCGCCGAGCGAGCGCCAGATACGTTTAGCCGACTGTTGGCTATCGGTGTTCTGTCTTGGCTGAGCGTCCAAGCTGTCATCAATATCGGCGCCATGATCGGCCTGTTACCGCTCAAGGGCATTACCCTACCGTTCATCAGTTACGGCGGCACCAGCGTCGTGTTCGCGGCGGCAGCCGTCGGGCTGGTATTTCAAATATCGTATTACACGGCCCTTCGGGCGCCGCGAATTATCCAAACCTCACCAAATAACGGTGGTAATAACGAAGGGAGACGCTATGAAGGCAAGCCAAACAATAGTGGTGACCGGCGGCGGCAGCGGGGGGCATATCACCCCAATCCTGGCAGTCGCGCGCGAGCTTAAACGGGCTCAGCCCTCGGTACATATAGTTTACATCGGCCAGTCCGGCGATCCTAAGCTTTACGATATTGTTGCCGCCGATCCTAGTATCGATGAAATGTTCGCGGTGCGTTCTGGCAAGTTCCGTCGCTATAACGGCGAGGGTTGGCAACAGCTGTTCGATTTCGAGACGATGTATCTCAATATTCGTGATGGTTTCCAGGTATTGATGGGCTTGTGGCAGAGCTATTGGCTGCTTAGGCGGCTGCGCCCAGGCATCATATTTACCCGAGGTAGTTCCGTCAGCGTGCCAGTCACTCTAGCCGGAGCCATACTAGGCGTCCCGTATGTCACTCATGACTCCGACGCCATCCCGAGCCTGACCAACCGGATTATCGCTCGTTGGGCGGCGATTCACGCCGTAGCGCTGCCCGAGGCACTCTACCCGTATCCGCTCGAGAAGACACTGACCGTTGGCGTACCTATCAGCCACGAATATCGCCTGGTGACCGACAAATTGCGGCAGCAATACAAAAAGGAATTGAAATTAGACGGATACGATTGGGTGCTACTGGTGACTGGCGGCGGATTGGGGGCACAGCGACTCAATATGGCGGTCGTCGAGAACGCCCGCGAACTTCTCGCAAATTACCCAGGACTAGCCATTGTCCATCAGACAGGCCGTGCTAACAAAGATAGTGTCAGGGCTGCATATGCGGGAGTGCTGTCGTCAGAAGCACTCAGCCGAGTCATGGTCATTGGGTTCGCGCCCGACATGTACCGCTATAGCGCCGCCGCTACTCTCGTCATCGCCAGGGGTGGCGCAACCAATCTAGCCGAGCTAGCCGTCCAGGGCAAAACGTGTATTATCGTGCCCAATCCACAACTGACGGGTGGTCATCAGCTCAAAAACACTGAGGTTTTGAGCGAGAAGGGAGCAGTAGTCGAGATGACCGAAGCCCAAATACAGCAGGAGCTACGGCTGGCAAGCGTCGTCTCGGACCTACTGGACAATCCGAAAAAGGCCGGTGCTATTGCACGGCAATTGGTTTCGTTCGCCCGCCCGTTTGCCTCCAAACAATTGGCGTTATTGTTACTCCAAAAAGCAAAATCCTCAGATCATCGGCCCAAAGAAAGAAAGAAAAAATAAAGCCAAAAATGAAATTCTTCAGACTATTCTTCAGACTAAGGCGACTTAGAAAACAAAAAACAGACCAACCAGTCGGTCGACGACGTACGGTGCAAGTTGACCAAGATTCAGTACGCTCTCGGAGTCCGGCCTTCTCGTACTATTCACAGAGGTCACAGGAGCTGGGAAACACTGGCCGACGCGATCCGGACGAAGTCGTTGCGTCCAGAAAGACCGCGTCCAGCTTGACCCGTTACCATGCGTTGTTCGTTTACCTGGCGTGTGTCGGTATCGCAGGCGGCATGTATGTGCTGTCCCTAGGCTTTCAGCCCAACGTTATCCTGCTACAGGACCAGGCGACAGATTATTTTTTGCAGGACGCAGGAGTTTATCAACAAGCAGCCGAACGATCTCTCGGCAAATCGATATTTAATCACAACAAACTGACCATCGACACCGCCCGAGTGCGTAAGGATTTGCTGAAGAACTACCCCGAGATCAAGAATGTCTCGATAGTGTTGCCAGTCTTCGGCCATCAGCCGCAGGTCTATGTAGAGCCGTACAAACCGTCATTTATACTGACCACGACCAGCAGTAATGCTTTTTTGCTGGACACCACCGGCCGGGCGTTGGCGACCACTAGTCAGATTACAGATATCGATAAACTTGGCGTGCCGACACTGCAGGATAACACGGGTGCTCCAGTCAAACTCGGCAACCGCGCACTCCCCGGCACCACCATATCGTTCGCCCGGTCTGTATTCGCTGCCCTGAAGGCCAAAGGCGTCACGGTGTCGGCTATGGTGTTGCCGCCGGCAGCCTCCGAACTGGATGTCTCTATAGCCGAGACCCCGTACTTCGTTAAGTTTAATCTCCAAAATGACCCCCTGCAGCAGGCAGGGACCTATCTAGCCACAAAACAGCGTTTGGCGGCCGACCACGTCATGCCAGGGCAGTACATCGATGTCCGAGTGCCGGAGAGGGCTTACTACAAGTAAGGAGATGTCCTATGTCTGACTCATGCATGCTCGTGTCTCTAGTCCGGACCCTGTGCATGTTTCGCAGGGAGGGGCACTTTCCCGCTCTACCCTCATAGTTCGCATTTTGTTCATAGTTTTAACCCATGCCCTATAAAAAACATACAAATATATCAAACATAAGCATTGTCAAATAATAGGGAATATATGACCAAAAAGCAGGGGAGTGCAACAAAAAAACAATTTGTCAAAAAAACAAATGTTTTCACGCGGTAGTTGTGGAAAACTTATATCCGTAATAAATAGCGTGAAATGCAAGCAACCGAACGCTAGGCCGGTTGGCTCGTGAGGTATAGTCAAAAAGACATAGGCATGGAGCCGGCCGCTGACATGCTGGAGTGTATCCAGGGTCTATGCCGGGGCCCATGTATGCGACGCATATAACTAGTATGTGCAATCGTAGCGATGTAACGGATGACCAATATCACACGCAGCATTAGAAGTTCTTGTAGGTTGTCCCCTGCAGGGGCTACATAAGCAGTACGGAAGTGGTAATACTTAACCTCTTATTTTGCTAGATCAACGTCGCAAAAGATACATTGTGCGACATTGTTGCTATGTCTTTTGCCGGTTAGCATTCGGCCGGTTTGACTGCTGATTCGCTTGCCTCCCCGTTATTCACATTTGTTTTTGTGAGTTATTCCCTGCGCGTGCTGACTTGGCTTGTTCGCCATTTCGGCTTATTGCTGGTCTGTGTCTTCGAATGACATACATTGATTACGCGTGATTCTTGTTCGTAGTTTGTACGGCCTCAGATACGTATGGATCCCACACTAACACTATATGTGTTCGTATAATGTTCACTAGCCGATTATCAACGATTATCGAAGATGGGATATCTAATTAGTCCCGCGGATTTATATATGATAAGCAAGGCTCAATATCAACAAGATAACGGCCTGGCTCTTAGAGCCTGACAAAATCTCACAGACAACCCCCTAGTACCTTGGTAAACTTTCCCTCTTAATTAGGGAGGGGTGCCAATGAAAAAACATATGAGAAG
>JAYTAB010000029.1:0-11543 GCA_043737735.1 Candidatus Saccharimonadota bacterium | reverse complement strand
TCATCGTATCTACGGATATGATTCACTCGGAGAAGATAATATTTTGTCTCACTGATACTTCGCCAAAAAATCCGAGTTTTGGGGTATGATTGGTATATAATGGCAATGTCCAAGGTAACGGTAATGGAGTGATAAGAACGTAATGTATAAGGAATTCAAAAAATTCATACTACGCGGCAATGTCGTAGATCTGGCGGTCGCTGTTGTCATTGGTGCCGCATTCACCTCGGTAGTTACGGCTTTTGTCGGTGACTTCTTGACGCCGTTAATTGCTTCCGTGCAGGGTTCGCATGATTTTGCCAAATACGCCTTCCAGCTCAACGGCACCAGCTTTGCGTACGGTCACTTTTTGAATGCGTTATTTAGTTTTCTGTTGACAGCTGGCGTGGTGTTTTTCTTGGTCGTTCAGCCGCTCAATCACTTGACAGAAATTTCTAGACGTTCCAAAAAATCGACCGATCCGACATCACGCAAATGTCCAGAATGTTTGTCGGAAATCCCGATCAAGGCATCGCGCTGCATGTTTTGCACCAGTCGCCTCGTTCCTCGAGAAAAATAGTCTTCTCCCCTAACCCACTCCCGAGACGCTTGTGTTTATGATATGATGGTAAATACAATAATAATGTTAGGAGTTTACACATGTTTACAACTTTTGGTTTTCTGGATCTCGGTGCTCCCCAGTTATTAATAATCTTAGCAATCGTCGTCCTATTGTTTGGAAGCAAAAAACTACCGGAATTATCTCGTAGCGTCGGTGAGTCTATGCAGGAATTGAAGAAAGCAGCATCGGGCGCAGGCGATATTCGCAACGAAGTTTCGTCACAGGTCAATGGAGTCAAAGCTGAAATCTCCGAAGTAAAAGCCAGCATCATCGGCAACGACCGACGAATTTAGAACAACTTTTTTGGCCAGTCCTTTTGAGCGCGTACCGCGGTAATCTCCAGTGCGATCAAGATTATCTGGGCCTGCAGGTATATCCAAAATATTATGCCTAGAGTCAAGGCAAATGACCCGTAGCTGTCACTGAGTTTGGGTAGTTGATGCTCCATGATACGTCCGCCGAAATGCTGTACGACGAGTTGGCCGGTGCCGGCGATGAGTGCCCCGGGAATCAACCAATGGAATTTAATTCGGTTGGAGGTCCCGAGCCTGAAAACAATCAAAAACAGCCCAAATATGATTGCTAAGTTCACCGAAGTTATCAACACAGTGCCGACGATACCAAAATCAAGAATGCTTCCGAGAGCAAAGCTGATAAGCGTGCCGACAATGATGCCTGTTCCGACTGATACTACCATAGCAAAGCTGCGCAAATTATCACCGATGAAGCTCGGCCGATGTTCTTTTTCGACATGCCAGACGTTATTGAAAGAATCCTGCAGTGTGGCCGCCAGTCCGCGAGCTCCGTATAGTAGTGCCAATACCTCTAGGGCAAGCGGTACGCCGCTACTCCTTAGTGTGTGCACACTACTTTGTAGTCGAGTTCCTAGTGCTGGAAAATAGTGAAATACTTCTCCGCTGATGCGAGTTCGTAGCTCCGGGTCATTTGTCACGAGGATGCTGAGCGCGGTGATGAACAATAGCATCAACGGGAAGAGTGATAAAAAGGCGTAATAAGTGATGAGTGCTGCTTCTTTGCCGGCTTTGTCGTTGTCGTATCGCTTGGCAACAGCGATGGGAAAACCCAAAAATGCGTGCTTTTGCTGGATGTCATCGAGATTGTTTCGGGCTGACTCAATGACAGACTTAGTAAAATTCATATATACCAATCATACCCCAAAACTCGGATTTTTTGGCGAAGTATCAGTGAGGCAAAATAATTGTGGCGTGGTGCCCATCGTGCTTTGGGCTCATTGTTAGAAATCTTATAGCAGCATCAATTTCGAAAAGGTAAAAATAGCCGTAGCCCACAGACAATATAAATAGGAGGCGCTAACAATGAAAACACGAATACCAGAACTTGTTGAAGCTTACGAGATGGAACATGTCGCCAAATTGGAGCGGTTTTATGAAAAAATTCAATAAAAATATGCAGCGGCAAGCAGTCCGAAAGACTGGTACGACCCATTCGAACAAGCACCTGATCGCTGCTAGCGGAGTCGGTTTGATGTTGGCTGTCGCCGGTAGCGGTTCGGTGGCTTTGGCCGTACATAAATCGGACGAGGCTCAGTCGAAACCGTCTTCCAGTACCTCTGCACCGAAAGCCCAGATAGATAAAAGGCAAACATCTACGACTCCCGATGTCAGTAATGCCAATTCATCGTCAACCACCATTACCGTGAATGGCCAAACGACGCACGTCGCCGGAAGCGGAGTATACGAAAAATCATATACCAGCGACGACGGCACGACGCACGTCGATGTTTCGGTGCGCAGCTCGGCAGCTAGCAATGTAGATACCGACAAGGAGGAGGTTATAGAATAATCCGCGGCTGACCGGTCGATGGTGTGCAGAAATATATTGCTGCCGACCATCGGGTGGCCACTCGAACTATCAATAAATCTAACGGTCAAGGAGATACATATGAATAGATTGACTAGAATTTCAGCCACTGTAGCATCCTCAGCTTGTTTGGTAGCTGGGTTTGCTGGTGTGGCGGGGGCTAGTGCCGATATAACGGACACTGGCAATAGTTCGACGAATAGTGTCACTCAGACAGATCGAACCCGAACTCGCGTCAACAACCATGCGCGGGTTCGTGCCGTCAACAACAACCCGCAGACAGCGACGACCGGGAATGCAAGTCTCGACAATAATCGCGATGGCGGCAACGTTGCGTCTGGCACTGCTAGCAACGCGTCGGACACTCTCGGTACGGTCGCCGTCGACTACAGTGCAGCCAACGCAGCAGCCTTGCAGGGTGTCGGAGCTGGTGGCGCTACGAGTAGCACTGGCGCGATTGGGAACACGGGCAATAGTTCCTCCAACACGATCACGGCTCGGGAATCTGTTCGAACCACGGTCAATAATAGGAGTAATGTCCGCGTCGTGAACAATAACACGCAGACTGCCACGAGCGGAAATGCTAGCGCGACTAACAATCGCGACGCCGGGTCCGTTACTAGTGGTAATGCCAGCAACGACAGCGTGACAACGTTTGACGTCAATGTCGCCTACTAGTCCCGCTCGCCGCACGACTACTGACCATGTGCGGGACTAGCCAAGGAGCGGGGGGAATGCGCAGGCTGCAGTCCGCATCTCCCCCCGCATCTCCCGCCGCATACGCCTTACACGCTGAACGCTACGCATGTCACTGTCAACCTAACCTGGAGGAGATTCATGTCTGATTTATCCCATATCCTCAAACAAATTTTCGTAGGTTCTATGTTGTGTCTGTTGGCGTTTGGTGGCCCTCTGACTGCCTATGCTCAAGCAACCGACCTGGCTACGCAGCCCGCTTACGCAGGCATTATCCAACCGACCGGTGCATCGGCTGCGACGTATCACTACAATGTAGCGACTGGACTCTGGGAAAATGAGTACTACACTTGGAGTCCGGTTACCAAAGAGACGACCGCCAAAGTCGCCCCAGAGTATACATACAATCAACAGTCCGGCCAATGGGATAGTGCGGTTTGGGGATATCATCCGTCAATAAGTAATTACGAACTTGTCACGGTATCGGTGACGACACCGCCGAGTGGTGCCATCACTCACGGAGGGCCGCCAGCTCCGGCCCCAATCCCGGTGCTAGTCGTAGCGCAATCAACCGTGCCTGGTTCGAGTTCGAATTTGAATTCGAGCCCAAGTCCGAGTGCGAGCCTGATTCCGAGTTCGGCTGTAAATACTGCTGCGTCGGTCGACGTTGGCGCGGACTCGAAGCATGTCGGCCTGCAGTCGGTTGCATCTAGCACTGTCGCCGCACCTGGACTTGCCATTAACACTATGGGCGGAGTAACACTTGCCAATACCATCAACTCGACCGCCCTTTCCGGCAATGCGATATTGATAGGTAATACGACCGCCGGAAATGCAACAACCGGTAATGCTAGCGCGGTGGCTACAATTATGAATCTATTGCAATCCAGCACTTCCTTGCTTGGTAGGGGCGCGGCGCTGTTTACGACCGATATCCAGGGTGATGTAACGGGTGATCTGTTGATCGATCCGGCGGCTTTGGTTCAACCAGCGACGGCTGCTCTAACGGATTTGAATAACGTGACGATCAATAGCAAACAAGATGGCGCTATACAGAACGACATCAACCTGTCGGCAGCCAGCGGAAATGCCGGGGCCTCCGATAACCGCGATGTCGGCAATGCTACGACAGGTACAGCCACGGCCGTAGCTAACGTACTGAACCTGATTAATTCAGTTGTGGCTGCCAATCAATCGTTCTTGGGCGTTATCAATATATATGGCAATTTCACTGGGGATATACTGGTACCGACCGACACCCTGAATGCATTGCTGGCCGGTAATGCGGCGTCAGGTGGTGAAGTTGAGAGTGCGGCCCCGGCTAGTGGCGTGGGGAATCGGTCGGCTAGTACGAGTGATCAACAGATTACCAACAACGTAGATCTGGCAGCACTAAGCGGTAACGCCGTGCAGTCCGACAATACACACACTGGCAGTGCTACGACTGGAGGTGCATTGACTAAGTTGACCATACTGAACCTCACCGGACATAAGGTCGACGCTGCCAACAGCTTACTCGTTTTCGTCAATGTGCTGGGCACGTGGGTCGGCGTGATCATGGACGCTCCGACCGGGACGACCGCGGCTGTGTTGACTGGTGGCGATGACGGCAGTAATGACAATGGCGATGCGACGGCAGATTCGCAGAACATGCTAGTGCCCTCGTCCGGGCAGCAACGATCCCAGTACTCTCCTACCGATGCACAGACAGAAAGCAATAATTACATAACCAACAACATCACTGCCCGTGCAGTGTCTGGCGATGCGATGGTCAGCAGTAATACACGATCTGGTGACGCCACTAGTGGCAATGCGTCAGCTAGCGCCAATATATTCAATCTTATCAATAGCCAGTTTAGTCTGTCGCATTGGTTCGGGGTGTTATTCATCAATGTTTTTGGAGCCTGGCATGGCAATTTCGGAGCTGCCAAGCCTGTTGCCAATCCCGCTACACAGAACGCTGAACCGTCAATCGTTATGACGACTGGCGGTAATACCGACCAAAGTACTGCCGGGTCCGGGGGTGTGCCGCGTATATTCCGATTCAATGGCACTGGAATCGGGCGAACGGCTACCGGACTATCGCGCATCCAAACATCTAGTTTTGGTAACGATCAAGAGTATGAACAATTTGTCGATACGGTCAGTGAGGTACTCGGCACGAACGACATCGTCGAAAGAGTAATCCAACACCGTCAAAGTCACCCGGCTATCACCTCGGAACCAAGGTACAGAATGTCCGTCTTGCCTCTTGTGCTCGGCATCGCCGGATTGACCCTCGTCGGCAGCGAGCGCATTCGTGCGATCCGCCGCAGATGGGCCATGGCCGTCTAATACTTAGCCAGACAGTGGCGTGCCGTCGACGATTATAACGACATGGTTAGGAATAATGGCAAAACTAGCGTATACTAAAGATATAACTAAGAGCGCACAACGGCTCACCACCCTCGGAAAGTTATTTTATGAAACACGTTATCGGAAAAACAAACAATGGGGTCACTGTCTATGTTGACCTCATAAGCTCTCAAGCTGCCAACCAGATTTCGCGTCAACCATATCTGCTTGGCTTGCTCAAAGAGCTTGTCAAACGCACAGTTATAACCGGCAAAGAACTACAATTCGACCAGGATATGGGTCGCGTGGTTGGACATGAGTCCATTGTCGAAACCTCCGACGTCGATACTGTGGTATATGCTCAAAAGCTCAAAGACAAGACGTACACACGATTTGTCAAAAACGGCAAACCGGAACCCACTCAGTACATCACATTGATACTTGACAAAGATTCCGACGACGAATACCAGCTTGTCGACACCTGGATCGGCCGACTCAGTCCACCGCGCCCCGGTAGCATTCATGAAAACGGTGACAGCAAAACTTATTGGGCCACCCACGCCTACGTTCTAGACGGCGAGCCAGTTCAGTCGAAGAGCGTCACCAAGGTCTGTCCGTATTAGTACCCCGACAACCCTATCCTGATGTATCCCGCCCGCAATCAGCAGCACCAGGCACATCATCTGATCTGAAACGTAACTACGGTTACGTTTCAGATACACCTGATGCACCTGGCACTACTGCTAGCGACCGGTATATTCATCACGATAGGGTTGTCGGGGCACTAGACTACTCACGCCGCGAACTGCAGTGATTGTATGGCCGTGGCTACTCCTGACGGAAGCAAAGCAACTGCATGGGGCTTTCGGACATGTGATTTGAGCGCGTCGCCAGGACAATACCCATAACAGGCCGCAACGGACCAGGCACCGACTCTGTATGCGGCGTCGATGTCTCGCTTCTCGTCACCTACGGTTGCGCATTCATTTAATACCAAGTGATTTTTTCTTGCTATTTCTTTAAACATCGCGGCTTTACCAAGTACGCTCGTGTCGGCGTAGATTTTGTTCATGCTGTTTTCAAGCCCATAGCGGCCCAAAATGGATCTGATGGCTTGTTCGCTATTGCTGCTGCCTATGTATACTCCGCGGAAATTCTCTTTGAGCGTACCGACTAATTCAGGAATACCGTCGAACAGCTCTATACGATCCGCCTTGCTGGCTACCAGCTCCTTCCCACGTTCTGCAAGCCTTGGTATTTTCCAAAGGGGTATGCGCGATGTACGTATCAGATCTAATACAGACATTTTACGATATTCGGCGATTTTCTCGCTGGTTAATGGCTCATCTAGCCCCATGAATTCTTTCAAGACTTCTCCTAAGGACTCTATGAATACATTAAGACTGTCAGCCATGGTTCCGTCGAAATCAAGGATAACGTCCTTTATTACGGGAGTATTGGTTTTGCGCATGAATTCAATCATAAAAACAGATCATAACACAGAAGCGGTAAAAAGTAAAGGTAACCGTGATGACTCACCACTAGTATATCTTGCGCTATTTCACTTGTGTTGTGCCGCAGTGTTGGATACGCTATGTACTATGTGGCATAGCCTAAAGACAAACAGCTTGAAGACAAACTACATCTCCCTTGGTCTCCTTGGACTGGTCGGCTGTTGTTTTGGGATTGGGCGTTATGCTGCCGCAGGATTTTCGGAACACCTGTGGTTATATTGGTTTGTTGGGTGTTTGTTGATGTTGATATCTATGTTCGCCTTGTCCGAGCCTAGAACCACGTCGAAAACCACCGCTAAAACGATTGAGCCACTTCGCGGCAGTGACAATGGAACACCGATAACTCAAAAATCGTTCAAGACAGACTGTGTGGTGGTAGGTATATTGTTGCTGATGTTCGCACCCCTGTACCTATTGAACGCACACGGGTTTCCGCGGCAGATGAATACCGATGAGATATCTATCATGTCGACAGCAAAGGTGCTGGCCACTGCCCCGGGCGTAGACATATTCGCCCCGAGTTATTATTCTGATTTACCGGGATTTATCTTCTGGGGCTTTGGAAAATTGGGGATGATGCTCGGTGGCGTGACATTGGGCAACATGCGTTCGTTGCATGCGGCTTCGGGTGTGTTCATTATCGTACTTTGCTATCTGTTATTACGCTTGCTGGCATTGCCACGCTACGCGGCCTTTGCTGGAACATGTGTTGTCGGGCTGAACCATAGCTTATTTATGATTAGTCGGATGGCTATGCGCGACAATACGGCGTTGCTGTTCATGTTGGCGGCGTTGATCTGCCTTGTGCTTGGCTGGCAGCGAAAGAATTACGGCTGGACATTGCTAGGAGGGTTTATTTGTGGGCTGGGATTCTATACGTATTATCCTGGGCGGATTACTATATTTATTTGGCTGGCATTCTTATTTTTGTCGACTTTATCTTCGGCGCGCTTTCGCTGGGCCGGCTGGGTGCAAGCCGGTCGCCTCGGAGCGGTAGCTGTAATTGGGTTATTGCTGATAGCGACACCCCTGTTCATCGCTACATCGAGACATGTGCCAACTGACCCATACGCCAGCCAGCAATTTCTATGGCAAGCCGCTGCCCAGAAACAAGAGCAACAGTTCAGAGGTACGGCCACGGTCGCCCAAGCAATTCGCATGAACATGGTTCATGGGCTACTGGTCTTCAACCAACCATACAGCGACCAGGGGATGATATACCCTCATCCTGGCTTCGGCTTCGTAGACAAGATAACTGGCGTACTGGTATGGATTGGAGTGGCCGTGGTCGTGTTCGGATCTATCGCCCGGCGGAGGTTGTCTGAGTCCGACAGGCTGGCTCTTATTGGATTCTTGATGATCTGGTTGAGTCTGGCACTACTGTTGACTCGCGCACCGGACTACACGCGTTTGCTCATAGTTTTGCCGTTCGTGGGCTATATGGTCGGACGTGCGGTGGTGGGAGGTGCCGAGGTAGTGCGACATCTACGGAAAAACAAGCATAAGGTTGATGTGTCCCGATGGATTGTGGCGGCAGTAGTTATTCTCGTCGTGGCGGGCGCCAACGGAATGATCGTTCGCGATTTCCAGAGGAGTGGAGATGTGTCCGGCGATAGTGTTGGTGACACGTTACGGTTCCAAGAAAAACATACAGCCGCAGACACGCAGTGGCTGTTGGTGGCCTCGCCATCGGAGGGCTACTACGAATGGGGTATTCCAGACTACTGGGAATATTGGTTTGAATTTGGCGTAGGTGAATCGCAGACCAGGCAGGTGATGACTCCCGACGAGTTTATAAAAGGCGATGTGGACATGACAACGCCTGGCGCAATTGGCTATGTCATGACCACTAGGGCTGTGTGGGAGCGTACCCGGGATGTGTTTAGTGTAAACCGCCGTATCCTTGAGGTGACACCGTTGGACAAGGCGGGAAATAGACTTGCTGTCGGCTACGTCAACCTGTAGTCGCGGGTGTTCACGCCAAACAATAGACCTCTTAGGCTGCTTTGGCTTCCAATTTTGTCAGTCGTAGATCCAGATTGGTGTACATGTCGTCATAATGATTTTGCGATGCTTCGATTGCTTCGCCTACGCCAGCAAAACCATCTTGCAATGATGTTTCGACTTGACATGATTGAATTACGCCAAACGAAAATTATATATACTTTTTGATAAGCGCGCTAATCTCGTCCAACGTTGATTGATCTACGATTGCTTTTCTGCTGCGCCGATAATGATGTGCGTAATCTGGGTCAACAAATTCTTGTTCGCCAATCGGCACTGGATGCTTGTGTCTTGGCCTAATGTGCCAATGGACATGTGGCGTCGGCTCTCGTTCCTTGAACGCATCGTTCATCATGCACGCCCAATTGAACGGTCGACCACTATTGAACGCCTTCTCGTATGATACCTCGATGTGCTTAGCAAGTTTTTCAAAATCTACCCACTCCTCGTGGCTAAGTTCGCTCAAACTTTCTTTGTGATTTTTCAAAGTCACGAATGACCGGCCCAAATATGACTGATCAGCCGCAAGGATTACTCTCCAATACATTGTTTGAGTGATCAGATTCTCAGTCGATGTGAGATAACTGCAAATCTCACACTTTGGATTAGTAATAGACAGCATATGTTGAGTATATCAAAAATGGACTAGCAGACGTACCCCGCAGCTCTCAATCAGATATCTATGAACTCTAGAAGCTCTGGGAACTTCTTGTACTCAGGCCCTTGTTCGGTATTAAAATGGCCCTGCCCTTCGAACAATATTAGGTCACTGTCGGTTTGCTCGGCTAAGTACTTGGCGTGATCAAGCGGACAGTAAGGGTCGTCATCCGAATGTATGAAAGTTAAACTGCTACAACTTTGCTTGATCTTTTCAAAGTCGAATGGCTCAACAAACAAGTTAGCTAGACTACTCTGGCCTAGGTCGTCCTTGAATGCGCCGACGAGGACAGCCGCCTTTGTGGTCGTGCCTTCGGGCAAGTGTTGCAGCAAGCTCAATATCTCCACCGCCCCTGATGAGTGGCCGATTAGCGTAGTGTCTTCATCGATGAGAAAATCTTTGTTGGATAGCAAAAACTTATTGTATGTTGCCACGTTGGGTTTTTCGGAATTCGGCAGCTGCGGTAGCCATACTTCGTGGCCATGCCCAATCAGGACTCCTTTGAGCCACATGAACCAATTCGATTTAGGGCTCGCACCAGTCCCGTGTAGTATCAGAAATTTAGACATACCATCATCATACCAAAATGTGAGGACTCCTCATTGAGAAATCTTTTTTGTGGCTACTCCCTAGTTGACGTACTCCGCAACTACGCCAGTGTCTCGAAATAACCGCGAGCGTTAGGATGGAGTGTTATTGATAGTGCCTCTTGGGCTGAGACATACCTCGAGTCAACCGCAGCATCATTGGTATCTATACTAGGGGCGTATATTCCTGAAACTGAAACTTCATAACCGACGAATGCAAACCAGGTTATCGCAGAACCGGCTCGATTGACGGTCCAGAATGCAGTGGGACTCTCACTGACGGAATCGACAGTATGGCCTGTTTCTTCGGCAACTTCTCGCGCTACGCCTTCTTTGGATGATTCACCATGATCTAGTCCGCCACCCGGTAGATCCCACTGCCCGTCAGCCTCTTGCAGGAGCAGTACTCTGCCATCTACATCTTTAATGATTGCCTTGACTGAAACTCGATATGTGCAGGGTATATCTTCCATGTGATAATCCTATCACAAATAATGAGTATAAGTTTAAATGCATGGCTAGGGCGGAGGGAGAGCGCACGGCTGCACTCGTCCTCGAAATGCTTCGCTATTTCTGCGGGCGAGCCGACCGACCGAACCCCCGAATTGCGTATTGCCTAGCGGCAATCCGCTTCGGGGGTTCAAGCCCATCCTGGCACGAAAAATGACCAGCATTTGTCTGGTCATTTTTCGTGGCTACCCCTAGTTGACGTACTCCGCAACCATCAAGAAAGTGATGCTGAGATCTTAATGGGTCGTCAACTGCTCTAGTCTAGTGATGCGGAGGTCGTGTGCTTTTATCTGTTCGTCAACGCTGTCGTTGGTTACGCTTAGGCTTTCAGCTATTGAGCTCTGAATTTCATCCAAACGAGAATCGACGTGTGTTCGTAGCTCCTCAACGTGTGTTCGCAGCTCCACTATGTCACTTTTCAGAATGGCAATATCGTTTTTTGTTGCCACATCAGCAGTGGCTTGAGATATCGTAGTTGCGAGGTATTGCTTTAAGTCTGCAATTTGATCGTCGTTCATACCGACATTGTACCAAAAACAGCAGCTTTTTTCATAAAATTTGATTGTTCAAAATGCTTTTGGCTAGGGATGAGTCCCTTAACTGGCACCCCGCCCTCTCCGATTTCATCCTCGTAGGCCAGAAACTAGAGAAACTTGGCTTCACATATTTCAAAGGCACGGTGACGATCATCGATCCTCTGGAGGTGCAGTAATGTTTGGCATCCGAAAGTCTCAAAACGATGATGGGCTACTATCCTCAACTTTGCTCAGCCAAAATAATTTCTACGACGTCTTTAC
>JAYTAB010000028.1:0-10035 GCA_043737735.1 Candidatus Saccharimonadota bacterium | reverse complement strand
GAGTATCCCGAACAATTTTGTCGAACAGCGACTCGACATATTGGAGAGTATTGGCCTGAATGTCATTGCCTTTGAGCCTGACAATCTTGCGCTGACACGTGCGCTTGTGCCGCTGGACGCAACAGCGCCGATGGTGATCATCGATATGGGACGAAGAAGTACTGACATCGTTATTACCATGAACGGGGCACCACGGCTGACTCGGGCTATCCCAACTGGTATTGATGCCATTATCCGGGCAACGATCCAAAATTTGAACATCGATGAAAAGCAGGCTGAGCAATTTGTCTTCAAATTCGGCGTTAGCAAGGAAAAGCTGGACGGGCAAGTGTACCAGGCCATAATCGGCACGATCGACATATTGACCAATGAAATTGACAAATCCGTCAAATTTTTCCAAGAGCGTTATGCTGGTGTCAAATTGGAGCGCCTGATCGTATCCGGTGGTGCAGCTGTACTGCCAGAACTCCCACTATACATCGCCAATCGATTTGGTCTGAACGTCGAAATAGGCAATGCCTGGCGCAATGTCGCATTTGGACAGGACCGCCAAAACGAACTGGCTGCTGTATCAAACCAATTTGGCGTTGCCGTAGGACTTGCGGAGCGCGACGAATGAAAACTCCAACCCAAACGGCAGCAGTCAACAATGAGGAAACAAAATGATTCAATTTAACCTTCTTCCAGATGTAAAGCTAGAATATGTTCGGGCGCAGCGCACCAAGCACACGGTCATTAGCGCCGCCTTGATAGTGACGGCCTCGACATTCTTGATTTTCCTGATGCTATTTCTGACGGTAAATGTCATACAAAAAAAGACCATGCGCGACATGACACGCGACGTCGCGAAATACAGCGCACAGCTGAAAAACACTCCAGACCTGAACAAGATTCTGACGATTCAGAACCAACTGAGAGCGCTGCCCGATTTGCACGCCAAGAAGCCGGCTGCTAGTCGTACTTTCAAATTTATCGAGCAAATCACTCCAGCAGAGGTAGCTCTGACTAACTTCGTCGATGATTACGCGGCGAACACTATGACTATCACTGGCCAGGCTGCGGGACTCGATAAAGTAAATACTTTCGTCGACACGCTTAAATATACGAAATTCAATGCTCAGAACGCCGACACGGCCAAGGCGTTCTCGGGAGTAGTATTGACGCAGTTTACGAGAAGCTCTACCGGTACGACCTTCGTCATCACTACTAGTTACAATCCGGCTTTGTTCGACAATGCCAGCACGAGCGTAAGTCTGACCGTACCTAATCAAGTGAGCACCCCGTCGGTAGTTGACCAGCCAACTACACTATTCAAAAAAGCGATCACGAACGGAGCTAATTAAAGCTATGACGGCTCAGAATTCAAATCGACAATTATCAATGAAGCACATCGGTGTCAACAAGACGAACTCCAGGATCGTTGCTGTGACAGCTGGGGCTGCGTTTTTGGTGGTGTTCTTCTTGGTTGCTTCGTACTCGCTCTACGGCACGCTGACGTATCAGAATCGCATCATAAATGTCAAAAAGGAAGCAGTTTCGCAGCTCAAAAAGAACCTGGTGGCTCGTGACAGTCTGGTAGCATCGTACAAGACATTTGCTTCACAACCACAGAACTTTATCGGTGGAAGCTCCGAAGGCACTGCCGCCAACGATGGCCTCAATCCGAAGCTCGTACTCGACGCACTTCCTAGCAAGTACGATTTCCCGGCAGTTGCTACTAGCCTTGAGAAGCTGGCAGCTGATCAAAAGGTAGCGATTCAGAGCATCACGGGTACTGACGACGCGGTCGCACAGGCTAGTCAGTCGGCCACCAACTCGGCGTCTGTTGAGATACCGTTCGAAATGAAGGTGGCAGGGAATTACGCGGCTGTACAGAAACTCGTGACTGCATTGGAACACTCCATTCGACCCATTCAAGTGCAAACCATGCAGATTACAGGTGATCAAAACGAACTAACGCTCGCCATCACCGCCAAGACGTATTATCAGCCGGAAAAGACTCTTAATATAGGCATGAAGGTCGTCAAATGAAACAAAAAGATATAGCATTGATTCTTGTTATCGCTGTCGTGAGCGGGGTATTCTCGCTTGTTATCGGACAACTTGTGTTTGCGCCGTCCAAGAACCGTCAACAGAAGGTAGAAGTTGTCGAGGCCATAACGACCGATTTCACAGCTCCGGACAGCAAATATTTTAACTCGCAGTCTATCAACCCAACTCAGCTGATAGAGATCAGCAACAATGTTAACGTTGCACCGTTTAGTGTCGGCTCCCAATAAGCAGGAAGGACAGTAACAATATGAATGTCCTGTCTGCGACAAACCAGCAACAAGTGGAAGATACGCTTGTCTCTAGTGGCATATTATCCGCTGAGCTGCTGAGTGAAATGAAACAAAAAGCTACCAGTGAGCACGCGCCGCTCCTGAGCTACCTGGTGCAGGGTGGTCGCGTCAGCAACGAAGCTTTGACCAAGATTATCGCCAATATCAACAAAGTTCCGTATGTCAATCTGAGTGATACTCACATCGATCCAGGGACACTGGCGTTGTTGCCCCAAGAGATTGCTAATCGATACATGGCCGTGCCGCTGGGTGAAATGCAGAACCGCATGGTTATCGCCATGCTTGACGCCGACAACGTGCAAGCCGTGGATTTCTTGAGTAATAAGATAGGCCGTCCACTCAAAGTCTACGCCGCCTCTGAAGAGGGTATTCGACAGGTGCTGCACCAGTATGTATCTAATATTTCTAATGACATGGCCGGTGCCATCAGCGGTCTTGAGCACTCTGTTGCCATTGTTCCAGAGGAGATTCCTGAGAAGACATCTAAAAAGTTCGGTGCGACTGAGAGCAATATCAGGACGCTTGTACAGGATTCGCCTATCAGCAAAGCGCTGTCGTCGATCTTGGAGTTTGCCGCCAATCACAATGCCAGCGATGTGCATATCGAGCCGTTGCAGGATGGGCTGAAGATTCGTTGTCGTATCGACGGTGTGCTGCGTGAGATTATGAAATTGCCCAAGAGCACTGAGCCGCCGCTGGTATCGCGCATCAAAATCCTCGCCAATATGAAGATTGACGAACACCGCGTGCCACAGGATGGTGAGTTCACTATCAGCGTGGCTGGACGCGATATCGATCTGCGTATTGCCGTGTCGCCAGTTGTTTGGGGTGAACAAGTCGTAATTCGTTTGCTCGATAAGTCCGGCACGAGCCTGCATCTGGAGGATATGGGATATGCCGGACGTAGTTTGCGGATGATCCGCGAGGGATTGAAGCAGACCAACGGCATGATTTTGACAAGTGGCCCAACTGGCTCTGGTAAGTCGACGTCGCTCTATGCGCTGCTGCAAGAAGTCAAAAACGATAGCGTCAATATCGTGACACTCGAAGACCCGGTCGAATACAAGATGCCTGGCATCAATCAGATTCAGGTCAATACCGACGTCGGCTTGTCGTTTGCCACGGGGTTACGTTCTATCTTGCGTCAGGACCCCGACATCGTCATGGTTGGGGAAATTCGTGACAAGGAGACTGCCGAGCTGGCAGTGCAGGCGGCGTTGACTGGGCACCTTGTCTTCAGTACGCTACACACCAACTCGGCCGCCGGTATTTTGCCGCGCTTGCTGGATATGGGTATCGAGCCATTTTTGATCGCTAGCACTGTGCATACCGTCATTGGCCAGCGGCTGGTTCGTCGGAACGGTGCAGAACAGGAAGAGTATCAATCGAACAAAGTAGAGACCGAGGCCATTCACAAGGTGCTGGGCCACCTTCTGCCAAGCGAAGAGAGCAAGAGAGCCGAAGTTTCTGAAGATATTGGCTACGAAAACTTGCCACTGAAGGACGATAGCGCTTATACTTTGACTAAGGGAATCGACAGCCCTGCCTCGCCCGGAGGGTATAAGGGACGAATGGGTATTTACGAAGTATTCAGCGTAACCACCGAGATCCAGGACCTTATCCTCAAGCGCTCAACCAGCGCCGAAATCCAGAAAATGGCTCAGTCGCAGGGAATGGTAACGATGCGCGAGGACGGTTACCTCAAAGCACTTTCCGGTAAAACAACCATTAATGAAGTCAACCGCGTCGCGGCGACAGATATAGCATAAGGGCCACCCCAGGAGAAATAATATGTCAGCAACAATACGAATCGAAGTACTACTAGAAGAAGTCATCAAGCGGAAGGCATCTGACCTTCACTTGCAGGTTGGGCTGCCACCAATGCTTCGGGTTGATGGTGCTCTAGCGCCCATCGCGAGCACCGATGTCTTGACCGATGAGACGATCGAAACATTGATATTCTCGATCCTTGATGAGGACCAGAAACAGATTTTGCTGAAGGACAAGGAATTTGACTTCAGTTTTGCCTTCGGTGACCTTGGTCGCTTCCGGGTCAACGCTTTTCACGAACGAGGTAATTTGGCGGCGGCACTTCGGCTTATCACGAATGAGATTTTGACGATTGAACAGCTTGGGCTGCCATCGATCGTCAACAAATTTGCCGACTACCCGCGAGGCCTAGTGCTTGTTACTGGCCCAACCGGTTCCGGTAAGTCAACGACGCTCGCTGCCATGATCCACAAGATCAACAACGAACGCGCGGCGCACATCATCACCATCGAAGACCCGATCGAATACACACACCGCTCCAAGAAATCGGTCATCGTGCAGAGGGAAGTGCACTACGACACCTACTCATTCTCGGCGGCTCTGCGATCAGCTCTTCGCGAAGACCCCGACGTCGTACTGGTCGGAGAGATGCGCGACCTGGAAACCATCGCCTCGGCCATCACCATCGCCGAAACTGGCCACCTGGTATTCGCGACGCTACATACCAACAGCGCTGCCCAGAGTATCGATCGTATGATCGATGTCTTCCCACCGCACCAGCAGCCGCAGATTCGCAGTCAGTTATCCAATATCCTGACCGCCATTGTCTCGCAACGTCTGATTCCAACTATCGGTGGCGGGCGTGTTGCTGCAGCTGAGATCATGGTAGCTACGCCAGCCGTTCGCAATATCATTCGCGAAGGCAAAACTCACCAGCTCGATGCTGTGATTCAGACTGGCGCCGAATTCGGAATGCAGTCCATGGACAAGACACTGGTCAACTTGATCCACGCCGGTACGATTACCTATGATGAAGCTCGTCTTGTCGCAGTTGATATTGACGAACTAGATCGGCTAATGAGGAGCTAGAATCATGAATAGGATAGAAACATGTTAAATTACCGATACGTTGCGCGCAATGCGTCGACCGGCCAAAAGGTCACGTCCGATGTGCAAGCCGATAGTGAATCTGCAGCCGCCAAACTTATCCGGGCCGAGGGCCTGGTACCTGTCGACATCAAGCTAAGCACCAAGTCTGAAGGTGGTGGTAGGTTTTCCCGAGTTTCCTCCAAGGATCGCGTGTTGTTTTCGCGGCAGATGTCTACACTTATCAATGCTGGACTGCCGCTCGTTCAGAGCTTGCACAATGTCAATTCGCAGACGACAAGCAAACAGCTGAGGATAGTTACCAGCAAAGTAATCGCCGATGTCGAGGCCGGTAACACGTTGTCAAAGGCCATGTCACGCCATCCGAAAGTATTTAACAATGTCTATATTAGTATGATTGCGGCCGGTGAGGCCTCTGGGACGCTCGATCTGTCTCTGGAACGATTGGCCGACCAGCAGGAGAAGGACGCTGACATCATTAGCAAAGTCCGCGGCGCTATGATCTATCCGTTGATCGTGCTTGTCGTAATGTCGATCGTCATGGGGTTCATGCTCGTCAAGGTGCTGCCGCAGGTGCAGGTGTTATATGATGGTTTCCCGGGTGCTGACTTGCCGTTTGTAACCAAGATACTACTCGCTCTGTCGGCTGTAGTTAGCAAATTTTGGTGGGTTCTCGTGATCTTGATTATCATTGGTTCGGCTATGCTGGGCAAATGGGCCAACACCGGCCCGGGCAGAGAGGTCTTCGACAAGCTCAAGATGCGTGCTCCACTCGTCAAGGATCTGTTCATGAAAATGTACATGGCTCGGTTCTCTCGCACTGGCTCGACGCTGGTATCGAGCGGCGTTCCACTCATCCATGTGCTTGAGATTACTGGTGATGCGGTTAATAACATTCACATCAAGCGTTCTATCGACCAGGCAATTGAGAAGGTGAAGGGCGGCAAGTCGCTGGCTGATTCGCTCGACGGTGACCCAAATTTCCTACCTCTCCTGCCGAATATGTTGCGCATCGGTGAGCAGTCTGGTTCTATCGAGCAGATGCTCGGCAAAACTGCCGACTATTACGAGAAGGAAGTCGACAACGAAATCAAAAATGTCCAGACGATCATCGAGCCAGTCATGATGGTGCTACTTGGAGTCGTGGCCTTCGTCATTGTGGCGGCGGTGCTGTTGCCGGTGTACGGCCTGGCAGGGAAGTCGTTCACAGTCTAACCTCTACTCCAGCCGACATCAGCACTTTCTGTCTCTCGGGTGCGCTCTACGTGTAGTCGCCTGATTTCATCAGGGACTAGCACGTGGCACTAGCAACCCCCTCGATCCAGAAAATGCTGAGTCGACGTGCCTTAGCCCAGCCATCCCCGACGGCCGTCACCCGTTCTGCCCGAGAGAGACGTGGGCGCACTCAGGTCTATTGAGCTAAGGCACCTCGGAAGCGCAAAGTATGCCACCCTCTGGTGCATACTTTGTGACCCGTACGTGCCTAAGCTCAATAGGCCTGATGTGCCAAAAGGATGATGCCAAGGGCTGGCGGGCGAGAAAGCACTTGCGTTATTTGTGAGTATTCGGTAATATTTAAAGCATAAGCTAATAAAACAACGCAAAGGGGGCATTTGTAATGTCAAAAAACGCTACCAAACATAACAAAGGATTCACGATCATCGAAGTGCTGATCGTCCTGGCTATTGCCGGACTTATCTTGCTGATCGTCTTCCTAGCTGTACCGGCATTGCAGCGCAATGCCCGAAACACTTCTTACAAGGGCGACGCAGCATCTCTACTGGGTGCGGTGAGCGAGTTTAGTAACAACAACAACGGTAAAGTTCCATTAGCGGCTGACAGCGCTTCCATACGCTCGAACGCCAAGACTAAGGACATTACTGGCCTTACTATCGAAACTTATGCCGGTGCAACTGCCCCAACGCTTACGACTGCAGTTCTGCGCACCGGCGCAAAGTGCCCGGCAACGCTGCCAGCAGTCGGTACATTGGCTGTTACGACCGCTCAAGGCGCGTCTCGTCAAACCGTTCTGCTCTTCGTAGTTGAAGCAGGCGGTGGCAGCCAAGCTCAGTGTCAAGAATCCGGCGTTTAGTACATAAACTCTCGAACGCAAAACAGGCTCCGGAAACGGAGCCTGTTTTGTCTTCTCGGATAAAGTGGTACTATAGCCTGTAATGGTTATAGTTATTTTGTTTGTACTCGGACTGTGTCTGGGAAGTTTCGTAAACGCCTTTGTTTGGCGTTTTCATGAGCAGGAAGAGTTGAAGGCGAATCCTTCTGTCAAACTCAAGGCCAAGCCGGCCAAACTCAAGGCCGAGCTGGAAGCCCTGTCGATCTCCAAGGGCCGCAGCATGTGCGTCCATTGCCGCCATGAGCTCGCTCCCCGGGATCTGATCCCCGTCGTCAGCTACCTCGCGCTACGGGGCAAATGTCGCTACTGTGGCAAACCGATCCAGGACACACCGCTCGCCGAGCTGACGACGCCGTTGCTGTTCATCGTGTCATATCTGTTCTGGCCGATGAGCCTCAGCGGGGTAGGGCTGTATACGTTCGTCATCTGGCTGGTGTTCGTTGTTGGGTTCGTCGCGCTGAGCCTGTACGACCTGCGGTGGTATGAATTGCCACACAAGATCGTATTCCCCTTGATCGGCCTGGCCTTGGTGCAGACGATCGTAACAAGTACGGTGTACGGCGGTGGACTGCCGACTGTGCTGCACGCCGTGTGGGGTGCGCTGATTGGCGGAGGTCTATTCCTGGCGCTCTACACCGTATCTCCCAAGGAAGTCCTCGATGACGGCTCCAAAATGAGCAAATGGATCGGCGGCGGTGATATCACGCTGGGTGCTTTGCTCGGCTTGTTGGTCGGCGGTCCGGGCAATGCCTTACTGCTGATATTCGTGGCATCACTGATCGGAACTATCGTCGCACTGCCGCTGCTTGTGACGGGGCGGGCAACCCGAACCAGTCATCTGCCGTTCGGCCCATTCCTGATGGCCGGGGCGATTATCGTCAAACTATGGGGCGCTGGCCTGATCGCCTGGTACGTCGGCCTATATATCTAAAAGCTTATGGTATACTTATAGGCATGATTGGTGGCTTACATGGCCGAATATATTCGCCGAAAGGGACACGTCGGAACACCGGCGGATTCACTATAGTTGAAGCTCTCATCGTTCTGGCGGTGTCGGGAACACTCCTGGCGAGTGCAGTGTTGCTCGTTAATGGCAAACAACGGATTACTGCGTACAATCAAGCAATTCACGATGTTCAGAGCCAGCTACAGCAGGTAGTCAACGATGTCGGCAGTGGATTTTATCCAAACGATGGCAATCTCAGATGCGCTGCAGGTGGCCCTGGTGGCGGGCCGTTGCTTACCGGTGGCTCGACCGAGCAGGGTGCCAACAAGGACTGCATATTTATCGGCAAAGTCATCCAATTCGGCGTAAGCGGCACCGACCCAGAGGAGTTTAATGTTTACACGCTGGTTGGCCTGACAGGGGACTCGTCCAATCCATCACTCAATCTATCGTCGACCAAAGCACGTTTGATCGCCAAAACCAGTAGTGATACGAGTATCCCAGACGCCTTTGATACCAATAGTCTACACTATGGCATGACCGTCTCTAGGAGGTACTACCAGGATAATCCCGCCAGGGAAGTGAGTGCCGTGGGTTTTAGTTCCAATCTCAATAGTCTCGCCGAGGAGGACAATTCACAGCAGGTCAACGTCATCGCTATCCCGGGCGCAGGGCTAGACAAGGACGGGCCAACAGCGGTCACGGATATCAATGGTGCACTAGCGACTGCTACGTTGAATCCGTCGAACGGCGTATGGGTTTGCTTCAACAGTGGCGGCACAGACCAATCCGGCTTGATTTCCATCGGTGCCAATGGTCGACAGGGGCTCGTATCTCTAAAAACCTACAATAGACTGGACTGCAGATGAAAGCCATAGCCAAACCATCAAAACAGGCAGGCTTCACGATCATTGAGCTGATGATAGCCACCGCAGTATTCTCGGTCATTATTCTAGTCGTCACGGCCGCTGTCTTGCAATTCAGCCGGCAGTATTACAAGGGTATTATCGCCAGTTCCACCCAGGGCGCTACTCGAGCATTGGTGGATGATATCAGCCGGGCTATCCAGTTCAATGGTGGCGGGGTTTTCTCTACATTAGGCGGAAATGGTTATTGTGTCGGTAGTAGCAAACGCTATAGTTATGAGCTTAATCAGCAAGTAACCGACACTCAACCATTCTCGGCCAATCAAGGCTATCATGGCTTGGTGTCCGATACCGACTCTAGCTGCAGCTCCAATAGTGCAACTGCGCTGAATGTAGCGGGCTTACGAGCTGATCTTGCGACGGAGGGCCTTACCAATCCCCGCGAGTTGCTCGGCCAAAACATGCGCTTGACCAAATTTAGTATCGTAGGAGATGAAAGCACGGACAACCTATACACTATCAACGCTCGCATAGTGTATGGCGATAATGATTTGCTGTGTAGCCCGAAGGCCGACGATTGTGACCAATCGACCACGAGCACTAGCGCCGTCCTAGATGCCGACCCCAACGTAACCTGCAAGTCTAACGTTGGCTCACAGTTCTGTGCCGTATCGGAACTCACAACGACCGTCAGAAAGCGAGTTACGCAATGACCAATTCAGTAGACTTCTCCCGCAACCTCCCCCGGTCTGCAGCCACTTTGTCAGGGCAATCTAGCAGTTTTTTGCTCCGAAACGTAGCAACGGCTACGTTTCGACCCAAAAAACCACTAGCTTACTCCTGAAAAGCGACTGTAGCCACGAGGTAGGTTAC
>JAYTAB010000027.1:0-5205 GCA_043737735.1 Candidatus Saccharimonadota bacterium | reverse complement strand
TTTGCCCTCAAGACCAAGCTCTACATCAAGGCTTTACAGGCTAGCATGGCTGAGCTGGAGCGGCTGCGGGGAGGTTTTGCTGCGTAAGGTGAGTTAGTTTGTTGACTTCTTTATGTTGTACGATGATTTTCATCTAACACCCCCTTCTTATCGTCGACATAGGTTGCCTCCGGAAATACCAATAACTAAACTATACGCGTATAGTTTAGTTGAAATAGACAAACTATACGCGTATTATTATGTATATGGATACAAAAGACCTACTCAAAAGCATCATACGCTCCTTCCAGACGGAGCCGTTACCCCAAGACATCATCAAGCGAGATATGGATCTCCCGGTGGATAGTGGCGCGGTTATATCGGTCATTGGTTCCCGACGGGCAGGAAAAACATATCTCATTCTAGAGACTATCCAACAGCTTTTGGGTCGTGGTGTGCCGAAAGAAAACATCATCTACATAAACTTTGAGGATGAGCGTCTGATCGATCTCAAAGTGAGTGACCTGGATACTATATTGCAGGCCTACAGGGAGCTTTACCCCGATACCCCTCTCTCTGAAACGTATATATTCTTCGACGAGATACAAAACGTAGATGGCTGGGAGAAATTTGTCCGCCGAATCCATGACTCAATTACGAAGCGAGTATACATCACAGGTTCTAACTCAAAGATGCTTAGCACGGAGATTGCTACCGAGCTACGCGGCCGTACCCTACCCTACGAGGTTTTCCCCTTGTCCTTTAGGGAATATCTACGGTTCCGCGATATCCCCCGAGAGCAGAACGACCTCTATGCGCCAACAGTCCATGCCAAAGTAATGAACACCCTAGAAGAATATTTGCTTTATGGTGGCTTCCCCGAGGTTATTGCCCGCGAGCGGCCGCTGAAAACAAAGACGCTTCAAGAATACCTCAATGTTATGATTACAAACGACTTGGTAAAGCGCTACGAGATCAAGAGTTTAAAATCTATCCAGTTTTTTGTTAGACAGCTGCTTAATTCCATTACCAAGGAGTTTTCCGTCAACAAGATTTACAATTCCTTCAAGTCTTTACAACTCCCAATAGCCAACTCCGCCTTGTACGACTACCTTGAGTACGCACAAACGATCTACCTTGCCTTCGTGCTTAATAAATACGTGTACTCCGACCGCCTGAAAGAGCAGACCAGCAAGAAGATTTACGCAATTGATAGCGGCCTTTATAACGCGGTGAATACCAGCGCGCTTGATGATAGGGCAAAGCTCCTAGAAAACGCCATATTTTTGCAAATTTATCGCATTACCAAAGAAGTGTCATTCTACAAAGATGAGTACAGCGAGTGTGACTTTATAATCTGTGAACAAGGGAAGCCCAAGCAGGCGATACAGGTGTGCTATTCCTTGGAGTCTGACGATACTAGAAAACGAGAAGTCAGGGGACTTGTGCGAGCATGCAAGGCGCTTGGGCTTACCGAAGGGACTATTGTTACCTACCAAACTAGCGAGGCTACCACGGTAGAAGATGGGGTACAAGTGCGGATTGTACCGGCACCTGAGTACCTTCTTTAGTGCGCGCGCACTTAGTGTTATACAAAGGTAAGTCTATCAGTCGATAGTCGCTCTATGGGATTATAATACGCAAGAGATTGACATTTGAATGCCCTTGCATTACTATATAGACATGAATGAGACAGAACGGAACTCACAGGTACTAGCTTTTGTCAGGAATCAGCTCACTCAATCCGATACCCTACTCAGTTCACTCACAAATGACGCCCAAGGCAGAGAGCTACCACACCGTAGCTTATACCCGAAGGTACTCGAATATGTTGAAAGCTTCCTGGAGAACCGCACCGAGCCTCGATGGGTCTCTATTGCTGGCCTTCGAGGAGTAGGAAAGACGACGTTGCTTGCACAGCTCTACACTAGCGCAGAGACGCTCGGTGTTCGCAGGCTGTATTTATCTCTCGACCGCGCTACCGACCTTGGATTTGGTCTGGCCGAATTATTGGATGCCTACGAGACGTTACTTGGCGATTCCTTCGAACAGTCACAAACACCCTTCCTTCTTTTCCTCGATGAAGTGCAGTATCAGCCAACGTGGGCGCGAACCATTAAGACATTGTTTGACCGGGCACGAAACGTTTTCGTTATTGCCACAGGATCATCGGCAGTCGCCCTTCAGACAAATCCCGACATAGACCGTCGTATGGTGCTAGAGAAGCTATACCCACTGGGCTTTAGTGAATACGCCCAAGCCAAGCTCCAGAAAACTCTGCCAGATGGTCTTAATACACGGATACGCTCTGCTCTCTTTGCGTCAACTAATGCACAGGAGGTGTACGATGGCCTCAAAAAAGAGGCTAAGTTTGTGACCGATTATTGGACAGGTATCAACCGATTCGAGATCGACCGGTATCTTAAGTATGGTAGTCTGCCGTTTGCACTTAACTTGTCTAACGAACAATTGATCTATCAACAGATACAACGATTAGTCGAAAATATCATCACAAAAGATGTTACGCAGCTAAATGCCTTCGACAAACCGACTCTCGGGAAGATTAGCCAACTACTATATGCCATTGCCGGGGCTGACGTAGTGAGTAATGCGAAGCTAGCCACTACTTTGGATATTGACCCAAAAACAGTCAATCAGGCACTTGATACACTCGAGAAGACCGAAATGTTGTTACGGGTTTACCCTTATGGAGCGCACTACGGGCAGGTGAAGAAACCATCCAAGTATTTATTTAGCTCAAGTACATATCGAGCCATGTATTATAACCTCGTTGGTAGTGTTGAGCAGTACGATCACTACAAGGGTCGACTACTCGAGGATGTGACTGGCGTTATGCTATTCCATATGTTCGATGGCTTGCCAGGTGCGTCCATCGCCTATGATAGCGCCGAGTCTGGGGCTGATTTTATCCTTACTACGTCCATGTCGGGAGAAAAGATAGTACTCGAGGTTGGCATGGGAAAGAAAGGCTTTGAGCAGGCCACAGGTACCCTCCGTAAGGTTGGTGGGAAGTATGGCTTGGTTGTCTCGCAAACTGGACTCGGGCTACATGCAGATGGGCAGTGTGTGTCGGTACCACTCGAGTACTTCTTGCTCGCGTAGCGCAGTTGGTAGCGCGTACGGCTGGGGGGCCGTGAGGTCGCAGGTTCAAGTCCTGCCACTCCGACCATTGACAAATACAATTATAGGTCTAATATACAGGCTATGACACAAAATAACCCCCCCGCCCCTCTCGAACTAATCTTAGATCCTCGTGACTATGGACTTATGCAAGAAATCTCAAAGCAAGCATTTGGCAAAGATATTCACGTACTAGACCACGGCGAAGCATCTCGACTCGTCGGCGGTTTTATGATGTCTATCACTCAAAATCGTAGCGGTGAGGTTGCCCGTAAAGGTCAGGTTGTTGTTAATTCAATAGCCGACGGTCAAGAAGCTTTTGCGGGATATGGTCGTCAATGGACGCGAGAGCTTGATCCACAGGCCGACAACGGGAGAGACATCATCTTGAAAGTAGCTCGCGATCGGACTCGATGGGAAGCTATCCGCAACCGTAAACCAAAAATAGTTCAAACATATCACTACCGCGACGAACCCCCACAATCCGTCTAGTGCCCCGATCAATCACCGCTTCACATACTTCCGGAGTCCAGATTCACCCTTTCGCATCAAGATGTTATGGTTCTGCACGAAAAGCGGCCGTAGCACTGGTCCAAAGATATTCATCCAGTCTTTGGTTGTTGCCACGTTCCACGTAACATCCATCGCCGTCTCCGTAAGCCCTAGGCTGCGAAACTTCCAGCTGCCTTCGCCCACCAGATCTCCCTCGCTTCTAAATTCAATCGACTGGCGCGGCTTGTAATCGGTAATAGTCAGCCTCATCGACAGCCTATAGCCGACGAGGCTCTTCCAGGTACAGGCGACGACACCACCGACGACGACACCACCGTTATACGCCACTACCCGGCCCTCTTCTAGGCCGCTCCACCATTGCTTCCACGAATCAATATCGAGTATGGTCGCTTCGACTTCCTCTAGGGCTCCGGGCGTATGCCAGGTACTCACAAAATCATAATCTCTTCGTTTCATAAATCAGTCAATAAGGTCACCCTGTCGAAAGTCTCATAAGTAGTCCGGGCTGCTGACGTGATTAACCTGAGCCAAAGCCAGGTGGGTACTCGCACTTGCCGACCAAGGCCGGCAAGGATGTAAAGTTCCCTAATGATTAGTATTCAGATAATCATTTGTCAGCTAGAAGCCTATTTGCATGGGTCTTCATTGCCCGGACCACTCCCTCAGTATAGGCGCTTATAGGCGCCTTGCCTACCTCTTTCCGGCCCGATATTATTCTAGACGAGGAAGCCGATGACAGACTGCACCAAATTCGAGATGACACTGCCAAATCCGCCAGTCAGCACCAGTGCGATGATGATAAAGAACCCGTAAGGCTCGATCTGGGCCATGACGCGCTGCAGCGGTTCTGGGGCGAAAGCGTACAGTACGCGCGAGCCGTCTAGCGGAGGGATGGGTATCAGGTTGAAGACGAACAGCGCAACGTTCAGATATATAAATATCTGGAGCGTGTCAGCGGCCAAGCCGATTGGCATAGCAAGCCGCATAATAGCCGCTGCGATGATCGCCAGTATCAGATTGGAAACCGGCCCTGCCGCCGCAATCATGGCAGCACCAAATTCGTCATATTTGACGCGATCGGGGTTGAACGGCACCGGCTTGGCCGCCAGTATCGGAGGCAAATGCATCGCGAGCAAGACTGCCGGCAGTATCACCGTCATGAAAGGATCAATATGTTTCAACGGGTTGAGGCTGACCCGTCCCTCCTCCGCTGCCGTATCATCACCTAGCTTCAGCCCCACAAAAGCGTGCGTTGCCTCGTGCACGGTCATAGACACCAGCAGTACGCCGATGATAATCAGGATTCCTATCAGTGTTATGCTGTCGAACATCTTGACCACAGTATAGCAGATTGTGATGAGCCTTTCCTGGGTTTAGTGCGCGTGCATCTTGTCTCGTTTATGGGATCATGCGGCTAGTTTGATGAACTAAGCTGCTATCGCATAAGCATTATCCGGCTAGTTACCTGCTCAGTAGACTTCTTCTAGAACCCACTCTGTAATCGAAACCAAACTTCAGGGATAAGCTGGTGGTTTTTTGGTTCGAAGTGTAGCCGTAGCTCACTGCCATTAA
>JAYTAB010000026.1:0-9231 GCA_043737735.1 Candidatus Saccharimonadota bacterium | reverse complement strand
GCCGAGGTAAAACACCTTCGGCTTGTCCAGCCACGAAACGTCGGCGAATGTCGTGTCCTTAATTTGTCCGCGCCAGGTCAATTCTTCTGATAGTGTCATCTTGGTTCCTTATTATGTATCGTAACTTAAGCGTTAGACCCAGTATAGCAACTCTGCCTCCTGATGCCATGCCCTAGACACCAAGCTTATCTGGCCATATTCGTCTGACCGTGTGCGAAAGTTATAAAAGTATAGCTTATTTTAAGGTAGCGTTTGCTATAATTAACTAGAGAAATACAATAGACTTCTCTCAATAGACTTCTCTCGTGACCTCAGCCACGAGGTAGGTTATGGGAGAAGCCTAACAACTTACGGGAGTGTCGTATTATATTATGAATGATTCCAACAGGACCGGTTCAAGTAACCAAAAACGTCGTCGACCTAACAAAAACAGCTACATTACCAAGAGCGGCAAAACGATCAAGCTCCACCAGAGTCTCGGCGAACGGATTCGAGCACGCAAGAATTTCCGGGCGACCACCAAGGCTACCTATCTCAGTACGCTTCCCAAAAATCCGTTGAAGCGTACCCTCTACCGCATGCACCCAAAACGCTTTTTTGCCTATTGGTTTAGCCGTCAGGGTGGCGTCATGGCTCTCAAAGTCGCTGGCATCGGCATTATTGTCTGTTTTTTCCTCGCCGTCGGCGTGTTCGCTTATTTCCGCAAAGACCTTCCCAAGATCAAGGACTTGTCCGGCGACAAAATCGGTGGCAGCATTACATACTATGACCGCAGTGGGCAGACCGTTCTGTGGCAGGATTACGGTGCCGTCAAGCGCGTACCAGTACCCGGGAACCAGATAACCGACTACATGCGCAAAGCCACAGTAGCTATCGAGGACAAGGACTACTACAAACATGGTGCGTTCGATGTTCGTGGTATCATGCGAGCCATCGTCCATGACGTTTCCGGCAAAGGTGGCACGCAAGGCGGCTCGACAATCACTCAGCAATTGGTGAAAATCAATCAGAAATGGACTGCTGATCGTAGTATCACTCGCAAGGTCAAAGAGCTAATCCTAGCAGTCGAACTGGAACGTGAATACAGCAAAGCCGACATACTGAATGGTTATCTTAACATCGCACCCTACGGTGGCGTGAACTACGGTGTCGAGACAGCAGCCCGCGATTACTTTGCTAGTAGCGCCAAAGATCTGACACTAGCTCAGTCTGCAATGTTAGCATCCATTCCCAAAGCACCGACAGCCTATTCGCCATATTCTGATCCACAATGGAACCCCTCGGCCACAGATAGCTTGTTTGACCGCGAAGCGCTACTAGGCCGGCAACATTACATACTGAATCGAATGGCTGAGCAGAAGCTCATTACTCAGCAGCAGGCCGATGACGCCGCCAAAGTTGACGTGTTAGCCCAGGTCAGACCTCTATTGCCGAAGTACCAAGGCATCAAGTCTCCATACTTCGTCCTAGCAGCCAAGAAACAGTTGGAACAAAAATATGGCGCCGCCACCGTAGACCGGGGCGGCTGGAAAGTTGTCACGACTATGGACTCCAAACTCCAGGCAACAGCCGAGGATTTGATTGCCAAGAATCTTGCAAACGCCAAACGGGCAGGCGCAGACAACGAAGCAATTGTCGCTGAAGATGTTCAAACCGGTCAAATAGTTTCACTTGTCGGTGGCACCGACTTCAGCAACCCGGATTTCGGACAGAACAACTTTGCCTCAGGGATTCTTTTGCCTCCCGGGTCAAGCTTCAAGCCCTACGATTTCGCGGCATTGATAGACAACAACAGTAATGTCGGAGCCGGATCCGTCTTCTACGACACACAAGGTGCCCTGCCAGGCTATCCGTGTACTGTCAAACGCGTCAGTAAAACAGAGCCGGGTAACTGTTTGCTCGATTACGACTTCCGATATCCTGGGCCCGTAACTCTACGCTACGCCCTTGGTGGCTCACGTAACGTCCCAGCAGTTAAAGCGATGTTGTCGGCTGTACCAAATGATACCAGCACTGGTCGTACCAATTCTATAAACAAAGTTATCAGCACGGCGACTGCCATGATGGATAATCCCTATGTTCGTGGAAATACTTATAACTGTTACGACGATGAAGCGCTCACCGAAAAGACTCAATGCTACGGCGCCTCGGCTATTGGTGATGGTGCCTTCTTGCACCTCGATGACCATGTCAATGGGTTGTCGACATTGGCTCGACTCGGCAATGCAATACCCCGCACTTATATCCTCAAAATTACCGATGCCAGCGGCAAGACAGTCGACGAATTCAAACAGCCAGCTGGCAAACAAGCTATCAAAGCCGACAGTGCCTACATAGTCAACGACATGGCCAGCGACCCGAACGCCAGCTACCTACCGGCCAGCTACAAGTTCCAAAATCAGAAGAACGGTTGGAAGTTCGCCGTAAAAACCGGTACCACCAACGATGGCTACGATGGGCTCATGACGAGCTGGTCGACCAAATACGCTGTTGTTAGCTGGGTAGGCCACCACACACGCCACGTTACACTCAAAGCTTCGATGGAGACTTTGACACAACCATTGACACGCGGCTGGATGGAAGCCGCTCACGCCGACCTCAAGCCAGTCGCTTGGACCAAACCGGCAGCCATCAAGACACTGCCAGCATTCATTGTCCGGAACAAGGTCTCAGCCCTAGGAGAAATCGTACCGAGCCCAGCCAACGACTTATTCCCGTCTTGGTACCAGCCAAAGGCTTCGAATAACACCAGTCAAACGACCGATAAAGTTTCCGGCAAAATTGCTACCAGCTGCACACCGACTCTAGCTCGTCAGACACTCAGCAATAGTAATGTCAGTGGCTGGAATATAGACCTATGGAATGGTGGAAGCACTAGCAGCACGAACACGGCAGCCTCCAGCAAAGCAACAGACGACGCCCACAGCTGCAACGACGCGCCGCCGTCGATTACCATTACCGCACCGCCGACTTGTGACGCCAGCGACGGCGGGTGTACAATCACAGCGACGGCCAGTCAAGGCACGCACGCTCTTACAGACGCCAGCCGCGCTCAATTCCCGGGCACAGTCAACTTCTTGATTAACGGTCAGGTGGTCAATACTCAGTCCGTAAGCGATTCGCCGAGCACCGTGTCATTTACATACATGCCGACAGAGAGTGGCGACGTAACAATTACTGCGCAGGTGATAGATAGTGCGCTTTACCAGGCGACGGATACTGCAAATTTTACGCGAATCGCCGTCCTACCTCTGACAATAACGACTCCGACAACAGGGGACAATGTCGGCGCAAACGTGACTGTTAAGTGGTCTGGTGCCAAAGCCCGCTACGCATTGGTCGTTACTGGAAATAATGGTTTCGCGACTCAAACATTCAACGAAATTGACGATACCAGTAAGTCCGTATCCCTCGGCGCCGGATTACCAACAGCCACATACCGAGCGACAGTCACATCTTCAGATGGCCAGACGAAATCGGTCGACTTCAAGCGCTAATAGGCTCTGGCTTCAAATCCTAGTCTTTTTCAAGAAATTGGTTCAAGGCCTCTCTGACTGACGGCACACCGTGCAGGAAGGCGTCTGTTTTGCCAGACTTGCTTGTGCTCTTCATGACCGGCCCGATGGCGCAGTCAAACCCCAGTTTCTTGGCTTCGGCAATACGTTTTTCGGCAAATGGCACGTGGCGAACTTCACCCGACAGACCAAGCTCTCCGAAAACGACGGCGTTTTGTTTGAGCTGAAGACCACGAGCCGCCGAACCGATTGCCATACAGACAGCCAGATCAGCGGCTGGCTCGGTGATGCGCATGCCGCCAACAATATTGATATATATATCCTGTTCAGACAGATTGAGTTTGGTGCGTTTCTCGAGCATCGCGACAAGCAAATTGATACGATTGATATCTATGCCGCTGGCTGCTCGTTTTGGATAGCCGTAGCTGGATTTATTGACGAGCGCCTGGACTTCGACGAGCAGTGGCCTGGTGCCTTCGAGTGTCGCTAACACTACCGAGCCGTCACTGACTTGGCGCTCCTCGAGCAGCGCGGCCGACGGGTTGTCGACTGGTCGGAGACCAGCATCAACCATTTCGAATATTCCGGCCTCGTTGGTTGAACCAAAACGGTTTTTGATGGCGCGCAGGATCTTGAAACCGCCATAGCGATCACCCTCCAGCTGTAGTACAACATCAACCACATGTTCCAAGACTTTCGGCCCGGCGATGGCGCCTTCCTTGGTGACATGTCCGACCAGTACCACGGCCGTATTGACCTGTTTGGCAGCTGCCATTATTAGATGAGTGCTGTTAGTGATCTGTGAAACCGTACCAGCACTAGAGGCAACATCGTTGCAGGCGATAGTCTGGATTGAATCAACGATTACAAGTGCATAGGTGCCGCTGGCGATTGTCGCAGCAATATCATCCGCCGAAGTGCTGGTCGCGAGTTGCAAACCATTCCGGGTCGTGCCGAGGCGTTCAGCACGTAGACCAATCTGATGAGCCGATTCTTCGCCACTGATATACAGCACACTGGTCTCTCCGTTTTTTTGGCCGGCCACAGCGTAGGCCAATTGCAGCAGCAAGGTACTTTTGCCAATACCAGGCTGTCCGGCAATCAGATTGACACTCCCGGCTACAATTCCACCACCAAGTATTGTATCGACGTCCGATATACCAGTCTTGAGGCGTGGCTGATCGGCACTTACCAGCTCACTGACGGCCTGCGCAACCAGCGGTCGGCCGCTGCTCGAGCTACGGCCTGCACCACCAACGCCACCGCCTGCCGTAATCTGGACTTCTTCTTGCAGAGTGTTCCATTCACCGCATTCTGAACAACGCCCAGCCCATGCGCTTGTCATAGCACCGCAACTGGTACAAACGTATCGAGGGATTTGCTTCTTAGCCATATTCAGTTAGTATAACCCGTCTCTTACGACTGATACAATTTATTGGCTGATCGGCTGAAAAGAACTGTCGATAGAATGTGCCAGCTCTGTGACCTGCAAGGCCAGATCATTGCGCTCAACGACCAGTTGATTGTACGAGGCTATCTGCGCCCTGGCTGCGTGTATGGCGTTATTGTAAACTTCAATCTTGGCGTTATATATCGGCACATTACTGTTGTAGGCCTGAATATTGTCAGCCGCCCTGTCGCTGTCTAGCCGTTTCCGCAAGGCCGTTATCTCCGCCTCCTGAGTGTCAAGCGATGTAGTGTTGGCCTCAATCTGCTGTTTCAATACTTTCAATCGAGCGTCATCTTCGGTTACTCGTAGCTGGCGCGACGTAAATTCTGCCTGGTAGGTACTGGCATACTGCACAACCCGCGAACGATCTTGGAAATATTGTTTATAGTACTGCTCCAGATCGTCCGGCAAACTTGCTATTTCCGTGGCAAATATAGAGTGCATTTCATTGACTACCGCATCTGGTTCCGACTTTCGATAGGCAGCGACGATGGCCTCGATGCGTTCATCATGCATGTCATGGCTGTAGTAATTCTGCAGCATGCCATCAACTCTGGTACGCTCATGGTTACTTAGCCGGTCATAGGTGGCATGGAGTACCTCATGAGCTGCCGTGACTTGGTCAACTCCCCGCAATCGCACATCGCTCACCTGAAAAATGAATATTCCACGATCTACCGGGTGATAGCAACCAAGAACAATAGTATGTTCACCTTTGTTGCTGCAGGACGTATTGAAAGAGCTACGGTCAGCTATCGCTGGGTGATTGACATAAAATACACGGCGAGTTTGTGGTGTCAACCGTATATCATCCGCCAACTGAACTACCGAGGCCGGCGGATCGTAATTACGCAAACTTAACCAATCATGAATCGCCTGATATTGCCATATGGCAATCAAACCAAACACTAGCGCTAGCAAAAATGGCCATCGTATGGGAAGTTTGAAACGCTTACGTTGCATGACTCTCAGTATATACCCCCAAGAAAGTATTTGTCGGTTTTCTAGCTCGCCCTTGCTGGCTAAAATTGTTTAAAATTTGATAACCGTATCTAGATACGCTGATAAAATTTTAAACAATTTTAGCTCAGAAATCATCAACTTAGAAAACCGACAAATACTTTCTTGGGGGTATACCAGTTTGGTGTCCGACACTCGTAATTCTATTCGGTGGCAGCGGCGTATGCTAGCTCACCGCGCTTCGCCGCGACTTGCAATATGTGCCCCTTGGACAATTTCTCGCCGAGCAGTTCCACGGCGACATAGTCCTCGATCGTGTCCTGTATCAGGCGACGTAGCGGTCGGGCACCATTCTTCGAATCATAGCCCTTTTCTAGCAAGTGTTGTTTGGCCTTCATACTGACCTCCAGCCCAACACCTTGCTTTTGTAAACGGGTTCGCAGATTATCGAGTTGCAGGTCAATAATATGCAGAATATCCTTCTTGGTCAATGCACGAAACACGATAGTCTTATCGATGCGGTTCAGTAGTTCCGGGCGCATCATTTTCTTGAGCTCATCAAGCACTTTCTCACGATTGCTTCTATGTAGCTCATCGAGGTTTTTGAAGTCGCCAAGATCAGTCGCCTGAAATCCAAAACTCGATTCCTTTTGTAATTTCTCGGCGCCGATATTGCTGGTCATGATAACAATCGTATTCGTAAAATCGATGCGGCGGCCCTTGGCGTCGGTCAGATAGCCGTCTTCCAACATCTGTAGCATCATATTGAATACGTCGGGATGAGCCTTCTCGATCTCGTCGAACAGCACCAGACTATATGGCTGGCGGCGGATTTTATCAGTTAGCTGACCACCTTCGTCGTATCCTACGTAGCCTGCCGGAGCGCCGACTAGCCGTGATACATTGTGATGTTCACCAAATTCACTCATGTCGATCTTGACGAGCGCACTTTCCGATCCGAAAAATTCACGCGCCAGTACACGAGCTAGCTCTGTCTTGCCGACACCTGTCGGACCGAGAAAGATGAATGAGCCGATTGGACGACTGGCCGTACCGATACCCGAACGATTGCGGCGGATTGCTCGAGACACAGCCTCGACGGCTTCGGGTTGGCCGATGACGTATTTGCTGAGCGTTTTCTCGAGCCCAAGCAGGTACTTTGCCTCGGCGCGTATGACTTTTTTGGTCGGAACGCCAGTAATGCGTGAAACTACTTCGGCGACATCTTCGCTAGTGACCTTTAGCCGTTTGACCTCCGGAGCATTCTCGTGCAGACGCGTGAGTTCGACATTGATCTGACTGGCGCGGGTCTTCTCGCGAGCCGCCTTTTCATAGTCTTCGCTATCGACGGCTTCTTCTATACGAGTGTTGACGAGTTTCATCTCTTTTTGTAATTTACGAACTTCCGGTGATGTTTTACCCCTGTCAACGCGCAGATGAGCCGAAGTTTCGTCGAGCAGATCTATCGCCTTGTCGGGCATGAAGCGGTCATTGATATAACGCTTAGCCAGATTGACAGTGTCTTCTAGAACCTCATCGCTAATGGTAACGCCATGGAAATTCTCGTAATGCTTGCGCAGCCCTTTGAGGATCGCAAGAGTCTCGGCAGGCGTGGTTTCCGGTACCTGGATAGGCTGGAAACGGCGTTCCAGGGCGGCGTCCTTCTCGATATGCTTGGTGTATTCAGTGGTTGTCGTGGCACCGATGACCTGAATCTTGCCGCGTGCCAGAGCCGGCTTGAGTATGTTGCCGGCGTCCATAGCACCTTCGGCAGCACCAGCACCGACTATTAGGTGTAGTTCATCGATAAATACGATTGCTTTTTTGTCATTCTCAAGCTCGGTCATGACTTTTTTGAGACGTTCTTCGAATTCACCTCGGTATTTAGTACCTGCAATCATCCCAGCCAGATCAAGCATTATTATGCGCTTGTCGAGTAAACTGTCAGGTACGTCTTCGGTGACGATACGCTGGGCCAATCCCTCGACGATTGCCGTCTTGCCAACACCGGGTTCACCGATAAGCACTGGGTTGTTTTTGGTACGGCGGTTCAAGATAGTAACAACACGCCGAATCTGGGCGTCGCGACCAACGACAGGGTCCAGCCCACCACTGCGTGCCTGAGCTGTAATGTCGGTGCCGTAGTAATCAAGCGCTGTCTTCTTGCTTTTCTTGGAGCTGGAGTGCATCGACCCACCCTCTGCTGGGACTCCAGCCTCTTCGTACTGCTGATGATTTAGGAAATGCTCAAGTTCATTCATCAATCCATCGACATCGATGTTCATATCCCTAAGTAGGATGGTCGCCCGCGCATTTTTCTGACTGATGATACTAAACAGAATATGCTCAGTACCACAAAATTCCTGGCTGTAATCTTGAGCAACGTCATAGGCCATTTTGAGGGTAAGTTTGGCAGTCTCACTGAGACCCTTGGCGCCCATATTGATAACAAGAGTTTTCGGTGTCAAATTCAACGCCAATCTAGCCCGATCAAGCGTCACACCGGAACCCTCCAGAAGCTTCGCACCCATACAGCTATCCTGCGCCAACACGCCCATAAGCAAATGCTCAGTACCGATGTAAGCACTCCCAAAGCTACGTGCAATGGCGTCAGCGTGCTTTAGCGAATTAAGGGCGTTATTCGTCAGATGATTCAAAAATTCTCTAAAATCGGGGCTATTGGGCATCATGATGTTCGTACCGCCTTCGCTCTCTCTCGTTGCTGGAGTTATAAGCTGTATTAATATTCTATACCCTTCCGCTTGACATGCGCTGTAACTATTCACGCTTTGTCTGCTTCGAGGCCTTACTAACGTCATTGACCGCTAGTACTATCTATAATATGAAATTAGCACTCTAGTGTCAAGAGTGCTAATTGTTGCCACACGCTACGCTGTTGTTTATGCTTTACCCTGCGTGGTCCACGTCGTATATTCACTGACATAAGGCGTATCGAGTTTTTTCGTCAGGATGAAATAGTATTCACCAAAGAAACTATCTAACTCGACTTGCTCGAAACCGTTTTTCAAGAAAAATTTAGCACAGTCTACACCAACCTTAATTTGGAGATTTGTTATTCCCCGCTCAGACGCAACCCTCTCGACTACGTCAAATAAACCCTGTTGAATTTCATCGCCCTCGAGCGTCCCGGTTAGTCCTTCTGAGCATTTCAGCATCAATTTATGCTCAACTTCCTGAGTTTTTGATGCTCGGCCAGCCAATGCTACTATCGCCAACCCCCTCACTACGCCGCCATCGAAAGCCGCGAAGTTTAAGGTGTTCTCGATAGTCTCGATCCAGGCGTGA
>JAYTAB010000025.1:0-20382 GCA_043737735.1 Candidatus Saccharimonadota bacterium | reverse complement strand
TCTGATCGCGGGTCGTCGCTAGCCGTATCTTCGGCGTTCACTCGGGTGTCTTCTCCGACCATTTGCAAGTCTGACGAATCCAACCCCTGTGTGTCTCTGGGGTCACCCATGTCCATGTCGGGGTTTATTGCGCCTAAAAATGGATCTACTGATCCTCGGGATTTCTCGTTGCTAGCCATATGATATACTCCTATCTCAAAATACATTTTTACCTTCAGTGATGGAAATTTTTGTCATGCACGACCTTACCACCATAAACCACTAGAGCAATAACGTCGGTAAAATATATCGCTTTACAAATGACAACTGAGTTAATCCACTGGCGGCGGATCGGTAAAATTATCAAATATACCTTCTAACTCTGGGTGATTCTGCGTGAAATTATCGGGGTCCTGTAGCCGCGCGGCGGATTCCATAAATAGATAATGCACAGTACCAGCACCGAGTAATACGGTCTGATAATCCCTCAGGTCATCACCAATCAGGACTGGCCGCACTCGCTCGAATACTTTACCAAAGGAGGGTATACCTTGCGCCTTACCGTAGATATTTACCCCCAGATCAAATGGGCCGCTATCCATACGGTCCGCAAATTCGTTCACAACCGAATCCTCAGTCGGTAAGATATGAACGCCGCCAACCTCCCGTAATAGACCAGCGTAGAAATAAGCCCCTCGATTGAAGGCAAAGGTAGAATTATCCGTCTGTAGATCCATAGCAGCTACAGTAGCTATCCGCGCTTTTCGAATTAATTGCCATACCGGATAGTGGTTCAGGATGGGTATGCCCGAAGTGGACAAGAAATTGCGTACATACTCCAGATCCTCTATCGGTTCGCCACCGCAGTAGCTCATGACCCGAGATTGTTCAGCATCTGAAATGGGTCGATATGGGAAACTTATACCAGGCGTTAGCATACGGATATATTAATGCCTAGCTCGGCGTTTGGCAAATTTGCAGCCAAAGTCCTGAATGCGGAAATGAAGTGCAACACCAGCTAAGCCGATATTGCGCAACTACACCATAATCATAAAGGGCAAGTTAGAAAACCGACAATTACTTTCTTGGGGTATGGGATATGATGGGTATATATGAACGAACTCGCAACGCTCGGTGGTGGATGTTACTGGTGTCTGGAGGCCATTTATCAGCGCGTCAACGGTGTTGATGGCATCGTTTCTGGCTACAGCGGTGGCCAGACAGAACACCCCACCAGCGAGCAAGTCTACGCCGGCGGCACAGGACATGCCGAATGTGTACAGATAGGCTTCGACCCCGACGTCATCAGCTACCGCGAGATCTTGGAAATTTTCTTCGTTATGCACGACCCTACTACCATAAACCGTCAGGGCAACGACGTCGGTGAAATATATCGCTCGGTGATTTTCTATCACACGCAGGAGCAGCGAGCGATCGCCGAGGATATGATAGCCGGGTTTGCGGCCAAAACCTGGGACGACAAGATAGTGACACAGCTGGTGCCCTACGACAGCTTCTGGCCAGCCGACGAGACTCAGCAGGATTTTTACAACAACAACCCCTCGGTCGGCTACTGCATGGCAATCATCAACCCCAAGGTCCAAAAATTACGCCAAAAATTTGGCGCCAAACTCAAACCCCTCCAGGACTAGGTGGCAAGTTCTAGAAACCGCTACAGTTTCAAGTCAGGATAGATGGTTTTGGTAACTTCGTCAACTTCGCTGCGTAGCTGCGGGAATGGCACGCCTTCACGGGCGGAGACTCCCTCGAACACCCAGAAGACGCGCTCGCTCAGTCCCCAACCACAAGCTGGCGGCATGCCGTATTCCAGCATTTCGACAAAGTCGATATCCAGCATCATAGCCTCGTCGTCGCCAGCCTCGCGCATTTGCTGCTGCTCTAGGAAGCGCCCCAGCTGTTCCTGTGGGTCGTTGAGCTCACTGAAGCCATTTCCCAGTTCGGTGCCAGCTATCACGGGCTGGAAGCGCTGCACGGTGTCCGGCCGGTCGGCATTGGTCTTGGCCAGCGGGCTGATGAACAGCGGCGTGTTGACGAGCCAGATCGGCCCAGCCACGTCCTTGCGGATGTTTTTCCATAGTTTATCAATGCCGCGAGCGATGTTTTCAGTTTTTTCGACTTCTAGATGATTGTCGGCGAGCGCTTTTTTGACCTGTTCAATCGTGCAATCTAGGGGGTTAATGCCATAGCGTTTCTGGATAGTCTCGACATAATCCCATTCCTCCCAATCCTTCTCGAGATCAATCTCGAACTCGCCGTCTCTTCCGGACAGTTTGAACTGCAATGTGCCAAAGGTCTCCCGCAAGACATGACGGTACATATCTGTCATAAACGTCATGCCGATGCGCCAGTCCCAGTATGCGGCGTACCACTCCATAGCTACATGCTCAGGCAAATGTTCGTCGGAATAATTCTCGTTGCGAAACCTCGGACCGATGTCGTAGACCTTTTCAAAACCACCACCCAGAAGTCGCTTCAGCGGAAGCTCATGGGAGATACGCAGATAGAAATCCTGGTCAAGCGCATCCATGTGTGTCACAAATGGGTTAGCATCAGCTCCACCGGTGGTGTGCTCCAGCACCGGCACGTTGACCTCTATAAAGCCGTTCTGATTCAGGTAGTCGCGCGTCGCCTGCCAGAACTTACTGCGACGGACGAAACGCTGACGGACATCGTCGTTGACGTTCATATCGACATAGCGGCGGCGCAAGCGTTCTTCCTTGTTAGTGAAGCCGTCTTGCTTGGTCGGCATCGGGCGGAGCGATTTGGTGAGCAAGCGGAGCTTTTCGATCTGGACCGATTCTTCGCCGGTTTGCGTCTTGATAACAATGCCCGTAGCCTCCACAAAATCACCGGCATCCAGAAGCGCTATATCACTCAGTAACAGCTCGCTGTCAGCTCGGTTAGCCGACGCGTTTTCGTCGAACCGCCATACCAGCTGCAACTCATCAGTATCATCCTTGATAACGATGAAGGCAATTTTACCAAATTTACGGATAGAGGTAATACGGCCTACGACAGCCACGGACTTACCTTCAAGCTCAAGAAATTCCATATGAATGCCCTGCGCATCATGCGTGCGATGCGCCTGCGCCGGGTAGGCGTTCACCCCGAGCTGCTTCAGCTCATCAAGTTTGCGGAGCCGTTCGTCGCGAAGTTCTTTGAGTGTTGCCATATTAGTAATTACCTTCTTGCATTGATTAATTGTAGCCCATCGAGGTCCAAAATTCTACGACCCGCGGTCATAACATCCCATAGCTAGTTTGTGAGGATAATTTGCGGTACGTTGTGAAAATCCTTATCTCGAGTTAACAGTGGTAGTGAGAGTTGCATACATTCAGCGGCAATCCATAGATCGTTGGGGGAAATTGGCGTGCCGTGCTTCCGAAGATACGCATAAATTTGCACGAAGCATGCGATGGACTCCGGTGTTAGCCCTGGGCTGGTCGTCAGATTCTCATCTGCAAAGAACGTATCAAGCAGCGGTTGGTTTTTCTGGGGGTTATTGCCAGCGGCAATGCCTGCTCGCAGTTCAGCAACAACCATAAATGGCACATACAACTCCCCGTCAGGCAGTTCGCAAGACTCGCCTCGAAGCAATGCGCTGATAATGTTCGTGTCGACAGCTACCATAACCCTGCCTATCCCCACATCGTTTTATCGATGGCCGAGAAGTCGTCGAGCACTGCCTGGTTGATTCCCTGCTTGGTCATCACTCCACTGTACTTCTGCCAGGTGTTTTGCTGATTCGTCTCATCTCCCCGGGTCTTCATCTCGACTTTGGCGCGCAACGTATCAAGAACGAAATCATTAATGCTCATCGATTTTAATTTGGCAAGTTTGTTAATCCTCTGTTTCAGAATTGGGTCGACATTACGGACAGTGATTTGCGTAGTACTCATATCCTCAACAGTAGCTCATTCGACACATGATGTCAATATGATGTCAGTGACATCGACTAGGCTTGCTCCTACCTACTGTGCGCATATACCCATCGGCCTAGCCAATACTGGCGACCTTGTAGGTCGTCACCTCGGCCGGAGTTTTGATCTCAATTTCTTCGTCGAGTTTTTTGCCCATCAGAGCTTTGCCGATTGGGGATTCGTCGGAGATTTTGCCCTCCAGCGGGTCGGCTTCAACAGTACCTACAACCTGAAATTCCTTGGCCTTGCTACCAGGGGCGCCGACGGATTCTAGCTTGACTATGGAGCCCAGGCGGACCTTGGTACCGCCTTTGGACGTTTGGATGATTTCGACGTTACCGACGATGTGTTCGATTTCACTGATTCGACTTTCGGTCTTTTCCTGTTGCTGACGAGCAACCTGGTATTCGGCGTTTTCAGCGAGATCGCCAAATTCACGAGCCGTCTTGATGTGCTCTGCTATTTGCGGGCGACCTGCGATCAAACGCGTCAACTCCGCTTTCAGCTCGGCTACTCCGTCTTGTGTTAGATGAAACAATTTTTTCATGTCTGTCGTCTCCTTTTCTTTCTGTATGGCTACCCTAAGGTGCCCTATATGGTTAATACTTGTTTAATGTGGCCCTAAGGCCTTCTAGTATCCGGCATTATGCCACGGATTCCTGACGAGCGCCGAGCTTCTGCATAAGCTCTTGTCTGCTAATGTACTCACTCTCCGGTGACGTGCGCGCTTTGAGCTCAAACTTCCCAGACACTACGGTCTTGCTGCTTACAACCAGTCGATATGGTATTCCTAGTAGGTCTGCATCTGCGAATTTTTCACCGGCACGAACATCTCGGTCATCGTATAATACAGGAACATTTCTACTTGTCAATTCCTCATAAATGTTATCTGCAATATCGGTAACATCAGGGGTGTCGCCCAAACGAGCCAGGTATACTTTAGCAGGTGCAACGGCTTCTGGCCAGACCAATCCGCGCTCATCGGCAAATTTCTCGGCGATCACCCCCATCGCCCTAGTAATGCCGATGCCGTATGAGCCGAGATAGACGAATTGACGCTCACCCTGCTCATTAGTAAATGCAAAATCAGTATCTTCGCTCTTTTGTGTTCCAAAATTAAATATATTTCCGACTTCGGCTGACTTGACCTTCTCAAGTTCTTCGCGCTTGACGCCGAGATCTGCCAACGTCTTGTCGTTGAGCACTTCTTCATTGACGGCTATGTTCTTCTCGCGGTGCAGATAAATAATGTCTTCACCGGCTTCACACACGGTCTGAAACTCATGACTAAACTGCGTAAATGCCCCACCGCTGGCAAATGTCACGTAAGTGTCATCGCCAAGCCCCAGGCGCTTGTAGACGCGCATATAGGCATCGATAGTGTCCTGGTAGAACTTATCGTGCTGCGCGGCATCTACGCTACAGGAGTACATATCTTTCATAACAAATTCGCGGCCCCGCATGATCCCCGACTTGGCGCGGAGTTCGTTGCGCAGCTTGGTCTGAAACTGGTAAGCATTGATCGGCAGGTCTTTGTAGCTACTGACGAACTGTTTCATCATTTCGATGATCGCTTCCTCATGCGACCAGCCAAATCCGACATCCGTGCCGTCCTTTAGCTTCGATTTGAACCATACGTCGACTACCTCGTCATCCCAGCGGCCAGTCTCTTCCCATGTCGATCGCTTCTGCAGGCTGCTCATGATGAGTTCCTGGCCGCCGATGGCATCCATCTCCTCGCGCACGATCTGCTTGATGTTCTCGAGCACCCGCAGCCCGAGCGGCGTATAGGCGTAGACACCGGCCATGACCTTGTAGACGTACCCCGCCTGGATCAAGAGCTGGGCATTGCGGGACGTCTCGTCGCCGGGGACAGTTTTGCTGGTTTTGGTGAATAATTGGCTTAATCTCATTGAACTCATGGCTTTTCCCTTCTATATTTACTAGGTTCGTACACGAATCACATGATCGAAACGGTACGGGACAAAAATGGTTAGATTTAAATAATTAACCGACAAAGCGGCATCGACCAAACCGTCGCCAAACTGTCGAATGGACAGCTGAACAGACCCTGTCGAGAGACGGGGCCGGTCGTAAAGAGTAGTGAAGAGTGACACGTATTCATTACCGTATAGTGTACCCTATAGACATCACACTCACAAATGTTCCACAAAACTCGCCACTTTAGCCCTTGTCCCACGTTTCCCTCGGCGATATATCTACAGATATATCTTCTCAGGATAACGTGACACAAGAACTAAACTGATCAAGTTTTGTTTTGGAGCATTTGTGAGTGTGATGTCTATACTCCGCCGCGAAAATGAAGAACTCGCTCATATATTATCCCCGCTCTGCGACAAAATACAGTCAAAAATTTAGCAGTCGTTCAGAGTGCAAGGTGTAATTTCGGAAAAATGAATATGACCACGAATGCTACGCAGTTCTTGAGGGCGTGCAGTCCGATGCCAGCCCACAGACTGCCGGTTTTTTGGCGCAGATAACAGAGTACCAGTGACAGCATAAAGGTATCGATGGCCGCAGCCCACAGTAATGGCGCGCCGCTGCCGAATTGCAGGTGGGCGACTGCGAATATAACACTTGTCAGTATCGCCGCTCTGACGACAGGCATTTTGTCTCTCAGGCTACCGAACAGGAATCCGCGCATCACTATCTCCTCGACGATCGGTGGCAATATGACCAGACTGACAAATGTCAAAGCCATGTCAGTCGGCGAACTAGCAGATTCAAACCCGGTCTGCTGCTTTTGGGCCGTGTCTAGGTGAAACAACGCCGTTGCACCGAGAGACGCAGCTCCGTTGAGGATAAAATACGGAGGATAAGCCATAAGCGTCACAGCAAGGTCATACAGCCGAGGTCTTATGAGTCCGATCCGCCCGAAACCAACCTTGCGGCGGCGCATGACAGAATATAACAAGCCGAGCGTAACAGCCTCGACGAACAGCACAAACGCAAACTGGGCAGCCGCCGACTGTTCCAGCCAATCGTTCGTCTGAGTGTTGGACCAGCCCTGCAGAGCCGGGTATATGCTGATCAGGAACTGGCCGAGCGTCATTGCCCCAAAATAAATAGCAACGACTATCAGCCCGGCCGCCAATGGCGACCACGGCAGTTTTTGGCCAGGTGAATTGGAAGTGTCTGTGTTTTCTACGGGTTGCATAACTCTAGTCCCATTAAACATTAGTTTCTCGCCATCTGCAATGGAGACCAACTTTTACGCACCCTCAAGTAACGGTTGGTTCACACTCGCTTCAATATCAGCACTGATGTCGTTATCGGGCTCAACCAGTTCTTCGATTTTGTAAGCATTAGGCCTTTTCTTGTGCGCCCAAACACCAACCATCATAGGCTTTTTGGCAGGCGCTAGTGCCAACTTCACTAACTTCCTAGGGTGAGCCATACAATTATCCTATCAAATTATGTTGGTCTATACTCGGATCTTTGAGCTACGCGGCTACGTCCAATCCTTTTTATGCAAGATAAGTTTGCGCTCTGCATAGTCAAATTTGATTGCAAAGCGATCGAAGAAGCCCTTCTGGCCGACCATACCATACGCACCATCCCTCATGCTGTCTGTAAAACCAACCCTGGTTTGGTAACTCACATTGCCAACTTTTAGCATAATTTTATGCAGGTACCCAACGCGTTCGACACCAGTTATTCCACCCAGTTCAAAGCGTTCGCCTTTTTCAATATCGAGCCCAATTGACCGGCCAATATCAGCATGGAAAACACAGATATCCGCCCCGGAATCAACGAGCACCTCGTATCCAAAAGTCTTTGTGTGTCCCAGTTCAATGGCAATAATCGGCCTAAGCCTACCGTCTATCTTCTTGTAGGGGAACGAAATGCCACGACTCACAGTGACCCTATATACACCATGTCCTTCTTTGGGACTTTAGTAAGAATTGGCTTCTCGTAGCCTTTGCCTTCGGCCACACGAATGACATCAGCCAGTCGCTCGCCAGACGATATCACCGTCGTCTCATCAGCCTGCAATGCAACCCACAGGCCCCCGTAGTTTTTGAATAATTTAGTCCAATTCTTGGCTGGCATAGTGATATCTCCTGCCCTCAATTATACACCCTGCAGCGAGGTTATCAACTCGAGGACTTGGTCCCGCCCATTAGAAAAAGCGTTTGACGTCGACAACAGTGATCAGGATGATCAGGATGATCAGGATGATAAAGCCGCTGGCGTTGATGAGCTCTTCCTTGCCCTGGGATATCGGTTTGCCGATGCCGCGCGTGGCGAGCGTCAACCACAGGCGGCCGCCGTCGAGCGCCGGAATCGGCAGGATGTTCATGATGGCCAATGTCAGCGAAATGATGGCGATGATCATCAGCATAAACTGAAAGCCGAGTGAGCTGCCGTCGCGCAATATGACGAAGATTCCGACCGGCCCGGACACCTGTTCACTTGCCTTCTTCTGGCCATCGCTGCGTGCCGTGCTATTGCCGGTGACAGCGCCGGCGATCAGGCTACCGAGGCCCTTGAGCGCGTGGCCGAGGCCCTGAAACGTAAGTGCCGTGAACTGTTTGATGAGTCCAGCCGCGACGATCGGTGCTGACCAGGTCGAGCGCTGCAGCGTGAAATCGGATGGATAAACCCCGAGATAGCCCTTCGGGTTGTCGGTCTTCGTGCTAGTATTTACTTCGGCAAGCGTTCGGATGGTAGTCGTGGCATGCTTGGTTTCGCCCTTCCGAGTATAGGTCAGTGCGACTCGTTTGCCAGCGTTTTGCCGCGCGGCGGCAGTCAGGTCCTTGGAGGTCGTTATCTTGTGTTCCTTGCCAGGCTGACCGAGCGACACGATATGGTCGGCCTGCAGGATACCCGCTTTGGCCGCCGGTGAACCAGGCTCGACTCCGCCGATGATAATCTGGCTCTTGATGACTTTGGTGTCACTCTTAATCGTAAACTGACTGTCAACAAGTTTCGGTATGCCGACCAACGCCAGCAGTATCAACAACAGGTAGGCCGTGACCAAATTCATAACCACACCGGCCGCCATAATTTTCGACTTAGCAGTTAAGCTGGCCGCACCGAAGGTACCAGGCTCCGTATCGCTGTCGTGTTCGCCCTTGAGCTTGACGAAACCGCCAAGTGGTAGCAGATTGATCGTGAACAGCCAACCACCCTTAGTCTTATGCTTATACACTCTGGGCGGGAAGCCGATGCCGAATTCTTCGACTTCAACCCCATTGCGCCGAGCCATAATGAAATGCCCCCATTCGTGCACCACGACCAACCCAATAAATAGTATCAACCCTAGTATTAATAAAATCATATCTTACCTCCCAGTATATAGGGTTTAGCGGAAAGCGCCTAGAGATTCAGACGTTTACGGTGATGTATTTTAGACGCCAAACCGGCGGCCGCGCTGCGCATAGTCCGCCAGCGCCAGATTCAGCTCTTTTTCATCGAAATCCGGCCAGAATACATCTGTAAAATACAACTCGGCATAGGCCGCTCGCCACAGCATGAAGCCGCTGAGGCGACGTTCACCGGACGTGCGGATGATCAGGTCGAGAGGTGGCATTTCCGGCGCGTACATACACTGCGACAGCACGTCGATGGTGATATCCTCTGCCGCCACACCCTTCGCTGTGAGTTGTTTCATGGCGTCAGCGATTTCCTGTTGACCACCGTAATTAAAGCAGATACCGAGCACTATGCCGGTGCAATGTGCCGTCGCTGCCTCGGCCCGACGCAGCGCCTTCAGTACATCTGGCGGTACATTGTCCTCAGAGCCTACCAGCAAGATACGAATGTTTTCCTTCACAAAATCATCGAGCTTGGTGTTGACTACCCAGAGCATTAGTTTCATGATTCCCTTTACCTCGAGCTTATCGCGACTCCAGTTTTCAGTGGAAAATGCATAAAACGTTATATACGGAATGTGTAGTTTTTGGACTGGCGGCAGCAATTCCATGAGTGCCCGATAGCCGGCCTGATGGCCCTCGATGGTAGACAGACCATATTGCTTGGCCCAGCGGCGATTGCCGTCCATGATAACGCCGAGATGTTGCAGCGGCGGCTGAGTACTCGTCATGTTTATGATTCCCTTTCGACTATGTACTGTAATATATTTTCGAGGAATTTGCACGATTCCGGGTCCCAGTTTACTTGAGATCGCACGATAGAATGGGCGGCGCGGGCCTCGGCCAGAGCTTTTTGCAGCGAATACTCGCGCGAACCAGTCGACTCCAAGATTCGCTGCACCTCGAGGTGCTGATGCTCGGTCACGTCGGGATTTCCGAGAGCGGCGCGTAGCACCTCGGCATCGGCGTCACTAGCATGGCTCAGAGCGTGCTTCATGAGCACCGTTACCTTGCCTTCGCGAAGGTCGTCCAGAGCTGATTTGCCAGATGTCTTCTCGACACCAAACATGCCGATAACATCATCCTGCAGTTGAAATGCTAGGCCCGCATGGAGGCCAAATTCCTGCAAAACAGCTAGATCGGCGTCTGTCGCACCCGCCAACACCGCCCCGGTTTGCAACGGATTTATGAAGGTATAATAACTCGTTTTCAGTTCATACGTCCGTATACTGTCCGCCTCCGAACTATCGACATCCATCGTGTTCCACAGGTCATCCAGCTGGCCATAGCACGTCGCGGCAATGTTCTTGTGAAAAGTGTCGAGAGCCCGGACAACCAGTGCCGGTTCCGCACCTACACTGCCGAGCAGTCGAGCGGCCTTGTGTTGAGCGATCAGACCAATATTGATAGCCAACATATTGCTGGCATGGTCCCTGGCAGCATTTGGCAAATCTTGTAATAAATGTGTTCGATAATGCATATGAACCGTCTCTCCACCGCGGCGACTATCCGAGCGATCCATGACGTCATCAATGATCAGCAAATAGTTCTGAGTGAGCTCGATGGCAACTGCCGCGGTGCGGGCGACCTGGGCGTCTGAACCACCAAACATTTCGTAGCCTATCATAGTCAACGCACCCCTGATCCGCTTGCCTGGACGCAGCGAAAACTCTCGTAGCAATCGGTTGGCGTACTGCCCCTGGTCGCTGATAAAGAATTCTGTATTCTCAAGACTAGCATCGGCGTCGGCGTCGAAGAACTCGGTTACACCGAGGTCTATGTCGTCCCTTAATCCTATGAGCTGTTCATTGAACTTCTCTAGGCTCTGACTGGTGCCAATATCAATCATGGAGTGGCGTTAGACGGTCATGATTTCGGTTTCTTTGGCGCGAGAAGCGGCTTCGGCGGTTGCCTTGGCGACGTTCAAGGCGTCATCGACCTGCTTCTCGAGGCGCTTAGCATCGTCTTCGCCGATGTCTTTGGCCTTTTTGGCTTTGTCGATGGCGTCCATGGCGTCGTGGCGAATACCGCGCAAGCTAATCATGCATTCTTCCTGCTTCTGTCCGACTTGTTTGACGATGTCGCGGCGGCGCTCCTCCGTCAGTGCCGGTACCGGCACACGTACGACACGGCCGTCATCCGACGGGTTCATGCCGAGCGAAGGGTTGTTGCGGATAGCCGTAGAAATCGCCTGAATATTACTGGGGTCAAATGGTGAAATCTGAATCATCTGGGCCTCCGGCGCGGTCACCGTAGCTACTTGATTGAGCGGCATTGGCGTGCCATATGCCTCGACGATAACACCGTCCAGCATCGCTGAACTTGCCCGGCCAGTGCGTAGAGTTTTGAGATTCGTTTGAAAATGCTCAAGTGCCTGCTGAAACTTCTCGGCTGCTTGTTTGACTGACTGGTTTGGATCCATATAGCCTTTACCCTTCTTCGATAAGATATAAGTTACTCACTGAATATACACAATTGTACATGACAAAATGGTTTTCCGGTACACGCCAAGTTTCGGCCTTGCTCGCTATAGCCCCCTGCCCTTTTTTATGTCCGGGAACCTCTACACCAGAGAATCTGGCGTAGCACGCTCTCGCTGTACACGATCGGCCATACCGGCAATCACCAACTTCGCTACACAATCCTTGTCCAAACAACCCCAACTGCTTGCAACATCTACTGTATCGTCTATCAATTCTCCAGGAACTCGAAACTCGACGAACATTCGTTGGCCAGCCGGTACAGTCGTGCTGAACACTTCTTCTGCAGCTACGGGGTCCTGCCTCAGTTCGTCCAACTACTTTTGAGCTTCCTCTATAACCACACTACTGACACTCTCGTCCCTGTTGCCATTGTGAGACGCTTCTTGGTTCGATGCCCTACCTTCAGACAATTGAACGCTTACCGAATATAATTCATCGACATCATCGGGGTTAAAATATGGGGCTCCGAATCCGGTTTCAGACGTAGGTACAGGCATAATAGTTATACTCCTTGCAAACTTAATATTGATTTAATACGCCAATAACCACTGGATCCTAGCACATTTAGATCATTAAGTCTGCTACACGTATCACAATAGTAATGATAGACTACACTTCGCCGAGAGCGAGGCGTGAGAAGCGGCGGACGACGATGTTTTCGCCAAGGCGGGCGTTGTGCTCGCGGACGTAGTCACCGACAGTTTGATCGGGGTTCTTGATGAACGGCTGATCGAGCAGACAACGCTCTGCGAAGTACTTCTTGAGCTGGCCTTCGACGATACCGGCTACCATGTTCTCAGGCTTGCCTTCAGCGACAAGCTTTTCGGTGAATTCTGCAGCTACTTTGTCGCGAGTTTCAGCTGATATTTGGTCATTGCTCACGTATTCTGGGTTACTGGCGGCGACGTGCATGGCGACGTCCTTGACGAGGCCAGTGAAGATTTCGTTGCGGGCCACGAAGTCGGTCTCGCAGTTGATCTCGACGAGCACACCGATGCGATTGTCGTGCAAATAGCTACCGATAACTCCAGCGCGGGCTTCGCGCTCACCGCGCTTGTCGGCCTTGGTCATGCCCTTCTTGCGCATCGCTTCGAGAGCTGTGTCGAAATCGCCCTTCGCCTCTTCCAGCGCTTTTTTGGCGTCGGTCAGGCCGACACCAGTTAGATCTTTTAGTCTTTTTACTTCTGTGATGTTTACTGCCATATTATTTTCTAATCCTTTATTAGTTGATTTGGAATATCAAATATCGAGCCGCTGCCTCTTTCTGTAAAGATTGAACCCGGCACGATTGTCCGGCTATCGTCAATTACACGCTGCTGCAACACTGGTGATTGCAAATTATCGACAAGCGCCCTCCCTATGCAAATAGGCATTGCATATCGAGTATCTATTACTTCCCCGAAAGGCGGTAACGGCATACGTGGCATACGGCTTTCTGATGATAGTGGCATACTGCTACTCTCCTATTAATACGTTTATATATCTAGGTTTTAGGCGCCGAGGACGACAGGCTTTTCATCCTTGTCGGGTGCAGGTGCGGCTTTCTCGCGCTTGGCCTGTCCGAGTGCTATAGCTTGGCGGACATAGTCGGCGACCAATTCGACTGTCTTGATGGCATCATCGTTGCATGGGATCGGGTAGTCGGCTTGCGATGGGTCGGCGTTGGTGTCGACCAGGCCGATGATAGGTACGCCGAGTTTGCGGGCTTCGCGAACGGCGTTAACTTCTTGAACCATATCGAACACAAAGATTGCACCGGGCTTGGCTGGCATGTTTTTGATGCCGCCGTAGATGAAGTTTTTGTCGTCGATTTCCTGTTGGAAACGAAGTACTTCGAGCTTGTTGTATTTCGCCTGCAATTCGCCGGATTCCATCTTGGCTTCCAGGTCCTTGAGACGCTTGATCTGAACCGATATGGTCGGCCAGTTGGTCATCATGCCACCGAGCCAACGGTTGACTACGAAGGGCTGCTTGGTGTCCTCGGCTAGTTTGAGGACTACGTCCTTGCTCTGACGCTTGGTCCCGACGAACAGGATTGGTTTGCCTTCCGAGACGAGGCGATTGATAAGATCGAGCGATCGCTCCAGGCCTTCGACGGTCTTAGCTAGATCGATAATGTGAATGGTGCCGCGCTTGCTGTGAATGTATTGCGCCATCTTGGGGTGCCAGCGGCTAGTCTGGTGGCCAAAATGCGCCCCTGCTTCTAGTAACTTTTTGATATCTACAGTGACTGTAGCCATAATAGGAACCTTTCTGTCGGCCTTGCTCTTCGGTGTGGGTACCTTGCCTGCCCTGCACGGGCTATGAATAAATTCAATGGCAAAGAGGTCGATTGCCCCAACCTGCTTAATTAATATGTTGCCATTCTACCATGGTAGGCCCCTCTGATGCAATATGCCTATTCTCAGACGCGCAGTTGTCGGTTATACTGTTAATTAAGAAACATGAGCAGGTTGAGCAGACACTAGCAAAAGCCACATATATTATGAAACGATATTCACTTACTCAGTCATTCGCTCGTTCCGCTACGAGCTTTGCGACCGTCGCGCTTGTCGCCAGCGCCGGCGTATATTATATGCAATTCGGCTCAGCCGCCATAGCAAACCCTTACGGGGGAGCGGACTATTGTGCTCTCGAGGGAACTAGCACCGTAATATACGGTTGGGCGACGGATTCCAATGCCACAAATCTAGCTCAGCCCAGTGTTAGCGTCAATGTCGCGGGCACAGTAGTAACCACCAACACCGATAGGCTTTATCGCGACACCTCTATCACCAACTACATCAAGTTACACTTCCCGGGCGATCCCACTCCGGGCACTTATGGTTTTCGTGCTGTCTACAATAATCTCTACAAAGGCACTCGGTATGCGATTTCGGGTACCATCAACAATGTCGGTGCCGGTGCAAGTACGCCGTTAGGCGTCAACGTTACCACTACCTCATTTGACAGCATCACTCGTTCAATATTCATCGGTAAGCTTATCCCTGACGCCTGCCTGGCAACTCGGCCCGTCATCATACCGCCAACGCAACCCCCGCAGACTCAGCCACCCTCAACTCCAACTCCAACCCCCAAGCCAACCCCCAAGCCAACCCCCAAGCCAACTCCCAAGCCAACTCCCAAGCCAACCCCCGCACCAGTAGTGGTGCCCGATCCGTCAGCCGAGGCCAACGCCGCCGTCACCACTGGTAGCATGACCGCTCAGTTCAAGGTTCCCGCCGGCAATGCGACAAAGGCGCGTATTGTTTACGGTTCGGCCGCTGCGATCTTAGATCAGACAACCAACGAAACAGCGACAAATGGTGGCGATACGACGCATAATATTACCGGCCTGACACCGCACACCAGCTATTTCTATCAAATCGTCCGAAGCAACGATGCTGGTAAATCAATCAGCTCGGGGATAGCCGAGTTCACAACCAAGGGATTCACACTTGGAGTCTATTTTACCAATAATAAATCAGAGGGCATGCCCGGCATCAAAGGCCAACTGTCTAGCCTCAAATTGTCAGCAACGAGCGACGAAAACGGCATCATGAGTTTCTCCGATGTCCCTGTCGGCAAATATACGGTGTCATTCACCTATGGTGGCCGCAATTACAACCAAGCAGTCACAGCCTCGACCACGAGCGTCAGTCAAGAAGATAGTGCTGCAACCGAGGCAGTGACCCTCCGCTCGGTAATTAATCTCGACAAGCTAGCAGTAGTCAGCGCCAAGAAGCCGGCATCGTCTGGCTCACCTCTGGCCGTATGGCTAGTGCTCGGCATAGTCGCCATGGTAGCCGCTCTGGCAGCCGTCATCGTTATACTCGTCAGGAGACGGCGACCAAACAACGATTACCCCACCTATCCGACCGACGATTCCGATCAGCTCGACCAAATTACAGCAGCCGAGCCATCATCAGATTCATCATCGGATCGGCCGGGCATATCTCCGTCCGAGCAGGCACCACCCGAGCTGATCGCACCTATAGGGGCCGAACCTCCTATAGCTCCTACGCCTTCTACAGACCCAGAAGTCGCCGTCGAAGCGGCACACATGGGTGAATCCCTCAAGACTATGGTTCTGCGTAGCATGGCCGGGCAACCCGATCCTGGCAATGTCATAGCGCCCGCTGGAACTACCCCACCTGTAGCACCCCCGCCCATAGCCCCTGCAGCCAAACACCACAAGGAACACGCCCCAGGCAAACCGACCACGGCGCATGTACAAACAGGCCCGGAAGCCCTAGCCGAAGCGGCACACATGGGTGAATCCCTCAAGACTATGGTTCTGCGTAGCATGGCCGAAGAGGCCCGCAAACGACAATCCGACCCCGGCGAAAAATCCCGCCCCGATAGTCATAGCTGAGATAAATGTCGGTCAGATCGTTGACGAGTCGATAACAGATGTGATACTATGATTTGAATTATGAAAAAAGATTTACACCCCACCAGCTATCGCCAAGTGGTCTTCCAAGACCTTAACAACGGTGACACCTTCGTCACCCGCTCGACAGTCGCAGCCGAGGACAAAATTACGCTCGACGGTATCGAATACCCTCTCGTGAAAGTTCACATTTCACGGACGTCTCACCCGTACTTCACAGGTGAAGAGCGCATCGTCGACATCGAAGGCCGCGTCGACAAGTTCAATGCCCGCGCCGCTGCTGGTGCCGCCGCCAAGGACCAACGCGCTGCTGCAGCCCAAAAGCTCACCAAGCGCGCCGCTACCAAGGCTGCCAAGGCTGCCGATCAGGTTCAGACCACCAAAATCGATTCTCCTTCACCTGCCGCCAAATAGTTTCTGCCGCCAGTACCCTCTATCGTCAGAACGTGTCTGGAAAGTACGTCTCTGTAGTATGCTCAGGAATCGGTATCTCAAAACACGCATCGACTTCCGCTTGCACTAATCGATGTACTATTTCATGTGCCGATGTGGCAGGATGTACGCCATCACGACTAATGAAACCTTCGGCCCCCGCGCTTTTGCCGCCACATACATCATAAAGTTGGATGTATGGAACCCCGTATTCCTCGGCAATCGACCGGACTATTACACCGTTTTGCTGACGCGTTGTTTCGTCAAAAATTTCACGATGGTTGAGTTGGACCTGTCGATCGCCGAGAGGCGTAGGCCCGACAAAGATTACATCACGTCCCGCATCTAGCGTTTTGCGAGTAATCTTGCTGAGGATTTCTGCAAAAACTTCGTGACTGGTGACAGTGAGATTTGTTTTGGTTTGAATTGCAGCGTCATATAGACCCGGCATTATGACTTCCACGACCTTCCCCCGCCTCAGGGCGCTTATCAGGCGGGCGTCTTTCCGATCGAGTTTGACCTGCGCTCGCATGTCACCTATGCTCTCTCCCGTGGTCGTGCGATCCCAAACACCATGCTGTCCCCAACCTAATAGTTCAGCGCGGTGATTGAATGTAGTCCGAATACGGGCCGCCAGGCCACCACCCTCCGCATCACCCAGACCATTTGGAGTACTGCTACCACGCACAACGACAATCGACATAGGATTTACTATACCTTGATAACTAAACGCGTACAACCAGAGGGAGGGCACCAAGACGGATCAAAGCGCCGTCAGAAGCCTAACTCATCCCTGAGCTCTTTCATCACATAGGGGGCGTCGGCCGGACTAGACATATGTTTTCTACCGTCAAGCGTGACCAATCTTGCCCCTAAATCCCTTGCTATCTCTCGACCTTGTTCGTAATCAATCACATCGTCATCAAGTGAGTGCAGCACCACGAACCGACTACAAAGTTTCTTGACGGCATCTATGTCGATTTCATGCTCAAAAAAATCAGGATAAGACACTCCCGAGTGACGCTCGGCATTCTCTACCCTGTTACCGAATGCTGCGACCAAGAAAACTGCTTTGACCGACTGCCTGTACTGCTCCAGGTATAGCAAGGCGGTCCGTGACCCCAGGCTATGCCCGACAAGCACAATAGGTTTATCCGACTTAATAACTTCATCATCTACTGCCTCTATCCATTTTTTGGCATGTGGACGATCGCCGCCAGGCAGATCCGGCACAGCGTAGTCTACCCCAAGCTCGTCCAAAGATCTGGTCACCTCTGGATACCAATCCGTTAGGAGAGTTCCCTCATAGCCATGAATAAACACGATTTTGAAACTGCTCATGCTTATAATATACCATTATATCGGGCGTTCTTTGACGCCGATCAGGTAGCCTATCAGGCTGGCGGCGAGGTGGACAAGCAGCCAGAGCGCTAGCAACCACGCGTATTGCCAGAGGCTCAGACTGACGAACGGCATAGTGGCGATAGCACCACCGATAATATAGTCGGTTTGGTCAAATGGGAACCAGCCCTGCCCTGGTGGAATGCGGCGTTGCCGTTTGAAAAAACTTTCGATCGCATCGCCGCCCAGCGCGCCAATGGCGAAGAGCGGCCCGAGTACCAGGGTTGGCAAATCGACATAATCCACTTGGGATGTTAGGTCGCGCAACCAGCCAAACTGCCCGACAGCGAGCTGTTGCAGGCCGAGCACCAAGGTAGCGAAGATAATGCCCGTGATCAGGCCGCGCCACGTTTTGTGCGCACCAAAAATCCGGAGGCCACGATAGGTTCGACCGCTGTCAATTGGCGCGTTCAGTGTGCTGAGTCTGGGGATTTTGGCAGCAAAAATCGGCATCATGTTTGCCACGCCTGCCGGCAAGAAAAACCACAAGGCAAAAAATATGTCCTGAAGCATCTACCTACGCCTCCGCAAGCGGTTCAACTTGGGGTACAGCCGGCCACGGATGCCAGTCGAGGTCGTATTGTAGGTAGCGTTGGCCAATAACCCCACCAAAGCATCCACAGAAGGCACGTCAGCGATGCTGCTATAGGTGTTGCCCCAGCCATGCCAGCCATGCGCGTCGCTACTGGCTGCACCGGGCACCATATGTTGTTCCGCCCAGTCCGCAGCCCGAGCGCTACGATTCTGAAAGCTCCGTCCATTGTAGGTTTCGATAATATCAACTACCTCGGCGATCGACTCCATTGCAGTTGTCGACAGACCGTGGCGGACCGTTTCGAAGGGGTGCGGGATATACACCAGCCCGCCCTGCCGCCGGATATGCTCAACTGCTTCTGATGCCGATAACCCGGCCGGAATCGCTTCTTGCAGGTAGAGGCCTATTATCTCGCCCTGCTGAGTCGTAATCTCTTCACCAACAATGATCTGCTCGCCAAGTTCACGACGAAGCTCGAGGGCAAAGTCAATCGTGTCATGATCGGTCACGGCGATGTAGTCGAGCCGGCCCCTAAGCATCTTGCGGTAGTCGGCCAGGCGCAACGAACCGTCGGACGAGGCTTGCGAATGCGTGTGTAGGTCAATCTTTATCATAATTCCCTCATGTATCTCGAATGAGTTGTTTACTAATCAGCACCAGGCGCTGCACTGCCGTAAAGCTGGCCAGCAGCGCGATGACGACCAGGACTATTGTGAGCTGATTGACTAGCAAACCAACGACCAGCAGCGCCATGCGTATCTCGAAACTCAGTAGTCCACCAGAGAACAAGCGGTTCAACTCAGCATGCGTCAGTCGAGTGCCACTGGCCGCTACGGCAGCTTCGCCCTTGGCCTTCACGTAGCTGACGCAGATCGAGGCACCGCACGCCACCACCGCCCAAACAGCCGTAGTAGGATGGGCGCCGAGGACCAAGGCATAGGCCGCACCGCTGTAGAGCAAGACTTCTTTCATCCGATCAGTCGATGCATCCAGCAGCATGCCAGCAGCCGAGGCTCGATCCTGCAAGCGCGCCAGCTCACCGTCCAGCGTGTCAAACAGACCAAAGACTACCAGCATCCCAGCCGCCCACCAATTATGCTGCGTCGCGATAAGCACAGCGATAGGCGCATGCATCAGCAAACCGACGATCGTTACCATATTAGGGCTAAGCTTGCCCCCGCTCAACCCATTCAGGAGCTGTGCCACACTACGTGCACCACGACGTATCAATTTGCGAATAGGCAAAAGCATATTGGGTATATTGTATCACTCGACGAGACGGAACTATACCCCCAAGAAAGTGCCCCATATCGAGTTCAAAAGCGTGAGCAATTTTACAAAAATGAACCATAGGGTATAGTGTACTTATGTCAACAATAACTTCTTTCAAAGATATGCCGATCTGGCAGCGCTCGATGCAACTTGTAGTCGAGATTTATCAGCTAACGGCTCAATTACCAGCCGCCGAGCGGCTTGGACTGAGCGGTAGCTTGCAGCAAGCAGCCCTCCGCATACCGACCGGAATCGCGAGCGGCACCAAAGCCGGCCGTAGTGGCTTCCGCGACGCTTGTCTGTCCGGCCGTCAGTCCTGCGCCGAAGTCGAAACCCTCCTCATGATCGTGCAGCAAATCTACCCGACCATGCCCGTCGATGACCTATTGGCCGAAACGAGCGACATCACTGCAGCGCTAACCGGTATGGCCAAGCGTCTCGACAACCCTGCCGGCAAACCAGCCGCCAAGACTGTCTAGCTGGACGTATTATACCCCCAAGAAAGTATTTGTCGGGGGTATATAAGGTTCTCACCTTACGCAGCAAAACCTCCCCGCAGCCGCTCCAGCTCAGCCATGCTAGCCTGTAAAGCCTTGATGTAGAGCTTGGTCTTGAGGGCAAACTGGTT